>NZ_JBNKFS010000004.1:0-137141 GCF_050289425.1 Sedimenticola sp. | reverse complement strand
TGGTTATCAGCGATGTACAGATGAAGCCCATGGATGGACATGAGCTGCTTGCACGGGTGAAGGCCCGTTTTCCGACACTGCCGGTATTGATGATGACGGCATTTGGCAATATCGAAAAAGCGGTATCGGCGATGCGTAACGGTGCAACGGATTATCTGGCAAAGCCGTTTGAACCGTCACTTCTGATTGACAAAGTGAAACTCTGCATCCAACAGGTGCAGCCGGTGGATGAGCAGGTGATTGCCGAAGATATACGGACGCGTGAGTTGTTGAGTCTGGCCGGGCGGGTGGCGCAAAGCCAGGCGACTGTATCTATCGGTGGCGAGAGTGGCACCGGTAAAGAGGTGTTTGCTCGCTACATACATCGACAATCCCAATGCAGTGACGGCCCCTTCGTGGCGATTAACTGTGCTGCCATACCGGACAACATGCTGGAGGCGATGCTGTTCGGATATGAAAAGGGGGCGTATACCGGTGCGTACAATTCAGCGCCGGGAAAATTTGAACAGGCGCAAGGCGGCACGCTGTTGCTGGATGAAGTTTCGGAAATGAGTCTACCGTTGCAGGCCAAGCTGTTACGGGTATTGCAAGAACGTGAAGTCGAGCGTCTGGGTGGTAGAAAGGTGATTCCTCTCAACGTCAGGATTTTGGCGACCACTAACCGTAATCTGCGTGAAGAGGTGGCGGCTGGCCGGTTTCGGGAAGATCTGTTTTATCGGTTGAACGTCTTTCCCCTGCATCTCTCCCCCCTCAGAGATCGGCCGCGAGATATTCTTCCGTTGGCGCGTTTCTTACTGCGTCGTATCTGCCTGGCACAGCGCATTATTGAGCCTGTCTTGTCGCCAGAGGCCGAACAGCGGCTGCTTGAGCATAAGTGGCCGGGCAATGTGCGTGAACTCGACAATGTCGTGCAGCGTGCGCTGATTCTCTGTGATGGGACGGAAATTCTACCCGACGCCCTCTGTTTTGAGATGGATATGGCCGTAGCTCAACCGCTACGCAAGTCTGCAGAACAGGAGGCCAAGGGGTGTCTAAGTGATGATTTGCGCTCGGTGGAAGAGCGCATGATTTTGGACGCGCTGCGTGAAGACCGGGGAAGCCGTAAAGAGGTGGCTGAACGTTTGGGTATTAGTCAGCGTACCTTGCGTTACAAAATTGCACGACTGCGGGAGGCGGGAGTCGCCATCCCTCGGTGAGGTTGGTGCGGTTTCTGCATAGTTCTGGAATCAAAAGACACAGTTGTTAGGGAATCCAATTATGACCACCACTCAAATCGATCAAGTATTGGCGCAGATTCGTACTATGTCGGCGCAGGCCGCCTCGACATCACAGGCCGCAGATGATCCAACGGCCCCCAGTTTTGGCGATCTGTTATCCCAGTCGATCAACCAGGTAAATGAGACCCAGCAGCAAGCGGGCGATCTGAAACGCGCCTTTGAGCTGGGCGCGGAGGACGTCAATCTGGCTGAAGTGATGGTGGCCGTGCAAAAGTCCAGCCTCTCTTTCGAGACCATGTTACAGGTGCGAAACAAGTTGGTGGATGCGTATAAAGAAGTGATGAATATGCCTATTTAAATGCTCTGTAAAAACAAAGAATAATGACTTATATCTAATGTTATTAGTTAAGAATTTAAAGTGGGTAAAAAACCGTGGCCAATGATGAAAATGCCTTAACGCAATCCTTTCCGACGGCCAGTTTGGGGCAGAACCCCATTGTCCGGCAGTTGGCGGTTATGGTCGGCATTGCAGCCAGCGTGGCGCTGGGAATCGCTGTGGTGCTTTGGTCCCAGACGCCGAGTTACAGTTTGCTTTATGGGAATCTGGCGCAAAAGGATGCGGCCGAAGTAGTGGCCGCCCTGGAGCAGAACGGTATTCCGTTCAAGGTAAATGATTCGACCGGGGCCGTCATGGTCACCAGCGGCAAACTGCAAGAGGCGCGGATGAAACTTGCCGGTCAGGGTTTGCCGCACAGCAGTAGCATGGGGTTTGAAATTCTGCAGCAAGAGACCGGATTTGGCACCAGCCGGGCATTGGAGGCGGCGCGTTTCCATCGAGCACTGGAAGGAGAGTTGGCGCGCACCATCAGCACTCTGGCCAATATCGAGTCGGCGCGGGTCCATCTGGCTACTCCTAAGCAATCGGTTTTCGTGCGTAAAAAAGACGATCCCAGCGCCTCAGTGGTACTAAAACTCTATTCGGGCCGGGTGTTGGATAAGGGACAAGTGGCCGCCATTGTGCACCTGATAGCATCCAGTGTTCCGGAGTTGGACCCCGGTCGTATTACGGTGGTCGATCAGAAAGGCAATTTGCTGAACGGCCAGATGGATTCCCGCCAGATGATGCTTACCTCCAGTCAGTTCGAGTATACCCGGGAGCTGGAGAAACATTATCGTCAACGGGTGGAGGATATCCTGGCACCGATCCTCGGAGCCGATCGGGTACGGGCTCAGGTCAGTGCGGATGTGGACTTTACCGTTACGGAGCAGACGTCGGAACGCTTTAACCCCGATCTGCCGGCGTTGCGCAGCGAGCAGGTGAATGAACAGTCGAGTCGCTTGTCATCCGTGCAGGGTGTGCCGGGGGCGCTGAGCAATCAGCCTCCGGCGGCCGGCACGGCACCGGAAGTGGCGACAGCCGGGGCTGACGGGGAGTCTGCGGCTTCACCTTTGAACAGCAGTAAACGGGCTACTCGGAATTACGAGTTGGACAAAACGGTTAGCCATACCCGGTTGGCGAGCAATAAGCTGCGTCGCCTTTCGGTGGCCGTAGTAGTGGATGATCAAGTCAGTGTGGCGGATGACGGCGTGGTCACCCGTATTGAACGTACACCGGAAGAGATCAGCCGCCTGACCCGTCTGGTGAAAGAAGCCATTGGCTTCAGCGCGCAGCGGGGTGACAGCGTTGAGGTGATTAATTCGGCCTTTATGATGCCCGCGCCTCCCGAGCCACTGCCTGAGTTGGCCATCTGGGAAGAGCCTTGGGTTTGGGATGTGGCGAAACAGGTTGGAGGTGTCATACTTGTACTCGTACTGATCTTTTTTGTATTACGACCGACTATGAAAAAGTTGACTGCGCCGCCCGTTATGCATCAGATTCCGGCTGCAGAGGGAGCGGCGGGTGGTGCCCATGGTGCGGCTGGCGGTGCCGGATCACTGGATGGCTCTGAAGAGGCCATGCGTCTGCCGGGGCCGGAGAAATATGAGAACACGCTGGAAGCTGCCCGCCAGATGGTGCAGGATGATCCCAAGCGCGTGGCGCAGGTCGTGAGAAGTTGGGTGGCAGAAGATGGCGGCAGATGAAAATAAAACATCGGGGGTAGAGCGTGCGGCTATCCTGATGCTGGCGTTGGGCGAAAAAGACGCCGCCTCGATTCTTTCCCATATGGGCCCGAAAGAGGTTCAGGAACTGGGTTTGGCCATGGCTAACATGAGCAATGTCAGCACCAGCAAAATGGAAGCGGTGATGCACTCGTTCGTCGATACGTTGCGCAGTCAGACTTCCCTGGGTATGGACTCCGACGAGTATATCCGCAATGTATTGAATAATGCGTTGGGTAAGGAGAAGGCGGGCGGCGTAATCGACCGTATCCTGTTGGGCCGAAACAGTAAGGGTCTGGAGCAGTTGAAATGGATGGATCCGCGTTCGGTAGCGGAGCTGATCCGGCTTGAGCACCCGCAAATTATCGCTATTGTTCTCTCTTTTCTCGATTCAGATCAGGCGGCCGAGGTTTTATCAGAATTTCCGGAGCGGGTCAGACCTGACATCGTGATGCGTATCGCTACGCTGGATGGTATCCAGCCGGCCGCATTGCAGGAACTGGATGAGATTCTCGAAAAGCAGTTTTCCGGCGCCTCCAATGTCAAATCTTCCAGTTTGGGCGGTATTAAAACCGCCGCCAACATCCTCAACCTGATCGAGGGCAGCATTGAAAGCAATATCATGGAGCATGTCACCGGTGCCGATCCGGAAATCGCCCAGGAGATCCAGGACAACATGTTCGTGTTCGATAATCTGATCGATGTGGACGACCGGGGTATTCAGACTCTGTTGCGAGAGGTGGCCTCCGATCAACTGTTGTTGGCATTGCGTGGGGCGGATGAGGGCCTGAAAGAGAAGATATTCAAAAATATGTCAAAACGAGCCGCGGAGATGCTGCGAGACGATCTGGAAGCGGCGCCTCCGGTACGTCTGAGCGATGTGGAAGCCGCGCAGAAAGAGATCCTGACTGTCGCACGCCGACTGGCGGATGCCGGAGAGATCATGCTTGGAGGTAGCGGTGGAGAAGAGTTCATCTAAAGTGCTGTCCGGCGAAGATGCGGGCAGTGCGCAACAGTGGTTGCCGCCCAGCATGGGGCAGAAAGAGGAGAAGAGTGTCGTCAAGATGCGCTCTTCGGGCACCATGCTGACCGCCGAGCAGTTGGAAGAGTTGCAGAAAGAGGCTTATCAGGAAGGTTTTGAGCTCGGCAAGAAAGAGGGTTTTGCCTTCGGGCACAAGGAAGCCCTGGAGAAAGGTCAACAGAATATCAGTCAGCTGATCAACCAGGTGGACGCGTTGATGGAGACGCTGGAATCCCCCCTGCAGCAGCTCGATGAACAGGTAGAGCGGGAGTTGGTCGAGTTGGTGATATCCATGGTACGCCAGTTGGTACGGCGTGAAATTCGCATGGAACCGAGTCATATCATAGGCATAGTCCGCGAATCCCTCTCCATACTGCCGGTTTCGTCACGCAATATTCGTGTCCAACTGCATCCGGAAGACGCCCGGCTGGTTCGTGAAATCTACGATATGAGCGACCGGGAGCAGAGCTGGAAAATTATCGAGGATCCGGTGCTGGCCCGCGGTGGATGCCGGATTGTTACCGAGACTTCACAGATTGACGCAACCCTGGAATCACGGCTGGCTGCCATGATTACCCGCATTATGGGTGGCGAGCGCGACGAAGATGAGACAACCCAAGGCGGTATCGACCGATGAGTTTACCGGAATCCAACCGTAACGGGATCTGGAAAGAGCGTCTGAAACATTGTCATCGGCGGGTGGGGGAAGATCGCGGTCTCGTGGTCGAGGGCAAAATTACCCGTATGATCGGTTTGACGCTGGAGGCGGTGGGTTGCCGCGCGGCGATCGGTGGTCAGTGTGACGTAATCAGCAGCAGTGGTGAAAGAATCGAGTCGGAAGTGGTGGGGTTCGCGGGTGAAAGCCTCTATCTGATGCCGACCGGGGATATCCGTGGCCTGGAGCAGGATGCCCGTGTGGTTCCAACAGGGAGGGTCTGTGAGGCGGTGGTGGGAGACCATCTGCTGGGCCGGGTGTTGGACGGGGCAGGACGGCCGCTGGATGGCAAGGGGCGTCTGCATGCCGTGGAGCGTAGGCCGCTGACCGGCAAAGTGTTCAATCCGCTTACCCGAACCCCGATCCGCAAGCCACTGGATGTAGGTGTGCGGGCGATTAATGCGCTATTGACGGTGGGACGGGGACAACGGCTCGGCCTGTTTGCCGGTTCCGGCGTCGGCAAGAGTGTGCTGCTGGGCATGATGACCCGCTATACCGATGCCGACATCACCGTGGTGGGTCTGATCGGCGAACGCGGTCGAGAGGTGAAGGAGTTTGTCGAGAACATCTTGGGCGAGGAGGGCATGTCTCGCGCGGTAGTGGTGGCGGTTCCGGCGGACAACACCCCGCTCAGGCGCATGCACGGAGCGATGTTGGCTACCAGTATAGCGGAGCACTTCCGGGATCAGGGAAAGCATGTGCTGCTGTTGATGGATTCGCTCACCCGTTTTGCCCAGGCGCAACGGGAAATCGCCCTGGCGATCAACGAGCCGCCGGCAACTAAGGGTTATCCTCCGTCCGTATTTGCCAAACTACCTCAGTTGGTTGAGCGTGCCGGAAACGGCGATAAAGGCGGTGGATCCATTACCGCATTCTATACCGTGCTGGCAGAAGGCGATGATCAGAATGATCCAATTGCCGACGCGGCCCGCGCTATTCTGGATGGTCATATCGTACTGTCCCGAAGACTGGCAGAGAGTGGACATTATCCCGCTATCGATATTGAAGCATCGATCAGTCGCGCCATGAATGACATTACCGATAAAGAACATCAGGATGCGGCACGGGCCTTTAAACACCTCTACTCGTTGTATAGACAGAATCAGGACTTGATTAATGTGGGTGCCTATGAGCGGGGCAGTGATGAAAGGATCGATACGGCGATCGATGCCATGCCGGAGTTGGAACGTTTTTTACGGCAGGATATGAATACCCCGGTTTCCCGTGAACAGAGTTTGTCCGATTTGACGACACTCTTTTCTTGAGAATCAGTTAAAATAGTGAGACCTTAAGAGTGTACCGGGAATACCGGGACAGTCAGGCGGAGAAGAAGCATGGTTCCCTCTAAACGATTACAGCCGGTTCAACGGATAGCACAATCCAAGGAGAACGATGCCGCGCGCGAACTGGGTGATTCCCAACGTCGTATGCGTGATCAGGAAGCGAAGCTGGGCGATCTCAAACGTTATCATCAGGAGTATCTGGAACGCTTTGAGGTGACGGCCCGCCAGGGTATGTCTGCCAAGCAGATGCAGGAGTACCGGGTATTTCTGGAAAAACTCGATCGGGCCATCAAAGAGCAAGAAAAAGTGGTGCTGGCCAGCAAGAGTGAATGCGTCACACGCAAAGAGCAGTGGCAGCAGAAACATGTGCGAACTCAGGCGTTGGGCAAGGTGATGGATCGCTTTCGTTCCGCCGAGCAGAAAGTGGTGGATAAACGGGAGCAGGATGAATCTGACGACCGCAACCAACGCGGTCCACGTTAGCCACCGTTAAAGATCATTCCTCTTTGAAACCGGGGGGTCTTTTACCGGAAACCAGGTAGGCGAAGGCGATAACTTCCGCAATGGCCCGGTAAAGCGATTCAGGAATTTCGTCTCCCAGAGGGATCTGGGAAAGAATGGCGGCCAGTTGCGGATCGTTTTCCAGTGGCACGCCATGTTCCCGCGCAAGAAGAAATATCTGCTCCGCCAGTTTTCCCTCTCCCTTTGCGGTAATGCGCGGTGTGTTCTCGCCGTCATATAATAGCGCCACGGCCACGTCGGGTGTTTGGTCGTAGGTTTCACTCATGCCCGTTCATCCAGTAGGGGGGAGGGGGAGAGCGGTTGGTCCGGCCGTGTGACGGCACTCCCCTGGCTGGCGGAAAGTTTACCGATTTTCAATCCCGCTTTTAAAAACGCTTCGTACAGTCGCGGCAGTGACTGTTCGATCCGCTTGGCCGCGTCGGCAAACTCGGCAGTAAAGTGACTGGATATTTCGTCATCCAGCAGGCTCAGGCGCGCGCAAACGGGACCGGCGGGTGGGATGTTGAAATTGAGCGTAACCGACCAGCGGTCTTCTGTTTGCTCAGCCTGCCTGGCCTCCCTTTCAAATTTAATCAGAAATTCGTCATGCCCATCTGGATGGGCAATGGGTAACTCAAATTGCCATATCTGTTTGGGACTGTTGTCATCCTGCGGCAGAGAAGCGAGTTGATGCAGTTGAACCCGGGCCAGTGCCCCCTCAGCCTGGTGGTGCAGTTCAGCAAATAAGCGTAATGCCAGGAGTTGCAGGGTTGTCGCCGTATCGCTGTTTTTCCCTGTCGCCATTTCATGTGGGAGATGCGTCGCTGCCAGCATTGTCTGGAGCGACTGCAATGACTGTAACAGTTGCATGAGGTGCTGCTTGAAATCGGTTCCTGTCACTTGTTGGCTGACCAGATGTGGCTCCAGGAACAGTCCGGACTGGTTGAAGGCTTGGCGAATAGCTTCTCCTGTCAACGGTTTGCTGGCTGAAATGGCCTGATTAATCACTTGATTAATCTGCTTGGCCAGCTCCGATACCGAACCGGCTATTTTGCCTTCCGGGGCACGCTTGCCCTGGTTGGTCTGTAAGGCGTTGGCGATGAGCTGTAGGTTCCGCTCCAGGAGCGTGCCGGTTTGCGTCCGCCCGGCGGCAGGGGTAGCCAGTGCGGTAGAAGATGTTGTGGCGGGGGTGATTTCCGGTTGTTGCAGGAGTTGCTCAAACAGGGCTGGCAGTATGTTCTGCCTGTGGGGAATCGGGGTTGCCCCCCCACTGTTTATTGGCGCCGGTTGCAGGGCAGACAGGGATTTTAGGGTGTCGAGTACCTGATTCAGGGGTAATTGCTTGGGGAGGATGTTTTTTAATACCAATGCTTGGGTGATTGAAGGGGTCAACGCTCTGACCACTTTAAATTCAGGTATTTTACCTGCCTTAACGACATTTAGTGCCAATTGTTGACCGATCTCCAGCTTCATCGCGGTTTTAACCGGCACTTTTATGCCACCTATGTTGAGTTGGGCGATGCCTTTCTCAACTTGGGTTTCCACCACGGCCTGAACCATCTGTCCTGGACGCAGTTGCTGAAAGGCATCTGCCCGGGTTTGCTCGATAAAGAGGCGTGGATTGGAAATAGGGTCCGTGATTTGCATGTAATTGTTCGGTATAAATGCCTGATGGTATTTTAGTTTATCGTCCGGCTGGCCGATAGATTGAGCAGGAAATCCGGGGCTGCTCCTCCACCCCGTGTTCGCAAGCCGCTGTGCAGAGACGCAAATGACAGAAACAGAAAACGGTATTGAACCGACCAAAAAGAATCTCTGGTTTATCCGCCGCAATGGCCAGGTAAAAGGGCCTTATCCCTGCGGTACTGTCAGGCGATTTGTCCTCCTGGGCCGGGTAATCATGGAGGATGAGGTAAGTAACGATCGAAAAAACTGGCGTCCGGTATCGGCTGTTCCGGATGTCATTCCGCCTGAGGTTAGGAAGGCGATGGCGGAAGGGAACAGCGACCTGTTGATCGCTTCGCGTATGCGTGAAGACGAGCGAAATGGCCGCGACCGAAGGACCAAAAGCGACGATGAGGAATTTAAAAAACGCCGAAAAGGCGAGCGTCGTGCCGCTGAATTGGAAATTATGCAAAATCACCGCAAGGCCAAAACCGACCTGCTGGAGCGGCGTCAAAAGAAACCCCTGCCGCTGGCCGCCATGGGGGTGGTGGCTGCCCTGGTCCTGGTGGCGATTGGTTTTGGTTTGTATTTGGGTGCCCCCGAATCCATTCCCGATCCCGACTGCCGCAGCAAACCGGCTCCCGGTGTTAATTGGCGGAATTGTAAACTGGATGGTATTCAGTATGAGGCGGCCGATATGGAGCGGGCGCTATTGAACAATAGTTTGATTCGCCGTGCCCGATTGTCCGGCAGTAAGCTTAATGACAGTGATATGCAATACGTCGATCTGTCGGAATCGGACCTCAGTTATACCGAACTGAAGCAGGCGGCCATGAAAGGGGCAACGTTGCGGCAAGCCGACCTCTCCTATGCCGATCTGACCGGAGCCGATCTCAGTTTTGCCGATCTCACCGGCGCCAACCTGGGTGGTGCAAAGTTGCAACAGGTACGCCTGGATAACGCCATTTGGATAAACGGTGCGGTCTGTCTTCCCGGTTCGATGGGTGGCTGTCTGGTCAAAAAATAATCCGTATTGTCTCGCTCACGGAAAAGATTCGGTGGTGTAACGGGATACACGTATCGTATCTGACCAATAGTGGCTGGGTAGTCCGGCTTTTATTTTTAACTGGGCAAGAAATGTCTTCGGGTCCGGCAGTTGTTCCCAGACCGAGGGGAGGAAGGTGCCACGGTGGTGCCCCTCTTGCAGGATCAATCCATCTATGCCGGGTTGTAGCCGTCCGATCAGTTCCGTCTCCGAACCCACGGTCATGGGTTGTGCGGGTGTCAACAGTGAGATGTGGATCGACAGTTGAGGCAATTCATCGGCCGACAGAGCTGGAAAGCGAGGGTCTTCAAACGCAGCAGCAAAGGCATTGGCCGCCACATCGGAGACCATCGGTTGAGTCGCCTCCAGGTGACCGATGCAGCCGCGCAGTTGTCCTTGCATTAACAGTGTGACGAATGAGGCGCGTCGTTTCCGTAGCGGCTCCGTATAGTCAGCAGGATCGACTGTGATGGCTCGACCGTACTGCAAACCATGCTGTATGGAAGCCTTCGCCAGACTCAAAAGGGTCTCACGATCGTTGTCACAGAGCGGTTCGGAGAGTGGGTCAGTTGAAGACATAAGCACCGTATCCGACGACGCGATCATGGGAGCCGGCCGTGTCACCGGAGTTTCGCAGATCAACAGTCCGGCCTGTCAGATGGTGCCGTTTGGCCACCAGCAACAGACCGCTGACCGGGATCCTGCCACAGGCACTGTGGTAGGTGAGGGCTCCCGGCTGCAGGGATTCAATAGCGCGTGAGGTGGCCAGATCCATCTCCGTTGCG
The DNA here is from genome assembly GCF_050289425.1 of Sedimenticola sp. Taxonomy (NCBI): domain Bacteria; kingdom Pseudomonadati; phylum Pseudomonadota; class Gammaproteobacteria; order Chromatiales; family Sedimenticolaceae; genus Sedimenticola; species Sedimenticola sp. The sequence continues at coordinate 126,809 of NZ_JBNKFS010000004.1, read as the reverse complement.
GCTTCATAATCCAGGTAGTGACTGAGGTCGGAGCTGATAACAATCAGATTTTCCTGCTCATTCCAGGTTAATTCCAGGATCTCCGCTACCTCCTCGGCATCGGCGTCCCCAACCAGCAACGGCAGAATAGTGAAGGAGTCCAGCGTCTCCTGAAGGAACGGCAGATGGACTTCGACGCTGTGCTCTTCGGCAAATGCTGCGTCGTTTTGATGCAGCTGAGCCAGATGGAGCAGACCCTCCAGCAGCGCTGTATCCACCGGTAGAATACCGAGGGGAGTTTGGAAATGGCTGGCGGAGCTGTAAGCGATACCCCGGAAAGCCACCCGGTGAGCCGGTGCCAACAGTATGACTCGATGAATCTGGTCGGCGGCGTTTTGCAGGCTGGCATAGGCGGTCCCCGCAATCGGGCCTGAATAGATATAGCCCGCATGGGGGGCAATCAGTGCTTTGGGTGGAGTAGGGGATAACGTTTGGGCAGCAGCAATATACCCCTTTACCTGTTGCCGTAGTGTTTCTGCTTCCGCCGGATAAAACAGACCGGCTACGGCGGGTGGTTTGATCGTTTTCATCGATGGGTGTCCTGAAGTCGAATTGCGCTGTTGGAACCGTCACACAGATCTATAATTAAGTGTAGAACATAGCCATTTGACGAGGTAGTGGAATGCCGGCCACGACAACTGATTATCCCACCCAATACTGGCACCGGATCGATGAAAACCGGGTGCAGTGTGATCTCTGTCCGCGCGAGTGCAAGATCAAGGAGGGACAGCAAGGGCTCTGTTTCGTACGCGCCTGTCATGGGGGTGAGGTCGTATTAACCACTTATGGCCGTTCCAGCGGGTTCTGTGTCGACCCGATCGAGAAGAAGCCGTTGAATCACTACCTGCCGGGTACCCCGGTCTTTTCATTCGGGACGGCCGGTTGCAACCTGAGCTGCCGATTTTGTCAAAACTGGGATATGAGCAAATCCCGCGAAATGGACACATTGGCTGACAGCGCGTCCCCGGCAGCCATTGCGGATCGGGCTAGCCAACTTGGTTGCCGCAGTGTCGCGTTTACCTATAACGATCCGGTGATCTTCATGGAGTACGCGGTGGATACCGCCATCGCCTGCCATGACCGGGGTATCAAGACGGTTGCGGTGACGGCTGGCTATATTTCACCCGAGCCGAGGGTGGAGTTCTTTAAGCATATGGATGCTGCCAACGTGGATCTTAAGTCGTTCAGTGACAAGTTTTACCATAAGCTGACCGGTGCCCATCTGCAGCCGGTTCTGGATACCCTGGTCTATCTGAAAGAGCAGACAAACGTCTGGTTTGAACTGACCACGCTGCTGATTCCCGGAGAGAATGACAGCGATGAAGAGTTGACCCAGATGAGTCGTTGGGTGGTGGCCAATCTCGGTCCTGACGTGCCCATGCATTTCTCCGCCTTCCATCCGGACTGGAAAATGATGGATCATCCGCCAACTCCGCCCGCAACACTCTCCCGGGCGCGACAGATCGCCTTGAGTAATGGTGTGCACTATGCCTATACCGGTAATGTGCATGACGCGGCTGGGGGCAGTACTTGGTGTACCGGTTGCGGTAAGTTGCTCATCGAGCGCGACTGGTATGAGCTGGGAGAGTGGCATCTGACGGCGGATGGCCATTGTGCCTACTGTGGGCAGGCTTGTCCCGGTGTCTTCGAAGCGACACCCGGTAACTGGGGTGCGAGACGGCAGCCTGTTCGTATGAACGGTTAGTCAGGACACGGCCTTTTCTACCATCAAGAAGTAACTTGCATTACTCATCTAGCTCAGCCATCAGAAAAAATATTAGCCGCGAATGAACGCGAATAATGTCATTTCGTGAATGATATATCGCTGATTCCGTAGGGTAGGGTACCAATCATCTTAGGACCAGCATCCGTTCCGGTTACGTGCCGGGTTAAATACGGGGTAACTTGTTGCTTTTTTTATACCTATTTGCGTGTATTCGCGTTCATTCGTGGCTTAATAAATAGTGTTCGATCATAGCTGGGTTTGGTGGGTGATCAGAAAAAGTGAAAATCCTGTCCCCCCCTGGGCATTTGGCGTCGACTCGGAAAAGGGATGCCTTGCGGTATTCGTACAGGATTACCGCTTCACGGAACGAGACAGGATTTAAGCTGGATAGGTAGCCCAGGTTCCGGGATAATGCCCGCTTTTTAGCGAGACGATTCCAGCATGTGGTTCAAGAATCTGCAGATTTTCAAGCTCCTCACCCCCTTCGAACTGACTCCCGAAGCCTTGCATGATCAACTGATGGCGCGGGCGGCAAAGGGGTGTGGCAGCCTCGAACTCTCCTCATTCGGATGGCAACCGCCGCTGGGACGAGGTGCAGAACTGCTGACCCATGCGGCGAATGGCTGCATTATGATCTGCGCCCGGCGGGAAGAGCGTGTGTTACCGTCGTCGGTGGTACGTGAAATGCTGGCCGAGAAAGTCGCCTCGATCGAAGAGACGGAAGCGAGAAAGGTACGCCGTAAGGAGCAGGAAGAGATCAAGGATGAGTTGATTCATGATCTGTTGCCCCGCGCTTTTGTCAAATCATCCAGTCACTACGCTTATATCGATACCCGCGACAATTGGCTGGTAGTGGATGCTTCCAGCAGCAAGCGGGCGGAGGAGCTGGTGAGCCTGTTGCGCGAGACGCTGGGCACCCTGCCGGCCAAACCGCTTGAAGTGGCCCAATCGCCGGCAGCGATCATGACCGCCTGGTTGGAGGGCACTGCTGACGCCGCCGAGTTCTTGATTCAGGATGAATGTGAGCTGCGCGATACGGTGGAAGAGGGTGGCATCATCCGCTGCAAACGGCAGGATCTGGAGGGGGATGAGATGCGCACCCACCTGGATGCCGGCAAGCAAGTAGTTAAATTGGCTCTGGAGTGGGGAGAGCGCCTGGGCTTCGTTCTGGTCGATGATATGTCGATCAAGCGCTTGAAATTTCTTGATCTGATCCTGGAAGAGGCAGCCGCTGCGGAATCTGAGGATGCGGCCACCCGTTTCGACGTGGATTTTGCCCTGATGAGTCTTGAGCTTCGCCGCTTTGTCGCCCGGCTGGTGGAGGTGTTTGGCGGGCTGGCAGAATCTGAAGGAAGGTAAGGCTATAAGATGAGCAGGATGTGTTGAGCATGATGACGCACGGTTGGTGACCACCGGTGCGTACCAGGTTGCTCAACACATCCTGCCCAATTGTTGTCGGTCGGTTTCCCGTTTGGGGTCAGGGCAGTGTGACCGGTTGCGGCGGCTGCCAGCCATCTGCCCGGTGTTCGGCTACGACCGTGGTATAGATGCCGCCCCGTACATTGAAGTCTGCTGTTAGACGCATGAAGCGGGGTTGGGTGGCTGCCACCAAGTCATCCAGGATCCGGTTGGTGACCGCTTCATGGAAGGCGCCTTCATCGCGGAATGACCAGGCGTACAGTTTCAACGACTTTAACTCGACGCAGAGTTTGTCGGCAATATACTCGATGGTGAGCTCGGCGAAGTCGGGCTGGCCGGTTTTGGGGCAGAGGCAGGTGAATTCCGGTACTTCGATACGGATGGTGTAGTCCCTGTCCGGTTGGGGATTCGGGAAGGTTTCCAGGGTCTTGCTGGGTTGACTTGGCATGTTCGATTGTTCTCGATCTGTGGAGGAAATTCGGCGATTATACGGGAGTTGTGGGCAGGCCTGAAGTGAGGGCTTTTAGATGTCTAAAAAATATTAACTATTACAATTAATTATAGTTAATAAACAACAAGTTAAATAATATTTCTAATGTAAAATAACATGACTTGGTTCACTTGTAACCAGGCCTGTCTATCTGTATGTTACCGAGTCTATGCGCTTAGAAAAAATCAAACTGGCCGGTTTTAAATCTTTTGTCGATCCGACAACGGTGCATATGCCGAGCAATCTGGTCGGCATTGTCGGGCCCAACGGTTGCGGCAAATCCAATGTGATCGATGCGGTTCGTTGGGTAATGGGTGAGAGTTCAGCCAAAATGCTCCGCGGTGAATCGATGGCGGACGTGATCTTCAACGGCTCTACCGGGCGCAAGCCGGTCGGTACCGCCAGTATCGAACTGGTATTCGATAACAGCGATGGAACGGCTGGTGGACAGTACGCCCAGTACTCCACCATTTCGGTCAAGCGCCAGGTTTCCAGAGACGGTCAATCCAACTATTTCATGAATGGGGTGCGTTGTCGTCGACGCGACATCACCGACCTGTTCCTCGGTACCGGACTGGGTCCGCGCAGCTACTCCATCATCGAGCAGGGCATGATTTCACGCCTGATTGAAGCCAGACCGGAGGATCTTCGTGCCTTCCTGGAAGAGGCGGCGGGCATCTCCAAGTACAAAGAGCGGCGCCGGGATACCGAAAACAGGATTCGCCGTACCAAGGAGAATCTGGATCGGCTGAACGATCTGCGGGAAGAGATCGCCAAACAGTTGCAGCACCTGCAGCGCCAGGCCAACACCGCCGAGCGTTATAAGGAGTACAAAGAGCAAGAGCGCAGGTTGCAGGCCGAGCTGTTGGCTTTGCGCTGGCGGGGTATGGATGATGATATCAAACGCCGCGATCTGGAGATTCTGGAGAAAGAGACCGATCTTGAAGCGGCTATCGCCAAACAGCGTCGCTTGGAAGCGGATATCGAGCGCGATCGCGACGGTCATGCCGAAGCCAACGACAATTTCAATGAAGTGCAGGGACGATTCTATGCAGTGGGGAGCGAGATAGCCCGACTTGAGCAGTCGATTCAATATGCTAAGGAGAGCCGCGCGCAATTTGAACATGACCTGCACCAGACCGAGCAAGCCTGGCAAGAGTCGACCGACCATCGCCAACAGGATGAAGCACGGCTGCAAGAGCTCAACGCTAGCCTGCAACAGCAGGAACCCCTGTTGGAGGAAGCGCGGGAGATTGAACTGGAATCGGCGGAGAAATTGGCCGATGCCGAACAGGCGATGCAAAGTTGGCAAAATGAGTGGGAACGCTTCAACCACCAGGCGGCCGAACCGGCCCAAACGGCCCAGGTGGAACGTACACGAATCAACCATTTGGACGACAAAAGCAACCAGACCCAGAAGCGTCTTGAACGGTTCATGGAGGAGCTGGAGCGGCTGAATGACCAGCAACTGCTGGACAGTATCCAGGCGTTGGAGATGCAGGAGCAGGAGCGTGAGGAGCAATCCGCGTTACTGCAGGAGCGTCTGGCCAAGACGACCGATCGCATTACCCAGATTCGCCAGGAAAATCAGCAGACGGGGCAGCAGTTGGATGAGGCGCGCGCAACGCTGCAAACCGCGCGTGGCCGCTTTGCCTCCCTGGAAGCGCTGCAGCAGGCGGCATTGGGGAAACAGGAGCATGCGGTTACCGAATGGCTTGAAGCCCAGGGTCTGGGTAAAGCCGCCCGCCTGGCCGAGAAGATCGAAGTGGAATCCGGTTGGCAGCGTGCCGTAGAAACCGTGTTGGGCTTTCATCTGCAGTCGGTATGCAGTGACGGATTGCAGGCGTTGGCGGAAGGGTTGGAGACGTTTGAAAACGGCACCTTATCCCTGTTTGATACCAGCGTCGCCGGAGACACGCCATCCGGCCCCGCCGATGACCTGTTGAACAAAGTCCGATCCCCCTGGTCGTTGTCCGGTCTGCTGGACAGTGTCCGGACGGCAGACGATCTTGATCAAGCCTATGCCCTGCGCGATACCCTCAAGCACGGCGAATCGGTGATTACCCCGGAGGGAATCTGGCTGGGCCGCAACTGGCTGCGCCTGAGCCGGGGTGAAGATGAAAGTGCCGGCGTGTTGGCGCGCGAACAAGAGATTCGTGAATTGGGTGAGCGCATCGCCCAGTTGGAAGAACAAACCGAGCAGGCCGCCGAGGCGCTGGCCGCGGGACGGGAGCAACTGCACGCCGCCGAGCAGGAGAGAGAACAGGCCCAGAAACAGCTCAATGAGGTGAATCGCGGGCTGTCTGAACTCCGCTCCCAACTGACCGGCAAACGAACCCGGGCCGAGCACCTGAAACACCGTGGCGAAACCATCCAGCGCGAGATGGATGAGTTGCGCCAGCAGGCTGAAGCGGACAGGGAGGAGTTGGAGATGTCCCGAAGCCGTCTGCATGCCGCCCTGGCCGATATGGAGACCCTGGGTGAGCGAAGGGAGCTACTGGTACAACAGCGTGAAACCCTGAGCCAGGCGCTGAATGAGATGCGTGAAGCATCCAGCCAACAACGCAATCAAGCTCATGCCATCGCGCTGCAGATCGAATCCATGCGCAGTTCACACGCCTCGCTGACCCAGAGCTTGGAACGTATGCAGGGGCAGTTGGCTCACCTCACGGATCGACGGGATGAGTTGAAGCTTGCCCTGGAAGAGGGGCAGGAGCCGCTGCTTGAAAAGGGCGAAGCGCTTGAGCAGCAACTGGCGCTAAGGGTTGAGGTGGAGGCGGAGTTGGCCAAGGCCCGGGCGACGCTGGAAGAGATCGATACCCGTGTCAGACGCCTGGAGCAGGAGCGATCCGCCAGCGAGCAGGAGGTGATGCGGCAACGCACAGCGATGGATCAGGCGCGGATGAGCCGGCAGGAAGTGTTGATTCGCTGTAAAACCGTGGAAGAGCAGCTCAAGGAGAGTGGATTCAATCGCGATCAATTGTTTCTGGAGCTATCCGGCGAAGCGACCGTTGACACCTGGCATCAGCAGGTGGAACAGATGGATGCCCGCATCCGTCGTCTCGGCCCGATCAATCTGGCCGCTATCGACGAATATCAGGAGCAGTCCGAGCGGATGAAATACCTGGATGCCCAGCATGCCGATGTGACGGAATCACTGGAGACGTTGGAGAACGCTATCCGCAAGATTGACCGGGAGACGCGAACCCGCTTCAAAGAGACCTTCGACAAGGTGAATAACGGACTGCAGGAGAAGTTTCCCCGCCTGTTCGGTGGTGGACACGCCTACTTGCAACTGACCGGGGAAGATCTGCTGGATACTGGCGTGACCGTCATGGCAAGACCGCCCGGCAAGCGCAATTCCAGTATTCACCTCTTATCGGGCGGTGAAAAGGCGCTCACGGCGGTCGCCCTGGTATTCGCTATTTTTGAACTGAATCCGGCACCGTTCTGTATGCTGGATGAGGTGGATGCGCCCCTGGATGACGCCAATGTCGGACGTTTCTGTGAGCTGGTGAAATCCATGTCGGAACGGGTGCAGTTTATTTTCATTAGTCACAACAAGATCACCATGGAGATCGCCAACCAGCTGACCGGTGTCACCATGCATGAACCCGGTGTATCCCGTCTGGTTTCGGTGGATATCTCGGAGGCGGCTGAGCTGGCGGCGATGTAGTGACGCTTTGTTGTGAAAAAACGTACAAAAAAGATTGGCAGCGCAGTACTATCCACTACACGCTACTCACACGAGTGAATCAGTAACAGAATGGATGCCGATATACTTCGACTGATCTTGTTTCTTGCCGGTGTGGGCCTGATTCTGGGGATCTACTTCTGGGATCGCCACAAGCAGGTCAACGCCCGGGTGCACGCCATACGCAAGGCGCAACTGGAAGATCCGGCCTCAGACTTGGCGCCAGATGAGGCGCGGAGTGAGCGTATCGACCCTAAGTGGAGTCGCGTGAGCGACACCGACGATGCGCCTGAACCGCCTTTGGTACACCCCCCCATCGATGATGTATTGGCTTCGGATGATCTGGAAGCGGAGCTGCAGCGGCTCGACAGCGTGGCGCACGCATCGGTTATCGACGATTCGCCGGTCGAGGTGCATCAGGAGTCTTTCTCATTCACCGCCGATGACCCGGATGATGAACTGGACCCGCTGGTACAGGAAGGGTTGCCGGGACTCATCCTGCAAATCAACGTGGTGGCGGCCAAAGGGAATACCTTTACCGGTGAGCAGATTCTGCGGGTGGCCCAGGATGTCGAACTGGAGCACGGCGATATGAATATCTTTCACCGCTATGCGGCAGACGATCCTAAGTCGCGGGTGGTGTTCAGCATGGCGAGCATGATGGAGCCGGGTATCTTTCCGCTGGACCAGATGAGCGAATTCAGCACTCCCGGCTTGGTGCTGTTTGGGCAACTGCCCGGACCCAAGGATGGATTGGCTGCCTTTTCCGATATGCTGTTTACTGCCGAGCGCCTGGCGGCGCTGCTGGATGGCGAGCTGCAGGACGAGACCCACAGCGTGCTCAGTAAACAGACCATCGAACATATCCGTGGACGAATCCTGGAACACCGCCGACAAGTACAACTGGCCCTCAGTAAACGATGAGCACACCCTCTGCGATTTCACAGCGCGCGGCTGAACTGCGCGAGCAACTCAATCTGCATAATTATCGCTACTACGTCTTGGATGACCCGCTGATCCCGGATAGCGATTATGACCGGCTGCTGCGCGAGCTGCAGACGCTGGAGCAGCAGTATCCGGTACTGGTTACCCCCGAATCACCCACACAGCGGGTCGGCGCCCAGCCGCTGGATGGATTTGGCGAGGTGCAGCACCGGATACCCATGTTATCGCTGGATAACGCCTTTACCGACGAGGAGATGCGGGAGTTTGATCGCCGTGTTAAGGAGCGTCTCGGCGCTACCGGGGACGTGGTCTACACCGCGGAACCCAAACTCGATGGACTGGCCATCAGCTTACGCTACGAAGCGGGCCTGTTGGTTCAGGCAGCGACTCGTGGCGACGGTGCCCGTGGGGAAGATGTCACCCATAATGTACGAACCATCCCCTCCGTCCCGCTAAAACTGATGGGTGAGGATTGGCCCGCGGTGCTGGAAGTGCGTGGCGAAATCTACATGCCCCTGGCCGGTTTTGAGCAGCTGAATGAACGGGCAAGGGAGAAGGGGGAAAAGGGTTTTGCCAATCCCCGCAATGCCGCAGCCGGTAGTTTGCGGCAGCTCGACTCCAGGATTACCGCCCAGCGGCCGCTGGCCATGTACTGCTATGGATTTGGAGAGATCTCTAGCGGTCCCCTGGGCGCCACACAAAGTGAAAGCATCCGACGCCTAGCCGATTGGGGATTAAGGATCTCTCCAGAAATGCGTACCGTCGAAGGCGTATCCGGCTGCCTGGACTACTACCGACAGATAGGAGAACGGCGCGCCTCCCTGGATTACGAGATCGACGGGGTGGTGTTCAAGGTGGATAGCCTGGCGCAGCAGCAGAGTTTGGGTTTCGTCTCCCGCGCACCGCGTTGGGCGATCGCCCAGAAATTCCCCGCCCAAGAGGAGATGACGCGTCTCGTGGCGATCGACGTTCAGGTGGGTCGAACAGGGGCGTTAACACCGGTGGCCAGGCTGGAGCCGGTCAACGTAGCGGGTGTAACGGTCACCAATGCCACCCTGCATAACGAAGATGAGATCAGGCGTAAGGACATTTGGGTGGGCGATACGGTGATCATTCGCCGGGCCGGAGATGTGATTCCCCAGGTCGTGCGCGCCATTCCGGAGCAGCGTCCGTCTGACGCCCAGCCATTCAAGATGCCGGAGCAGTGCCCGGCCTGCGGCGCCGACGTAATCCGTGATGCGGATGAGGCGGTGGTGCGCTGTAGCGGTGGGCTGTTCTGCCCGGCACAACGGCGTCAGGCGATCAAGCACTTCGCCTCCAGACGGGCCATGGATATCGAGGGACTGGGGGATAAGCTGGTCGATCAGTTGGTCAGCCTCGATATGGTGGAGACGCCGGCCGACCTGTTCCGCCTCCGGTTGGATGCCCTGGAGAAGATGGAAAGGATGGGTAAAAAATCGGCCGAAAATCTGCTTGATGCCTTGGAAAAGAGCAAACAGACCACGCTGGGACGTTTCCTGTTTGCGCTGGGCATTCGTGAAGTGGGGGAGACGACTGCCCAGTCACTGGCGAATTATTATGGCGACCTGGAGCCGGTGATGCAGGCCGATAGCGATTCACTGCAGCAGGTACCGGATGTGGGGCCGGTGGTAGCCGAGCATGTGTTCACCTTTTTCCGACAGGCGCACAATCAGGAGGTGATTAGGGCGCTGATGGAGGCGGGGGTGCGTTGGGAGCCCATCGCCATACCGGATGCCGACAGCCAGATCCTGGCTGGCAAGGTATTTGTCATCACCGGCACGTTGAGCCGGCCGCGAGAGGATATCAAGCAACAGCTGATTGCCCTGGGTGCCAAGGTGACCGGCAGTGTCTCGAAAAAGACCGATTACCTGGTTGCCGGCGCCGAGGCGGGCTCTAAACTGACCAAGGCCGAGTCACTGGGTATTACGATTCTGGACGAGACCGGACTCAATCGATTGCTGGAGCAGTAGAACTCTCTGATTTGTTTCGGGCCGAGAGAGCGGTTCCTGATCAGGTCCCGTTGGTGACAATCAATCTAACTCATTGTTTCTTATTGTGGTTTAGTATTTACATACGGTCTATTTAAGACTAAGCTGTGCGGCCTTTTCCTCCCTTGTTCATATTCTGGAGACTCCATTGAGTTCAGCCGATAATCTGATTTTCCATGTCCGTCCAGGGGGCTGCCTGACCGGCAACCTGCGAGTGCCGGGGGATAAATCGATCTCACACCGCTCCATCATGCTCGGTTCGCTGGCCGAGGGCACAACGCATATCAGAGGATTTCTGGAGGGTGAGGATAGTCTGGCGACGTTACAGGCGTTTCGCGAGCTGGGCGTAGATATCGAAGGGCCCGCTGACGGTGAAGTCACTATTCAGGGTGTCGGTATGCATGGGCTGAAAGCCCCGGCGGGGGTTCTGGATCTCGGCAATTCCGGTACCTCCATGCGTCTGTTGGTAGGGTTGTTGGCTGGGCAGGGTCTGGCATTGACGCTGGTCGGTGACCGTTCGCTCTCAGGGCGTCCGATGCGTCGGGTGACCGATCCCTTGGCGGCTATGGGTGCCCGGGTGGAGACCACCGAGCAGGGGACCGCCCCCCTGAAGATCCAACCGGTTGAGGAATTGACGGCTATCGATTATCGACTACCGGTGGCTAGCGCCCAGATCAAGTCATGCCTGTTGTTGGCCGGACTCTATGCCAGCGGCACGACCCGGATCACCGAACCGGCGCCGACCCGGGACCACACCGAACGTATGTTGAGCGGGTTTGGTTATCCGGTTGTCAAAGAGGGCGCAACGGTCTCCCTGAACGGCGGGGGGAAATTGACTGCCTGCGATATCGATATCCCGGCAGATATCTCTTCCGCGGCTTTTTTCCTGGTGGGGGCGACGATAGCTTCCGGTTCGGATCTGCTGCTGAAGCATGTGGGGATCAATCCGACCCGTGACGGCGTGATTAATATCCTGCGCTTGATGGGGGCGGATATCGAAATTCTGAACCGCCAGGATGTGGGAGGCGAACCGGTCGCCGATCTGCGCGTGCGCGCCGCCCGACTGCGGGGAATAGCGATACCGGTGGATCAGGTGCCTCTGGCTATCGATGAATTTCCCGCACTGTTCGTGGCGGCTGCCTGTGCCGAGGGTACAACCGTTCTGACCGGTGCCGAAGAGCTGCGTGTCAAGGAGAGTGATCGAATCCAGGTGATGGCCGACGGCCTGCAGGCTTTGGGCGTGGATGCAACACCGACACCGGACGGTATCGTAATTCAGGGCGGCCCCATACGGGGTGGCCGGGTTGGCAGCCACGGTGATCACCGCATCGCCATGGCCTTCGCTATGGCCGCCTTGCGGGCGGAGGGCGAAATAGTGATCGATGACTGCAGTAACGTGAACACCTCTTTTCCCGGATTTGTCGCCCTGGCTGCCTCGGCTGGCCTGGCGATCGAAAGTAAAAAGGAGAATTAAATGGCGCCTGTAGTCACCATTGATGGGCCGAGTGGATCGGGTAAGGGAACGATTGCCAGCCGTTTGGCGGCCATCTTGGGGTGGCGTTGTCTCGATAGCGGGGCCCTTTACCGACTGCTCGGCTACTCGGCACAACGGGCCGATGTTGATCTGGATGATGCATCCCGACTGGCCCAACTGGCCCTCAGTATGGATATCGAGTTCAAAGAGGGGGCCGTCCTGCTTGATGGCGAAGATGTCAGCCTGGCGATCCGCACCGAGCAAGCCGGTAATGCCGCCTCCAAGGTGGCGGCCCTGCCCGCGGTTCGCGAGGCGCTGATGGCCTGGCAAAGGGCCTGCGCCGTTGAACCGGGGCTAGTGGCTGATGGACGGGATATGGGGAGCGTGGTTTTCCCCCAGGCGGATGTAAAGATATTTCTCGATGCCAGCGCTGAAGAACGTGCCCAACGACGATATAAGCAGTTGATAGAGAAGGGTTTAAGTGCTAACCTACCGAGTCTGATTGCGGAGATTCGAGAACGGGATGATCGGGATCGAAACCGCAGTGTAGCGCCACTGAAAGCCCCTGATGGGGCTCTGATTGTGGATTCAACGGCACTCTCTATTGATGAAGTGCTGGAGCGGGTCTTGGATAGGGTTTACCAAACCTTCCCTGATCTCGCGTAACTGGTGGCCCGATACCGGGCTGTTTTTTTAACTTCAACCCGCGTCGACCGAGATGTAATCAGGTCGATACAATAATCGGTTCGCCGATTAGGATTATTAACCCATGACCGAAAGCTTTGCTGAACTTTTTGAAGAGAGCGTCGCGCAAACTCAGCTGCGCACCGGTGCCATCATCGTTGGTACCGTACTGGAAATCACCAATGACGCCGTTATCGTTAATGCTGGACTGAAATCTGAAGGCGTAATTCCCAAGAATCAGTTTTTAAACCAGTCCGGAGAGGTAGAAGTCTCTGTTGGTGATCAGGTCGAGGTAGCTCTCGATGCTGTTGAAGATGGATTCGGTGCGACCCGTCTGTCACGTGAAAAGGCTAAGCGCCATCACGCGTGGAAGGTTCTCGAGACTGCATTTGAGGCAGAAGAAAATGTAACCGGCCGTATCAACGGCAAGGTTAAAGGCGGATTCACCGTTGAGCTGGGTGAGATCCGTGCGTTCCTCCCAGGATCCCTGGTTGATGTGCGTCCGGTTCGTGATACCACCTATCTCGAAGGCAAGGACCTGGAATTCAAGGTCATCAAACTGGATCAGCGTCGCAACAACGTTGTCGTGTCGCGTCGTGCGGTTGTGGAGACCGAGTACAGCGCCGAGCGTGAAGCGCTGCTGGAAAGTCTGCAGGAAGGTATCGAAATCAAGGGTATCGTCAAGAATCTCACCGATTACGGTGCATTCGTTGACCTGGGCGGTATCGATGGTCTGCTGCATATCACCGATATGGCCTGGAAGCGCGTCAAGCACCCGTCTGAGGTGGTTGAGATCGGCGAAGAGATTTCTGTCAAAGTGCTCAAATTTGACCGCGACAAACAGCGTGTCTCGCTGGGCCTGAAACAGATGGGTGACGATCCTTGGGCAAACCTGGCGCGCCGTTATCCGGAAAATACCCGTCTCTTCGGTAAGGTCACCAATCTGGCTGACTACGGCTGTTTTGTCGAGATCGAAGAGGGTGTCGAGGGTCTGGTACACGTCTCTGAAATGGATTGGACCAACAAGAACATCCATCCGTCCAAACTGGTTCAGCTGGGTGACGAAGTTGAAGTCATGGTGCTGGATATCGACGAAGAACGTCGTCGTATCTCCCTGGGCATGAAACAGTGCAAAAACAACCCCTGGGAAGAGTTTGCCGAGACCCATAAAAAGGGTGACCACGTCACTGGCAAGATCAAGTCGATCACCGATTTCGGTGTGTTTATCGGCCTGGACGGCGGTATAGACGGCCTGGTTCACCTCTCCGATATCTCTTGGGATGAGGCCGGTGAAGAGGGCGTACGTGATTACAAGAAGGGTCAGGAACTGGAGACGGTAGTACTCTCTGTCGATCCGGAACGTGAGCGTATCTCTCTGGGCATTAAGCAGCTCGACAAAGATCCCTTCTCGGCCTATTTGGCAAACAACGCTAAAGGCGATATCGTCAAAGGCGTAATTAAGGAAGTGGATAAGCGCGGCGCTGTTGTGACCCTGGCTGAGGGTATTGAAGGCTACATCCGTGGTTCTGAAATCTCCAGGGAACGTGTAGAAGATGCACGTTCAGAGCTGAAAGAAGGTGATGAAGTCGAAGCCCGCTTCCTGGGTGTGGACCGCAAGAACCGCACCATTACGCTCTCTATTAAGGCAAAAGATTTTGCCGAAGAGCAGGCAGCGATCAAGTCCTACTCCAGTGCACCGACAGGTACCGCCACCCTTGGCGATATGCTGAAGGCACAGATGGACGAAGCATCCAAGAAGTGATCCGTTGCGGTAAACGCAGTTGATCTAGGTAAGCCGGAACCCTGTTTTGGGGTTCCGGCCTAATCAAGGGGATTCAAAAAGAATGACAAAATCTGAATTGATTGACGTCATCGCAAAAGAACAAAGCCACCTTGCATACCGTGACGTGGAGTTGGCAGTCAAATGCATGCTTGAGCAGATGAGTCAAACCCTGGCCTCTGGGGAACGGATTGAGATTCGGGGTTTTGGTAGCTTCTCACTTCATTTTCGCCCGCCAAGACAAGGACGCAATCCAAAAACCGGAGCGTCTGTGGCACTGGCAGGAAAATATGTTCCGCATTTCAAGCCGGGCAAGGAACTGCGTGAGCGGGTAAACGAAAGTGCCGCCAGCGGCTCTAAGATTACCGGCTGAGTATTTCGCGAACCTCGCATTCTTTAATCTGGAAGCACGCTTCCAGATTAAATGATTGCTCGATATTTGGCGGTCCTGAAATCAGGGTAATGGGATTCCACGTCTCTGTTTGCTAGCCATCGTGGATTTCCGGCTGTCTCTTCTTGCTGTGGGATGGCAACAGCCGATAGGCGGTCTGCATATGCTGTCCGATACAGGATGGCTCGCCAGTCCTGCAATTTTCCCCAGCGCAATATAATCAAAGGGCAAAAGTTACGGCGCGCTTTTTGGTTATAGTTCTGTAGCCAAAAAATAACCAAACAGATTTTGCAATCTGTTTGGTTCCGGTTTTACTTCCATCCATCGTCCTGTCGTCACTACAAACTGCGGTCCACTGCTGTCTCATAAACTCCCTCTCCCCGAGGGAGACGACTACAGGGATGTAGTCGGTTGGCTGCGTCGGGAACATGTAGCCCAGGGTTGGGGTGAGGGGATGAATATAGATAACCGTTTGGTTTTATTACCCCTCATCCTGTCCTTCTCCCTGAGGGAGAAGGAACGCCTTAAGCAGGCATGGACATGTCGTCAATAATCGTGAAATTACAAACGTCACATGATTACAACTACTTGCATTCATGCAAGACAATTTTTAATGGGCAGCAGTGACTGTGATCCTAGATAGGTAGTCTATGAGTTGGGCGTAGTCGTTCTGAAACCGAATAGGACAAACTGTACTTTTGTAAAAACGTAAAATATTGGCGTAATGGGCTTGGGTTCACGGACCCCATCATACATCCTCTATGGCCGCATGGTTCGGGCCATAAATAGCAGGGAAGCTCAACGTTGACACATCAGCTATCCGGTGTGTCCAGAGGTTGATGAGTGATATGGCTATCAAGCCCTATACCGAGACAGCCATGGCCAATAGATAGACCGAAGTTACGACGGCAACGGATACCAGATGGAGTCTGGATTCGGATCGTGACGGCTTTTTTCTTGGATGGCATGCCATCAAACTGGGGATTAAGTTACGAACCTGGTCTTGCATGATATAGCCGCTATTGTATTTCATGATCATTACCTAACGATTTGATATTTAAGTAAATATTTTCTACTTTCCCAGTAGATGTCTTACGCTAGGACAGTCCGTTGTTCTCTAATGGTTCTACTCTATCACGCATAGAACAAAAAGAGAACTATTATTTGTTACGTCAAGTTAAACCGCTAACCAGCGATTTATCTATCGCCAGCCGGTGGTTAATCGCATCATCTTAGGAAATGAGTAAACCTGTGGATCCGATCTGGCAGCTTCTGCTCACTCTCCTATATAATCGATGACAAGTTTTGGTGGATAAAAGCGGTACTATGCAAAACATGACTGTTGAGGCCTGCATCGAGGCAATCTGTAATAAAGGTTGTCAGGAAGTGAGACGCGAAATTGAGCTGTTGGAAAATGGCGAGGTGTTGCCTGAGCTGTCACACCTGAGTCGTACGGCCCTACAGTCGGTATTGATAGAGCTAAAATCCATTATGTCTGTGTATGGCGATAGTTGTCGCGTGTAAGGTGGCCTCCATCTTCGTTTTCGCCAGCAGTCAGAAACCCCATAAATTGACACCATTAATGCTGATGTAAGCCGAACCGGTTTGGTCCGGCTTTTTTTATCCATGGAAGGATTTATGCCGAGGAGCGCAGGGATGCGCGAGAACGGCTTTATCCATGGAAGGATTTATGCCGAGGAGCGCAGCGATGCCGAGAAACGGCATCGCTGCCTGTTCACTATTTTACGTAACCGAGATAAACGTTCGAATGCAGAAGATAATTAACCAGATTGCGGATGAATTAAGCGTAGCCATGCCCCAGGTGTTGGCAGCGGTGGGGTTGTTGGATGAAGGGGCTACCGTACCGTTCATATCACGTTACAGAAAAGAAAAGACCGGCGGACTGGATGACGCGCAGTTGAGAAATCTGGAAGAGAGGCTTGGTTATCTTCGCGAGCTCGAAGATCGGCGACGCACCGTTCTTGATAGCATACGGGAGCAGGGCAAGTTGACCGAGGCACTTGAGCGGGACATTAATAGCGCCGACACCAAAACGCGTTTGGAAGATCTTTATCTGCCTTATCGTCCCAAGAGACGTACCAAAGCACAGATTGCACGGGAAGCCGGGCTCGAACCTTTGGCCCAGGCCCTGCTTACCGACCCGACGTTGGACCCCCAGCTTGAAGCGGCGAAGTATTTGAACGAAGAGGCCGGTTTTTCAGATGAAAAGGCGGTGCTTGATGGAGCGCGGCAAATATTGATGGAGACCTTTGCCGAGAATGCCGAGCTACTGGGCAAACTGCGTAACTATCTCTGGGATCAGGGTGTTCTCAAATCACAAGTGGCCAAGGGGAAAGAACAGGAGGCGGCCAAGTTCAAAGACTATTTTGACTATGCCGAACCGATTCGTCAGGTACCCTCTCACCGGGCTCTGGCACTGTTTCGTGGACGTAATGAAGGTCTGTTGAATCTGGAATTGGTGGTGGATGAAGCGATCTCCGGCACATCACCCTGTGAAATGACCATCGCACGTCAGGTGGGTGTAGAGAATCAAGGCCGTGCTGCGGACAACTGGCTGCAGGAATGTGTGCGCTGGGCGTGGCGAGTCAAGATATTCAGCCATCTGGATCTGGAATTGAAAATGCGCCTGCGCGAGGCGGCGGAAGAGGAGGCAATCAAGGTATTTGGCCATAATCTGCACGATCTGTTGTTGGCGGCGCCCGCCGGCAACTTGCCGATTCTCGGTCTGGATCCCGGTTTGCGCACCGGGGTAAAGGTAGCCGTGGTGGATGCCACGGGGAAAGTGCTGGATACGGCAACCATTTACCCACATGCCCCGAAGAACCAATGGGATGCTTCTATCGCCGCGTTGGCGGCACTGGCGCAACGGCATGCGGTACGCCTGGTTGCCATCGGTAATGGCACGGCCTCACGGGAGACCGACCGCTTGGTAAGCGATCTGACAAAGCGCCATCCCGAACTGAAGCTGCAAAAGGTGATGGTGAGTGAGGCGGGCGCCTCGGTCTATTCTGCTTCCGAACTGGCCTCGGCAGAATTGCCCGAGCTGGATGTGACGCTACGCGGCGCTGTTTCCATTGCACGCCGGCTGCAGGATCCGTTGGCGGAACTGGTGAAGATTGAACCGAAAGCGATCGGAGTCGGGCAGTATCAGCACGACGTCAACCAGACCCGCCTGGCGCGACAGCTGGATAATGTGGTGGAAGATTGTGTTAACTCGGTCGGTGTCGATATCAATACCGCTTCGCCGGCACTGCTTGGCCAAGTCTCCGGATTAAATAAAACGCTGGCGGAAAATATCGTCGTCTATCGGAATGAACACGGTGCCTTCAAGGATCGTCGCCTGTTGTTGAAGGTACCCAGATTGGGTGAAAAGAGTTTTGAACAGGCGGCCGGTTTTTTACGGATTAGTGGCGGAGATAATCCGCTGGATGCCTCGTCAGTACATCCTGAAGCCTACCCGGTGGTTGAACGAATTTTGCAGAAGGCGGGGCGCCGCATCCAGGAAATCATCGGGGATAAGGCATTTCTCCGTACGCTTAAGCCGGAGCAATTCACCGACGAGAAATTTGGTGTACCCACTGTCACCGATATTATCTCCGAGTTGGAAAAACCGGGACGCGATCCGCGTGGGCAGTTTGAAACGGCCAGCTTCAAAGAGGGCATTGAAACCCTGTCAGATCTAAAACCGGATATGGTGTTGGAAGGCGTTGTCACCAACGTGACCAATTTTGGCGCCTTTATCGATATCGGCGTCCATCAGGATGGATTGGTCCATATATCCGCCATGTCCGACAAATTTATCAAAGACCCCCGCGAAGTGGTTAAAACCGGTGATCTGGTGAAGGTTAAGGTCATGGAAGTGGATATAGCGAGAAAACGTATCGGCCTGAGCATGCGTTTGTCTGATCAAAGTGATAAGGTAAATCAAGACAAAGGCGGGAATAATACTGCCAAAGACAAGCGTACCCCTTCAAAACAGAAAAAAGGCGGTCGCCAACAATCCCCCGCTAATGCCGCGGCGAGTGGGGCCATGGCTGCCGCTTTCAGCAACGCTTTCAAAAAAAGGGGATAGCACAGCGGTATCCCAAAAAATAATTAAACGGTGTGTATACTTAGTCGGTATCCCGTGCCACTAAGTTTTTATCGAGGTGTATAAAGAAGTTGCGAGTAGCACTGAGAATAGAGGTGACGTCAGCGAAAGGTGTGCAGGAAGGGGTGCCGGCCTTGCTGCGCTTGCTGGATGAGCATCAAGTAAAGGCTTCATTTTTTGTCAGTCTTGGGCCTGACTATTCACTTTATCCGTTAAGTGATCATATCCCACGGATTATTCGACGTCGGCTGCCCGTCTCCTATACCAGTAACCGCTGCCGGGATGAACTGTTGGCGGTGGCAAATGCCGGACATGACGTCGGTATCTCCGCCTACACCCCGGTCGAGTGGAAACAGGATGTGGCTTTCCAGTCGGCACCATGGACACATCAGGAACTGCTCCGCGCCGCTGACGCTTTTGATAGACTATTTGGTCATGCACCGCGCTATTTCGCTGCAAAAGGGTGGCAGGTCAATTCCCATTTGTTGGCGGAGGAGGAGGCCATGGGCTTTGAATTTGCGTCCGATGTGCGCGGCCAGCATATCTTCCTACCGGAGCTTCAGGGTACGCGCTCACAATGTCCGCAGATACCCACTACACTACCCACGTTGGATGAGCTGTTAAAAGAGAAAGAGGTCAATTACGACAATCTACACCAATTCCTTTATGCAGCTTGCCAGCGAATCCTGCCGAATGGAGAAGTGTTCAGCCTGACAGCAGAACGTGAAGGTGGCGAGCTGCTGCCGGTCTTTGAACGCTTGTTGGTGATGTGGAAGGGTGGACAATGGGAGATACGCGCCATGAGTGAGCTATTCAGACGGATCGGCGATACCACGCTGAAACGCCACCAAATCGGTTGGGGAGTACCTGATGGTTGCGCACAGCATGTGGCGATACAGAGCACACCTGTAGAATAGACTTTTCAAATTCCTTCAAACAATCGAGCCAAGACCGCTAGCACTGATTGATAAATAAGAAGCGAGGAGGGCAGATGAAGTTAGAGTCCCGGATCAAAAACAGCGAGCTCAAAGAGCTGATTTACGTAGCACCTTCCAAGATTCATGGCACCGGTGTCTTCGCCCGACAAGCATTGGCTGAAGGCGAGTACATCGGTACCTACCACGGACCAGTCGCCAAACGAAACGGCACTTACGTATTGTGGGTTTATGAAGCCGATGATGAAGAGAGTGCTATAGGGCGCAGCGGGAAAAACCTGCTGCGTTATCTGAATCATCGATCCCCGGGGAATGCAGAATTCAACGGATTCGACCTTTACGCCAGAGCATCCATTTGTGTGGATGAAGAAATCACCTTCGATTATGAAGCTGAATAGCTTGTAGCCAGGTGATAGTTGTTACAAGGTTTAATGATACCGTCTCATCTGGCCTACAAGAATGCCCTGGATCTGCACCTGATTAGGTTCATAGGTCATCGGTGACATATTGGCATTGGCAGGGTGCAGGATCACACAATCCGGTTTTTGTTCTATACGTTTCAGGGTGGCATCGCTTCCATCCACCAAGGCAACGACTATTTCGCCATTCCGCGCATGATCACGCTGCTCAATGATGATTTGGTCGCCATCGAGAATGCCCTCTTCAATCATGGAGTCCCCCTTTACCTGCAGGACATAGCAAGGTCGCTGAGTATGTAAAAAATCGGGTACTTGGACGGTTTCATGCTGCTCCACGGCCTCAATCGGTCGGCCGGCAGCGATATATCCCAGAAACGGCAACCCCTCTGTTTCATCTTGTCCCTGTCCTGTGAGACGAATACCCCTTCTACGGTTATTCATCGGTTCAATCAATCCGGCGTCGATCAGGGCCTGGATCTGTTTATGCAGTGAGCCTTTGGAGCTGAGGCCGAGCGCGGTACAGAGTTCATCCAGCGTGGGGGGATGGGAGAATTTGTCCAGATTGGCTTGCAAATAATCGTATATTTCCTGCTGTCTGCGCGTTAAGTGATCAATCATGCGGCACCCTCTGTTCTATTATCGTTCTATAATAGCCAAACGAGAACAAAAAGGAAACAGTGGGTTGTAATCGCGATCCCCTGGACTAATGGTCCCAGGAAAAGACAACCTCTACGCAATTTCCGGGTTCTTCGTACTGGACTGACTCGCAGAGAGAGTAAATCAATTGGACGCCTCGCCCGCTGGGCTCTTTTAATTGAGGCTGGCGATAAGCGTCGATAATAGAAAGGTCGAAACCTGCACCACTATCTTCTACTCTTATTTTCATTTTTCCGCCTTGGGCGGTGCTGTAAGTACTTATGCAAATCTTGATGTAACCGGTATGAAGATTCTGCAGACGTTGTTCCCGTTGTGAAAAGTATGCGGAAAAACCGTCCGATGCATGCTTTATGGATGAATCCAGTTTCAGTAAGCCGTGGTCCAGTGCATTGACATAGAGTTCACTGAGCAGCGTGAACAGCAGTCGCCTATGTTTACGTAGGCCCTCCATCTCCTGTATATGGTTGAGTAGGAGAGGTATAGGGTCAGCACTACTCAAGCGGCTCCCTGGAAGAGTGAGGGTAAACTCCCAGGGTTCATCACTGATCGATTCAACGTTTGGTAATTCAGCGTGCGTAGGGTGGGGGGGCGCTGCTTTATCCTTTTCCTGCCAGGCGGGCAGGATATCTGGTATGCAAGGAACTTCGGCGAGGCTGATATCGTCATCCTGTGGCGCATCCTGACAAAATGCAGTCAATCCATTTAAGACGCGATCAAGAATCGAATCACCCTCTTGCTGATTTTCGATAGCCGACTCGAGACGCTCTTTTCCAAAATACTCATTATTGCCGTTTCTTGCCTCCGTGACCCCATCGCTGACCAGCAGTATTCGGTCGCCTGGAGTGATTTTCTCTCTAACAAATAGTTCCTGATATTCAACATCAGGTTTAATACCGAGCGGAAATGATTGTGAATTGAAACGTTGTTTGATTGAGCACGAGGTACCATCAATCAGTAGAACATCCGGCATGCCGCAGTTGATTACCTTAACGAAATCCAGATTGTGATTAATAGCGATAAACTGGACCGCAAAAAACATTCCGGTTGGTAGCAGCGTGTGTAGTTTTTGATTTATTCCGGCGATGATCTGGTGAGGTGAAAAACCCTTCGCGGTCATTGCGCGAAACACTTCTGCTGCAGGAAGAGCGCCGAGCGCGGCAGCCAGGCCATGTCCGGTAAAGTCCCCCAGCAATATGTGCAGATCATTGGACGGCGCATAGGCGCTTAATAACACATCACCATTAAACTGCTCGGCCGGTTTGATTATTGTTTGCAAACAGTCGAGTTTGACGTTGCCAGCTATCACGGCCCCATCAAAAACTGTTTCTGCCATCTCCTGGTCCATGCGCATTTGACCATAAAGTCGCATCGCATCAGAGTGGATTTGTCTTACGCGCTCCACCGACCGTAACTTGGCTTTCAGAAGAGTCGGAGAAACGGGTTTGGTCAGGTAGTCGTGTCCACCTAATTCAATACATCTTGAATAGGCATTTTCGTCTGCCTGTGTGGACAAGAAAAATACGGGTATGAATTGAGGTAGACTGTTGTCAAGCAATCGGCAGGCGGTGGAATGATTATCCGATTCGGACATTTTTACGTCGATGAAGACGATATCCGGTTTGGCGAGAGAAAATTGCTGTGCAGCTTCCTGGTGACTGTTCGCTTCGACTACCTGGTAACCTTCACCTTCCAAGATCGCTCGAAGTGAATCCTGGTTCTGTCGTTTGTCATCGATAAGTAATGCTGTTCGTCTCTCTTGTTTGTCGCGGTGATGCTGAATAGGTAATTTCAACTCAATAGACGTAGGCATAGGGGTTGCCTGGTTTGGGGAGAGGATATCCATGATTTTTGCTATCCATGGCTACGATAGAAGCAAAACTTACTCTCAAGTATTCCCCCAAGATAAAGCCCGGACAATGACCATTGCCAAGCAGCACAAGGACCTGCTTGCCACCGCAGCGAGCTATTGCCGCATCTAATGCGTCAGAACCTTGAGGCCGCGCGTAGGTGTCACTTTATCCGAAGTTATTCCTGCATGGAGAAAGTCAATCGTTATGCCGGATCTTCTGCGGTCTTGTTTGCGTTTTTCAATAATCTCATTGGGGGGCTGACTATCCTGAATTCGTCGTCTGTCCCTTTTTGAAGAACGGCGGAAGAACTTTCGTACCTCCACTTTTTTCGTCTTGAACAGTTCTCCGTTGAGCCGGTTTATGAGACTTAGCGCGGCTGAGGGCGGTTCAACTTGGACGATTCCGTGGTATTCAACCTGTTTGGTTTTTGGATCGTCGATCCGACAGATATCGCAATGGCCTAGCGTACCGATAGGAGAGAACTGCAATAGATACCATTTGGGTTTGAGTGCGGCAGAAATAAACTGCATCAGGTCAAGCCGAGTTGTTGAGTTCGGTAGCCTTCGAACGAATATTTCCATATTGTCATTCCTGCGCAGACGGTCATGTCAAATAAACCAGCCCTGAAAGGCTTGGTCTGATCATGCTTATACCCTTGATAACACTATTAATATAGCAGTTCTTGTGGGGTTGTACCCAAAAAATGACGGAATACGGAAAATTGCAGTTATCTTAGTCTGCTGCGGAAGGAGGCGTGCCGGCGACCAAATGAAGACAAGGGCCGCCGGCACTTTGAGGCTCAGATCAGGGAAAAGAGGTTATTGAACCCTGATCCGCGAGCCAGGATTAGCTAAGCAAAGGCGCAATAACCAGGCTCACAATAGCCATAACGTTGATCAGAATATTCATTGACGGACCTGAGGTGTCCTTGAACGGATCTCCTACGGTATCGCCGACGACCGCTGCTTTATGTACATCAGAGCCTTTGCCGCCGAAATTACCTTTTTCAATATGTTTCTTGGCATTGTCCCAGGCCCCCCCGGCATTGGCCATCATTAGCGCCAAGAGAACACAAGCCAGCAACGCCCCACCGAGCATACCGCCTAGTGACTCAGCCCCCAATACAAATCCGATAACCATCGGTGCGGCAACAGCGATCACGCCGGGTAGGATCATCTTTTTGAGGGCGGCGGTTGTGGCAATATCCACGCAACGGGCACTATCGGGATCGGCCGTACCTTCCATCAGACCGGGGATTTCACGGAATTGACGACGAATCTCCTTGATCATGTCAAAAGCGGCATCACCTACTGCAGTCATGGTGATTGCTGCGATCAGGAAGGGGAGAATGCCACCTATGAACAGGCCTATTAGCACATGGGGATTATTCAGGCTGAGCGCAAAATCGGGGATGTTTGCCGAGACCGTTTCCACATATGCGGTAATAATAGCCAACGCGGCCAGTGCTGCGGCACCGATGGCAAATCCTTTGCCGATTGCAGCTGTGGTATTGCCCAGTTCGTCAAGGGAGTCGGTGATGGCACGTGTCTCCTCACCCAGTCCCCCCATCTCGGCAATACCTCCGGCATTATCCGCAACCGGTCCGTAGGCATCGATTGCCATGGTAATGCCAACTGTTGCCAGCATGCCAACGGCGGCGATGCCTACGCCATACAGGCCTACCAGCGAGCTGGAAGCGAAGATGATGGCACAAATAGTCAGAATCGGAATGACGACTGACTGCATGCCGATTGCCAGACCCGCAATCATAACCGTTGCTGGTCCGGTTTCACCCGATTTGGCTATCTGTATGATAGGTTTGCCAGCGGTATAATACTCCGTCACCAGTCCGATAATGATTCCACCGACAGCGCCCGAGAGCACGGCTCCCCATACAGCAGCTGTGACGCCGATTATCTTGATCAAAATCAGAGAAGTGATAATGAACAGAATTGTTGCACCTATGGTGCCGGTTCGTAGCGCCACTTCCGGACTTTTGGCTGAGTACCTGCGCACCAGCAAAATACCCATAATGGAGCAGATTAATCCCAAGGAAGCCAAGGCGAGGGGCAGGAACATCAAATCAGCCTGCTTGCCTATGGGGTCGAGAACATCCGCTGTCATGGTCGAGGCGATGGCGATCGTCGCGATCATGGCTCCGCAGTAAGACTCGAAGATATCCGACCCCATGCCTGCGACGTCCCCTACGTTGTCCCCGACGTTATCGGCGATAACTCCCGGGTTACGAGGGTCATCCTCCGGAATCCCGGCTTCGATCTTGCCGACCAAGTCAGCGCCCACATCGGCCGATTTGGTGAAGATGCCACCACCGACACGCGAGAAGAGGGCAACGGTAGAGGCGCCCATGCCGAAACCGTGTATGGCGTGAGCCGTCTCAGGATCGCCACCAAAGAAGAGATACAGGGTGCCGAGGCCGATCAGACCCAATGAGGCGACCGACAGTCCCATAATAGACCCACCGAAGAAGGCGATGGACAGGGCTTCAGAAGCACCTTTTTCATGTGCCGCCGTAGTGGTTCTCACATTGGCCTGAGTGGCGGAAAACATACCAATATAGCCGGCAAGCGCAGAAGCACTGGCACCCACGACAAATGCAAAGGCGGTTTTTACGCCCAACATAAACAGCAGAAGGATGACCAGGACGGCTGAGAATGTCCCCAGCATCTTGTATTCACGTCTCATGAAGACCATGGCGCCTTCATGTATCGCTTCGGCAATTTTGGTGACTTTTTCATTACCGGTCTCGTAAAGCATGACCAGCTTATAAATTTTAAAGGCCGCAAACAGGCCCAGTATCCCCAATAGTGGCGGTAGTAAGTGACTTAAACTCATCTCTCCCCTCGTTTTTTTTATTCAACATAAAAAAACAACCGTCCGGGTTAATGACAATGAGTGGCATTAATCCCTAGTTTGACGGTCCTGACAGTAAGGCAAATGGAACAACAGAATCGCACTGCATTTGGTGTTGCAAGATAAATTACTCAAATAGCCGGATTAATAAAAGCAATCAAGAGTATATCCGAATCCGGGTCCATTAACAGTCCCTATAGGGGGTAAAAACCTGCTCTATATCAAGGGTTGATAATGAGTGAGATGGGATGGAGTTGACTGACGGAGAGGGAGAGGCCCCTCCCCGAGATTAAGATTAATAGGGTGTCGATTCCAGCACAGATAACAGTGTGCACCCTTCTTCAGGGTGGCTGTTCTCCCAATGGTCAAAGTAGACCAGGTCTTTAAGGGGCAGTCGATCGCGCCAGCCGGCACTCTTCAATTCAGGTTCGGCGAAAAAATGCGCTACGTAGCCGATGCAGAGGTAGGCGACCGGGGTAACCTGCGCCGGAAGATTGAGCAATTTTTTCAGTTTCATCCGATCAAAGATGCTGACCCAACCCACGCCCACGCCCTCACTGCGTGCGGCAAGCCAGAGATTTTGTACGGCACAGACACTGCTATAGATGTCCATCGCCATATCGTGGGTCCGCCCGATGACGACGGGCCCCGCACGTTCCCGGTCGCAAGTAATAACCAAATTAATCGGGGACTCCAGAATGCCTTCCAGTTTGAGGGTACTGTAGAGCTGTCGCTTCTCTGGCGTCTCGAACATCGTCTCGGCTTCCCGGTTCGCAGACAGGAACAACTGGTGAACTTGCTGTTTAATTTCCGGGGAGCGTATCAGGAGGAAATTCCACGGCTGCATGAAACCGACGGACGGCGCATGATGGGCTGCCTGTAACAGGCGCGCCAGCACGTCATCCGGGATGGGATCAGGCTTGAATTGTCCCCGGACATCCCGGCGAGAGTAGATCGCTTTATACAGTGCGTTACGTTCGCTATCATCGAACGCGAGTTCTGGTTGATGTGTAACAGATTGATTTTCCATAATATTCCCCTTGCTTGGAAAATCGAGGATACGTGACCAGGTATCCATCGCTGAGTTTCTTCAGGCCGGTCTTCTGACTCTGGATCATCTTTCATGGGCACCTTCCCGGACCTGAGTCCAGTGGCTGACAACGGCCTCTATGGACGTCATCCACTCATGAAATCCCCATCACAGCGTTGGGCACGTAGCGGAATTACACCGCTTTCCCGATTCTCCCTGCCGCGAAGGCGGGGCACCTGAAGAGATGTTGAACGGCTAAGTTTACAGGTTTTAGCGAGAAAGTTTACCTCTGATTATTTGGCCTCCATAATGAGCGCCTTTTGATTCGATAGGTGTTCACGACGTGAAACAGTTGATTCTCGGGGGAGCCCGGTCCGGTAAAAGTTCTCTGGCGGAACGGCTGGCAAAAGAGTCGGGTGAGGAAGTGATCTATATCGCCACCGCGGCTTTGGCGGAGAGCGACATAGAGATGGATCAGCGTATCCGAGTACACCGTGACAGAAGACCCGAAACCTGGCTGACCATTGAAGAACCGGTGAATCTTTCAGGGGCGCTCAGTCAGCACTGCGGGGCGGGACGGTTTCTGATTGTAGATTGCCTGACACTCTGGCTCTCCAATATCTTACTGATGGAAGAGGGACGACATTTCCGGGCACAGACGGCGGCATTGATCCGCCTCCTGCCTGAACTGCCGGGCAATCTAATTCTGGTCGGCAATGAAGTCGGTATGGGTATTGTACCCATGGGTGAAATATCCCGACGTTTTCAGGATGAGTCCGGCTGGCTACATCAACAGCTGGCCCAGCTATGTGACCGGGTAATATTAACCGTGGCGGGTTTGCCACTGACATTAAAAGGGGAACAGATTTGAACACAGACTGGCTTACTCACTCGGTGCTATTACCGGATCAAACCGTCGCATCACAGGCGACGCAGAGGCAGGGTCAATTGACCAAGCCGGCCGGCTCCTTGGGCATGCTGGAAACCTTGGCGATTCAATTGGCTGCTTTGCAGGGCAGTGAAGCACCGCGGGTGGATAAGGTTCAAATTACGGTCTTTGCCGCTGATCACGGCGTAGCCGCATCCGGTGTCTCCGCCTTTCCTCAAGAGGTGACGGTACAGATGGTGGCCAATTTCTCGGCGGGTGGGGCGGCGATCAGCGTACTGTCAAACTCCCTGGGCGCGGTACTTGAAGTGGTGGATGTGGGCACGGTGGTTGAACCGGCTGATCTACCCGGTGTGATCAGTCATCGCGCGGGTGCCGGTACGGCGAATCTGCAATATGAAGACGCCATGTCCCCGGAGCAACTAGCCATCGCCCTCAATGCCGGGCGGGCGGCCGCCCTCAGGGCCAAAGAGCAAGGGGCTGAACTGTTTATCGGCGGTGACATGGGTATCGGAAACACCACACCTGCGGCGGCTCTGGGCTGTGTACTGCTTCCGTGTGACCCCGAAAAGTTGGCCGGACCGGGAACGGGACTCGATCGTCAAGGCGTTGCGCACAAGGCTGCGTTGCTGAGAGAGGCTATATCCCGTTATGACGATTTGACCCACCAGCCGTTGGAAGCGTTGCGCTGCTTAGGCGGCTTTGAAATTGCGGCGCTTGCCGGAGCCTATATTAGCTGTGCGCAACTGGGCATCCCCGTCCTGATTGATGGCTATATCACTACGGCGGCGGCATTGGTGGCGGTGCGCTGTCAGCCCGATGTGCGGCAGTGGTTACTATTCTCTCATCAATCTGCCGAGCCGGGCCATCAGGCTATGTTGCAGTCGCTGGATGCCAAGCCCTTACTGAATCTTGGGATGCGCCTGGGAGAAGGCAGTGGCGCTGCAACTGCTTTACCTTTGCTGCGAGTGGCCTGTGATCTGCATAACGGCATGGCAACCTTCGCCGATTCAGGTGTGGCAGAGGGGTGAATGTGTCGAATACGGACGCCGTGACCACGATTGATCTAATACGTCACGGAGAGCCTGAGGGCGGAGTTTTGTTTCGCGGTTGGCGTGATGACCGCTTGAGTGATCGGGGTTGGCAGCAGATGCGTCAGGCGACCACCGACCACGCTACTTGGGATTGTATTCGCTCTTCTCCGCTATTACGTTGTGCGGAGTTCGCCGAGGAGTTAAGTGAAAAACTGGATATCCCCATGGAACGTGATGAGCGACTTCGGGAGATCGGCTTTGGCGATTGGGAAGGCTGCTCACCTGAGGTGCTGTTTAAGGTGTCTCCCCAATCGCTCACGAAGTTCTGGAACAACCCTATCGATTGTCCTCCGCCGGGAGGGGAGCCGATGATGCAATTTCAATCCCGTGTGGTGTCCGCCTGGCAAGATATCCAGGCCACCTCAGCCGGTCGGCATCTGTTGATCGTGGCCCATGGCGGCGTGAATCGCATCTTGATCGGTCAGGTGTTGGGAATCCCCCTTCGTCACCTGTTTAGGTTGGAGCTGCCCTATGCGGGAATCAGTCGGATTCGTATTGAGCAGGGTTGCCCAAGATTGGTATTCCACTGTGGCTCGCTCCGTTAAACTTCATTAAAACAAGTAAACAATGATTAGATCTTTTTACTTTGCGTTACAGTTCCTGACCCGCCTGCCGGTTCCAACCGATGATCAGATGTTGAGTGAGCGGGAACAGGGGCAAAGTCTACTCTATTATCCATTTGTGGGCCTGCTGCTAGGGTTGCTGCTGGTAACGGTAGACAGTTTTTTAGGTGGAACGGAACCTCCTCTACGGGCCGTATTGCTGCTGGTAATCTGGGTGATGTTGACGGGCGCCTTGCATATCGATGGTTTAGCCGATATGGCGGATGCCTGGATAGGTGGGCTTGGGAGCCGGGAGCGAACACTGGAGATTATGAAGGATCCCCGCTGCGGTCCTGTCGCGGTGGCGGCCGTGGTCTTGCTGTTGCTGGTAAAGTTTGCCGCGCTCGACTCCTTGCTTAGCCACGAACATTGGGAAAGTGTCTTACTGGCGCCGATGTTGGGTCGGCTCGGATTGGTCGCTGTCTTCCGCTTTCTTCCCTATGTCCGGCCTTCGGGGTTGGGTTCCACTCTTGCAGCGAATGTCCCCGTTACCGAGACTGGCTGGGTGTTTTTGGCCTCCTTCCTGTTCTGCCTGCTGATAGCAGGATGGGGGGCGTTATGGTTACTGGTTAGTGTCTTTGGATTGTTCTATCTCTTTCGCCATAGTGTGATCTCCCGTACCGGAGGGTTTACCGGGGACATGGCCGGGGCGCTGTGTGAAGTGATTGAGGCAACGGTGTTGGTTGTGGCGGCACTTCTGATATGACCTCGGTGGTGATTGTAATAGCGCTGCTGCTGGATCAACTGTTGGGCGAAGTGAAAAAGTGGCATCCCTTGGTTGGTTTTGGTCGTATGGCGCAATATGTCGAGCGTCGATTTAACAGGCAGCCGGGCAGCAAGAAACATATGGTTGGCGTGCTGGGCGTCACTATCTTGGTCCCCCCCCTAGTATTAAGTAGCCTCGCCCTCAGCATCTGGTTGGGTCCTCTGTTTGATATGGCACTGCTCTACTTTGCCGTGGGTGCCCGGAGTCTGGTTGAGCATGCAAGGGCGGTTATTGACGCGCTTGAAATGGCAGATCTGGAACTGGCCCGACAGCGGGTTGGTATGATAGTCAGTCGGGATACGACCGCTATGCAGCGTACCGATATTGTTAGGGCTACCATAGAATCTGTGCTGGAAAACGGGGCCGATGCCATTTTCGCGCCCCTGTTCTGGTTTATTGTTGCCGGCGCTCCCGGGGTAGTGCTTTATCGTCTGGTCAACACGCTGGATGCGATGTGGGGTTATCGCACGGAGCGGTTTAGCCAGTTTGGTTGGTGTGCGGCCCGTCTGGATGATCTGCTCAACTGGTTGCCGGCCCGTATCACGGCATTGGGCTACGCCATGATGGGAAACGCTCGTGCCAGCCTCACCAGTTGGCGGACTCAGTCGGGCTTGCTGGATAGTCCAAATGCCGGCGTGGTGATGACGGCAGGGGCCGGGGCGCTGGGCGTGATGTTGGGCGGACCTTGCTCCTATTGGGGTACCTCGGTGGATAAAGCGTATTTTGGGGTAGGGCAGTCGCCGTCCTCGGGCGATATTTATCGTGCTATCGATTTGTTGCATAAAAACATGATTCTCTGGATCGTGGTCGTATTAGTCGGGGGGTGGATCCTTGCTTGAACATGGCGGAAATCTGGCGGCGGCTGCATCAAAATATGGAATACCAGCGTCGCAGTGGGTTGATCTATCAACCGGCATCAACCCCAAGGGATGGCCACCCCCAATGCCGCCGGCTGATTGTTGGTTACGCTTGCCTGATGAGAACGACGGTCTCCAACAGGCCGCAAGCGGGTACTATGGATGTGGGAGATTGTTGCCGGTGGCCGGTACCCAGCAGGCCATCCAACTCCTACCGTCGTTGAGGGCGCCATCTAGAGTCGGTGTTCTTCATCCGAGTTTTAGTGAGCATCTGCACGGCTGGCGCTGTCAGGGGCACCAGGTTGAAAAGGTGTCGGCAGACGATATCGATCACCATCTTAGTAAACTGGATGTGTTGGTGCTCTGTAATCCCAATAATCCCGACGGCAAAACTTTCTCGCGGTCACAGTTGCTGGAGTGGCATAAAAGACTGGCCGACAGGGGGGGCTGGCTGGTAGTGGATGAAGCTTTCATGGATGCCACGCCACAGGGGAGCCTCGCCGGTATTTCTCCAATGTCTGGCTTAATCATTCTTCGCTCACTGGGTAAGTTTTTCGGCTTAGCCGGGGCGCGTGTGGGTTTTGTCTTGGCCGAAGATAGGTTGCTTGAACTAATGGAAGAGAAGCAGGGGCCATGGAGTATTGCCGGACCGTCACGTTGGGTAGCTACCGAAGCGCTGTCTGACCAAGTGTGGCAGTCGCGGATGCGTCGTGAACTACCCATGGCTGCAAACAGGCTTGCAGGGTTACTGACGTGTGCTGGCTTAAAGCCGGATGGGGGGAGCACATTATTTCAATATGTTCTGACTCCCGAGGCCGACCGGGTTGCCGACACGTTAGCGAAGAGTGGGATACTGATCCGGCAGTTTCCCGAACTATCGGCCTTACGCTTCGGGTTGCCGGGAGTGGAAACGCAGTGGAAGAGGTTGGAGCGAGGCCTTCTACAGCACCACTCTTAACCGGTGCTGAAGTAGGGGGGTATATTTTTACTTTGTCAGAATATTTTACATCATAGAATACTATCTATATTTTAACGCTTATATTACATATACATATATGGGTGGTCTGGATGTTGCATATTTTTCGGTTAACTCAAATGATAAGTTAGAGGTGTTATTGGGCTTATCTTTGTAGGATATCACTTATCTGTTCGTAGGAATGATCTCAGATGCACGTTATTTATGTATATTAAATTCGTATTATAAGAGAGATATGAGTTGAATATTGTTCCTAAATTAAGTGTATGCGGGTGTGGTCGCCGGTATAGCACGGTATCTGAAAGGTCATATGTATGCGCGTAATGCTTTACTTTGTCGCCTTTGGATTTCTGTTCGCATTTATCATTCCTATGCTGGTGGGGACCTTCATTCGGGAGGAGGATCAGATTGCCGACCGATTGCGTCAGGGCGCTGATCCGACGGAGATTCTGGAGCAGACGGCTTCAGGCAAAGCGGATGGAGATTGCGAAACGGATGGATTTCGTTTTTTAGTCACAGAGGATGGGTACCGCTATGTCCAAAAACAAAATAATCCATATATAGCGGCACTTATGGACAATAGGATCACACTGCTACAGATTGATGAAAAAGAAAAACGGGCAAAACCGATAGCAGAATCTGAACCGCTGCCGGCATACGTGGCAGATCTTCCAGTCGTACTCTCTCGATGTATTGGGGGCAAACTATCGCCTGCAATGACAAGGCTTCTGTTACAAGCGGAATAATAATCCCTCCGTCAGTATCTGATTGACAATGGCTTTTTTTAGTGACTCGTCCCGATTGAAAAAGCTAAAATTTATCAACTTCGTGGTAACCCAGAGTCTCTGATTTTTAGTCGTCCATCACCGGTGTAGATTAGTAATAAAAAGACTTCTTTGGTCTGTTGCTAGGGGTTTAGATTCCCGTTTGGTTTTTTGACTTAAATCGTAAGGGTAGGCAGAGCCTAGCCTAAGAGTTAATATTACCTTTCGCACTAAAGATTTTGCTGGCACGGTCGAAGCAGAGGGATAAATCAACTCTGACATTGTTTTACATTCTTGCAGTTTTACTGACACAAAGCCCAGGTAAAATGGAATCAAGCTTGTTAGGGATATAATTAACCAGGGTGCAAGGGAGAGGGTATGAGTGCTCAGGGCAATCCAAATCTATCAATAATTCGACTCGATGGTGAGCAGAGAAAACCAGGACGCTCTGAATCCGGGAGTGTGCCCGCCGATGCTTCCCAAAATATTAGTAACGATACGATGAGTGTTTTTTCACGCTTTCACTCTATAAGGGGAAAAATACGAATCTTCGGCCATTTTTTCCATGCCCAGTTTCTGCTACTCGGTTTCGTTGAATACTTTTCCTTTGTTTCAGCCTATCTGTTTGCGGTACCCCTCATAGATTCAAATCACGCTTTTGCTCCAATAGCACACCAGTGGCCGGAGGCTGCTTTTGGCGCGTTGGTGCTGTTACTCGCTATCACTTCAATGGGGCTCTATGATGCCCGCCAGCGGGAAGGCATTAAAGGTGCATTGGTCCGTTTGATGGTAGCCTTCCTGTCAGCTTTTCTGGTAATGGCTTCACTGGATTCACTTTGGCCTCTGTTTACCAAAGATGTGGACTACATTGGCAAGTTCGTGTTGGTGGCCTTTATTTACTCCATTGTTATAAGGCTCTATTTCTACAAGTTTGTTGACGGTAATGTGCTACAGCGACGCGTGCTGGTAGTGGGGGCCGGTAGGCGGGCGGCTTCCATTGATAAGCTTAGGCGGAAGACGGATCAGCGCGGTTATGAGTTGGTAGGGTTTGTAAGAACGTCAAGTGAGGAGACCGTCCAGGTTGGCAAGCATAAGCTGCTGAATATCGATGATGATATTCGCAATTTCGCCATCCAGAACCATATCGATGAAATCATTATCGCACCTGATGATAGACGGAAAAAACTGCCGCTGGAGGGTTTGATAGATTGCCGTATGAGTGGTATTGCGATTACTGATTTGCTGGACTTTTTCGAGCGGGAGACTGAAAAAATCCGACTTGATCTGATTCAGCCCAGTTGGCTGATTTACGCCGATGGGTTTAAGCGAAACATTCTTCGTTCTGCCGCTAAGCGCACATTTGATATAATGATCAGCGCGGTAATGCTGATTATTTGCACACCACTTATGGCGCTTACTGCCTTAGCGATTCTGTTGGAGAGTAAGGGCAGGGGACCTATTTTATATAGGCAGGAACGTGTCGGACGTGATGGCCGTAATTTCAATCTTTACAAGTTTCGCAGCATGCGAACAGATGCCGAGCAGGATGGCGTGGCGCGTTGGGCTCAACAGAATGATTCAAGGGTCACCCGGGTTGGTTCCTTCATCCGCAAATACAGACTGGATGAGTTGCCCCAATTGTGGAACATTTTTGTTAGCGACATGAGCCTGGTTGGTCCCAGGCCGGAGCGTCCTGAATTCGTTGAACAACTTTGCAAGATTAATGCGCTTTATAAGGAGCGGCATAGAGTAACTCCGGGACTGGCCGGTTGGGCACAGGTATGCTATCCCTACGGCGCATCCAAGAAAGACTCCATGGAAAAATTACAATACGATCTCTATTACGTAAAAAATCATGGTCTGCTTTTTGACTTCTATATATTGGTGCAGACTGCGGAGATCATTTTCTTTAAAAAGGGCGTGCGCTAGGCGGCTGTCAACAGCGTCTTATGGCTTGATGTCGTATTTCTCCATCAGGCTATAGAGTGTGGGGCGTGTAACCCCTAATATCTTTGCTGTTTCCGAAACATTTGAATCTGCGTGATTTAATGCGCGCAGGATAGCCCGACGTTCGGCTTCTCCACGCACCTGCTTAAGATTTAGTGGCATTGCCTCTTCGCTTGGAGAGGCAAGTTCAAGGTCTTCCAATGTTATTAGCGGACTTTCTGCCATGATTACTGCACGCTTAACTCGACTCTCTATTTCCCTTACATTTCCAGGCCAGTCATAGTGTTCAATAGCTAGGATGGCATTTTTTTCGAAGCCATTGATCTGTTGGTTGTACTCTTTGCTGAAGCGCTCGAGGAATGCTTTGGCCAACACCAGGGCATCGCCTTCGCGCTCTTTGAGTGATGGTATTTTTATGGTTACTTCGCTAATTCGATAATAAAGATCTTCCCTGAACCTGCCTTCTTCAATCAAATTTTGAATGTTTTGATGCGTGGCGCAGATAATCCTCACATCAATGGGTATCTCTTCGCGCCCACCGATTCTTTCCAGAATACGTTCCTGCAGGAAGCGAAGCAGTTTCGCCTGCAGGTCGAAGGGTAAATCACCTATTTCATCCAAGAATAGCGTGCCGCCATTCGCGTATTCAATTTTTCCCTTGGTCTGTTTTGATGCTCCGGTAAAAGCGCCTTTTTCATAACCGAAAAGTTCGCTCTCCAATAAATTTGCCGGAATGGCGGCACAATTGATGGCTACCATTTTATGGTCGGCACGTGGGCTTAGCTCATGCAGTGCCTGCGCAAAAAGTTCTTTTCCTGTTCCGCTGGCACCAAGTAGCAGGGTTGTGATATTGGAAGGTGCAACCTTTTCGATTGTCCGGCAAACCTTAAGCATTTCGGGGCTGGTGGCGATAATGCCATTCAAGGGTGTTTTGATTTGGCTTTGTTGAAGTTTAATATTCTCTCTTTCAAGCTCGTTGACGTGATAGGCGCGATTAACAATAAGCGAAAGAATCTCCGGCTCTACTGGCTTTTGGCAAAAATCATAAGCGCCAAGGGCAATGGCCTTCACGGCATTGGCTCTGTCATTATCCCCGGTTACTACAATTACCTTAGTCCCGGGAGCGATAGAGAGGATCTCCTCTAAGGTTGCCAGCCCCTCGGTGACGCCACCCGGGTCAGGAGGTAAGCCCAAGTCGAGCGTCACTACTGCAGGTTGGTGTCGACGTATTTGGGTAATGGCGTCTTCCCTGTCACCCGCTATTAATACCTCAAAATCATCAAAACACCATCTCAGCTGGCTTTGTAAACCCACATCATCTTCAACGATTAACAGGTACTTATTCGAATCCGTCACTAGCTACCTCACTGTTGCAAGTTTCTTCTTGTATGCAGTTGCCTGAAAGCTTTACTCAATTGACTCTATAGCGGGCAGGGTAATACAGAAAACCGAACCTTCCCCTGGTGTGCTTTTCACGTTGATTTCCCCATTTAAACTGCGTATATATTCCCGGCTTTCGTAGACGCCAATCCCCATGCCTGTCAAGCCTTTTGTTGAATCAAAGGGATGAAACAGACGCTTTTTGATGAACTCTGGGTCCATGCCACATCCATCATCTGAAATTTCAATCAATGCTTCGCTCGCGACAAGTGATGCCCCGATAATAACATGTCCATCGTCGGGAGTGGCATCCTGGGCATTTTGAATAATGTGCCCAAACACGGTAGCCAGTTGTTCCTTATCAGCATGGACAAACATTTTTTCCTGTATGGGGTTTAACTTCGGGATAGGTTTTCGTGTGGCATAGGCGGCCGAAACTTCAGAAAGTAGTGAATTGAGATCAATCTGTTGGGAGCTATGACCTCGCATGCCACTCTTCATCTGTTCCATGAGGTTGGTCATTCTCTTGACCGAATTTCTTACCGTTTCAATCACATCATCCACAAACTCCGGCTTATGCTTGTGTTTCTCTGAATTCGAGACGATCAGCGATTGCTGAGCAAGAATGTTCTTGAGGTCATGAACGACATAGGCGGATAGCCGATTAAACGCCTCAAACTGCCGGGCCTGGGTTAAAGCTTTTTCAGAAAGGTGTTGAGCCAAGTGGCTGGCAGCCTGTTGGCCGGCCATTTTCAGCAGATCCCTGTCTTCCCAGTTTATAGATTGCTGCGATTGGGAGCGGGAGATAATGATAAACCCGAAAATCTTGGCTTTAAAGAGCAAGGGTACCACCAGCCAGGCATTAGGAATGACGGTCAGCCAACTGGGGGAGATGAATCCACTATAAAGATCGGGGTTTCGTTTATACTCATCCAGGTCGATGAGCCATTGATCTTTCTCTAAAAAGTTACAGAGTGGATCATCCTTGGGGGTGATCCGTAGTATCGGATCAGGCATGTTCAGGTTGCAGTTAAATTCATATTGGCCGGTGTCACGTTTTATCCAGAGTGATCCACCCGTACTGTTGACCAGCGCGGACATAGCCCGGACAACCCTTACCGGCACTTCGTCATCGGTGTCGGCCAGCGTCTGGGTAAATCGCAGCCACTCTTCCCGATAATCGTACTTGTAATTAAAGAAGTGTTTGCTCAGGAAAACTCTTACCTTGGCTCGAATTGTCCCGGAAAACAGGATGATGAGTAGCAGGGCTCCGGTACCGCTGAGAAAGGCGATCTGCAGCGTAGATCCCCAACTGCCGCCATAAAACCGGATATAATAGCCGGCTGATGCCATGACCAGCAGGTAGATACCGGCCCCCATGAGGGTGATGGACTGGAAGACCACATTTCTGGAGACGTAAATGTCTAGTGACCATTTCGGGTTACGCGCTACCGATATGGCAATCAGTGGAACCATCAAGCCATTGACGATACCTCTGGCATTCCACAAGGCCAGGTTCAGTTGCTTAAACAACAAGGCATCTGCAAACATAAAAAAATCGTAGGCAAAGATACAACCGATGCCGATACAGAGGTGCTTGATTGCCCAGCGTTGTTCCTTCGTAGAGTTTCTGAAGAGCTGCTCGAGCAACAGTAAGGCGATAATATTGAATGCTACCCAAATTCCTAGCGTGGCATCCCGGCTTATCAGACTGCTATTGGCAGTGAGGGTGGCAAGCAAAGGTATAAGGACGGTTATGACACTGGCAATTGCCAGGAATGTCGAAAATAGATTGATGGGGGTAATTGATATCAGTCCATCTATCTTCTGACTGCTGTTGGATTGGACGCTTTTCAGCAGAAAGAGACACCAGAAAGTATCCCGTCCCAGCTCCAACAGTTGCAGTATGCCGGGAAAGGTAATTAACGTCAGCGCCGACAGTGCCGACACGCCGGCCCAGAGGGCCGAGAAGCTGCTGGCCAGAATCAGCAAACGTCCAAGTGATCGGCCTCGCCAGGAAGTGATCAGCAGGCCAGTTAGGGCTGTATAGGCGATAAAAGCAAACAGGTAACTAATAAATCCAATATTCAATGATTTCTTCTCTGGGCAGTTACACCGACAGGGAGGTTGTGGTGCTGTCCTTGTTATCAGTCAAGCAGTGCTAGGTGGTTGATTGTACCGTTGTGTTGCGTTGCTGTTAAATACCTGGATACGGGGATGCAGCATATACTTTGCCTCTCATGTTAACCTATTTTCGCTGGCTCCAATGGGTGTTTAAAAGTACAATCTGCCTAATAATTAGCGGCTTGGGGTAAATAGATCCTGATTGGTGGGTAGCGCACTTCAGGGAAATTGTACCAGCAGGACAGATTAGGGTGAGGTAGGTCTGTAAATGTCAGAGTATAGGCGGGTTCGGGAAGAGCTTTTGGTCAATCCACATACGTGGCTGATCACCGGTGTAGCCGGTTTTATCGGTTCAAATCTCTTGGAAGAGTTGCTAAAACTTGACCAAACGGTGATAGGGATGGATAACTTCGCCACCGGCCATCGCCATAATCTCGAAAAAGTTCGAGCTCTTGTGAGCGAAGCACAGTGGCAACGCTTCACCTTTCATGAGTTGGATATCCGAAATATCGAACAGTGCAGAAAAGCGGTAGCGGGTGCTGATTATGTGCTGCACCAAGCGGCCCTGGGCAGTGTGCCTCGCTCAATCAACGATCCCCTGACGACTAACGATACTAACAGTACGGGGTTCCTTAATATGCTGGTGGCGGCCCGGGATGCCGGAGTGAAGCGTTTTGTTTACGCGGCTTCTTCCTCTACCTATGGAGATCATCCAGGACTGCCCAAGCAGGAGGCATTGATTGGAAAGCCCCTCTCGCCTTATGCCGTGACAAAATATGTAAACGAGTTATATGCCGATGTTTTTGCTCGGACTTACGGCATGGAGACGATCGGTCTACGCTATTTTAACGTGTTCGGTCCACGACAAGATCCAAAGGGGGCATATGCCGCCGTTATTCCGCGTTGGATTGAAGAGTTGTATCGGGGCACCACCTGCCGAATCAATGGGGACGGTGAGACATCCAGGGATTTTTGTTTTGTGGATAACACGGTGCAGATGAACCTACTGGCCGCCTCTGCAGCTGATCCCCAGGCGGTAAATCAGGTTTACAATGTGGCATTTGGAGCCCGCACTACGCTCAATGAGCTGTTTACGGAGATCAGGGATCGACTCGCCCAGCGTCATCCTCATATTGCAGCGGTACAACCCGAGTATGGCGAGTTCCGGGCCGGAGATGTACGCCATTCCCTGGCGGATATCTCCAAAGCAACGACTCTATTGGGGTATGCGCCGACACACGATCTTCAGCAAGGACTCGATGTGACTACCCAGTGGTTTTTGGAAGAGTTTGAGGCAGTCTCCTGATCGGTAAAATAGTAGTCATCTGTTGCATCCACTTTGAATACACAGAATAGCGAGTCGATTCAAAATTTAAATTGGTTCGCCCGCCTGCCGGGCATAAAAATATATCAGGAACGATAATGGAAAAAATAGCAGTCGTAGGTCTTGGTTACGTGGGATTACCCCTTGCGGTGGCATTTGGTAAAAAACGCAATACGATCGGTTATGACCTCGATGAGAGAAAACTGACCAATTACCGAAATGGGTCTGATCCCAGTGGCGAGGTGGAACCGGAGGATTTAGTCGCTGCCACTCATCTGGAATATACCAGTGATCCCTCCCATCTTGCCGAGGCATCTATTGTAGTTGTGGCGGTGCCCACACCTATCGATCATGCGAGAAAGCCTGATTTGACGCCGGTCATAGGTGCCTGCCAAACGCTGGCAGCCAATCTGAAACCCGGGGCTACGGTAGTATTCGAATCTACGGTTTATCCGGGTTGCACAGAAGAGGTCTGTGTGCCCATTATCGAAGAGGTGTCCGGCATGCAGTGGTCCGGGCGTGATGGCGTGGACAACAGTGAACGCGATAGCGGCTTCTATATCGGTTACTCGCCGGAACGGATCAATCCGGGTGATAAGGAAAACCGATTGGAAACCATTGTGAAAGTGGTCTCTGGGGACACACCGGTTACTCGTGAGCTGGTAGCGGAACTTTATGAAAGTGTGGTTACTGCCGGGGTGTGCCGCGCCTCGACAATCAAGGTAGCAGAAGCTGCCAAGGTCATTGAGAACACACAACGTGATCTGAACATCGCGCTCATGAACGAATTGGCCATGATTTTTCATAAAATGGATATCGATACCGTCGATGTGCTCGAGGCTGCCGGCACCAAATGGAACTTTTTACCGTTCCGACCTGGGTTGGTAGGCGGACACTGTATAGGCGTTGATCCGTACTATCTGACATACAAGGCCGAAGCGGTTGGCTACCATCCTCAAGTGATCTTGGCTGGTCGCAAGACCAACGATGGTATGGGAAAATATATCGCTGAACAGACAGTAAAGCGAATGATCAGGGCTGGCCATTCCGTAAATGGAGCCAAAGTGGTCATTCTCGGCCTGACATTCAAGGAGAACTGTCCTGATCTTCGTAATTCGCGGGTGGTGGATATCATCGACGAATTGAAGAGCTATAACTGCGATGTATCCGTGACCGATCCGATGGCCGATCCGGAAGAGGCCGTTCATGAGTACGGCGTCCAATTGTCGCCCTGGGAGCAGTTGCCCAAGGCCCAGGCGGTCATTTTAGCGGTGGCGCACAACCACTATCAGACGCTCTCGGTTGCTGATTTTTCTTCTATTCTGCAGCCTGGTGCGATAGTTATGGATATCAAGTCGAAGCTGGATAGAAGCGCCTTTGCTGAAGCGGGAATCGATCTCTGGCGGCTTTGATTCTCCCCACCCAAGTATAAAAAAGGGCGGATTACCGCCCTTTTTTATTTCTGATTAATTCAAGCTATTATGGGGCGAAGGGGGCTGGGTAACATCTGATCATGGATCATCTGCTCCAACACGGCATTGACCTCATCAGTCCCCACAAGGTGCTGTCCTTCGGTCATGCCATAGAGTAGAACTTGACTGCAGATCAGGTTGATCAAGCGGGGAATCCCATGGCTGTAGTTGTAAATGATAGGGTATATCTCATTGGCCAGTTGCGGATCATTTTTCCAATCAACCTGTTTGAGACGATGGCGAATATATTCGGCTGTGCTGCGTTCATCCAGCGGTTCTAGGCAGATAACGGCGTTGATCTGTTCATAGAGTAGTTTGAGGTTTCTTGCCAGAATTAGTTCATGAAGGCCTTCGCGACCGATCAGGAATATCTGCAGCAACGGTTCCGATTTCCATCTTAGTCCCATCAGAAGCTCAATTTTTCGCAACGATTCTATTTCGAGATTCTGTGCTTCATCAATGATCAACAGGGGGCGGCGGCCGAAATTACGCATGCCGGAAAGTAGCGTTTCCAATTCCTTTACAATCTCGGCTTCATTTTCTGTCAGCTTGTCGATACCAAAATTAAAGGCGATCATTCTGATCAGGTCAGTAGCCTGGAGTTGAGTAGAGACCAGGTCTGCGGTGACCACCGGCTCGTTTTTTATCGAATTGATGAAATCTCTTAATAAGGCTGTTTTACCTGTGCCAGGCCGTCCCGTAACCAATACCACGCCTTCACCCCGGCGTAATGCATAGAGCATATAGGTTTTGGCATGGTTGTAACTGGCATGTTTATAACAGGGATTGGTGTTTGGGCTGAGTCTGAACGGGTCCGACTTCAGATGATAAAACTTTTCATACATAATTTAATTCATGGCAGTGACTGCCACCC
The DNA here is from genome assembly GCF_050289425.1 of Sedimenticola sp. NCBI lineage: Bacteria > Pseudomonadati > Pseudomonadota > Gammaproteobacteria > Chromatiales > Sedimenticolaceae > Sedimenticola > Sedimenticola sp. The sequence goes on along the minus strand of NZ_JBNKFS010000004.1, from coordinate 85,219 downwards.
TTGTTATTGATCCCGGGAAGCTGAGAGTCACTACCCATTATCATGATTATTCTTCCCTGGCGCATTACTACTCTCTCTGTCCGAAAAAACGCTGTCCAGAAATATGCCGTTCAATTATCTCATGACTTAGTTCGATATGCAGGACTTGGCTGATTATCTGCCCCACTATGTGCAGGACTTCTCCATCCTGTATGATCCTTAGATTAGTAGCGGCAACTGTTTCAGGAAGTTGAAACAACAGAAGCAATATACATGCTACCGAGGACAATAGTATGAATAGTATCCCACTCAACATTCAGGGCTACAGTGTAACAGACATGATAAATGTCATCCTCATGTACTCTTGTACATATATTCTGTAACATACTGATAATCCGAAAATAGATTGAGCAACCCACATATGCATTTAGTTCATGATGAAGTGATTTGCTAGGAGAATAGATCCTGGTTTATCGATTAATTAAAGCGTTTCCGGGAAACGCCGCCAACGTTTTGTGTCGATAATCGAATTAGAGAGTGGGATCTGCCCTGAATTCAGAAATCATCGCCAACACATTATCTGGTGCTATGCCTATCTGCCGCACCTAACAAAGGATTGATCGTGTCTTATGTATGAATCTTTTTACAATCTGAAAGCTGAACCATTTAGACTGAGCCCGGATCACCGGTTCTGCTTCAGCCATAAGAGCTATGCCAAAGCCAAGGCATATATGCAGTATGCAATTCATAGGGCAGAAGGTTTCGTGATGGTGACCGGTAAGCCGGGTACCGGTAAGACTACGCTGGTCAATGACTTAGTGGATGGGTTATCCCATTCAAAGATAGTGGTAGCCACGATTGTCAGCACCCAGCTTGAAGCGGATGACCTGTTACGACTTGTAGCATGTAATTTCGGACTGGATATCGATGCGCCGAACAAGGCTGTGGTACTACAGGGTCTATCCGTCCGTCTAAGACGTCACCATGAAGAGGGCACCCGTGCACTGCTGATCATCGATGAAGCGCAGGATCTTTCGGCCTCTGCACTGGAGGAGCTGCGGTTGCTGACGAACCTGCAACTCAATAATCAGCCTCTCTTACAGATTTTCCTTGTCGGGCAAGAGAATTTGCGAGACTTGGTTCAGAAACCGAGTATGGAACAGGTGCATCAGCGTCTGGTGGCGGCCTGTCATCTTGAATCACTCAGCGAAACGGACACCAAGGCTTACATCAAACACCGGCTGGATCGTGTCGGCTGGAATGATGATCCTACAATTGATGAAGGTGTCTATCCGGTGGTGTTTCAGTTTAGCAAGGGTGTACCGAGAAGAATTAATTTAATTTGCAGTCGTTTTTTGCTCCATGGTTGTGTTGAAGAGAAGCACCGTATCCGGGCGGCCGATGTACGTACCGTGGTTGAAGAGCTGCAACACGAACAACTAACCCCGGTGGGATTCAAGGCTGAATTACCGCCACTGGAGGATGAAGAAGAGTTCGCCGTTACGGAAGAAGATACCGAGACGGACGTTAATCAGGCTGCTGCACCTGTCTCCGCTCCAGACGACGCCACAATAGCGCAAGCAGTCGATGATAAAGATAATCAACCGTTGCAGACAGAAGCTGTTTCAACGTCAACGTTTGAGAAGACGAATGGAGACATTGCAGACCTCTGTTCGCTTGAAACGCAGGTAAAAAGAGAGAACGATACACCGGATCAGTCTGATGAATCCAAGCAGGATGTAATCCAGGAAAATTACTTCGCCCTCTCAAATGCGGTGGACCTGCCCTCTGAGCCGATACCGATCCGAAAAACGGTGGAAACACCACAGGCAGAGCATGGCTATGGAGACAGGTTTGCCAACGCACAACGCCAGAAAGAGGCGGCGGAAGCCAGGACCCACTATTACAATGAGTATCAGTCGGGCGGGCATGCCGCTACAACACCAAAACGCGCTATTCTGCCCAAGATAGCTTTACTACTGGTTATGGTTGTTGCGGTCTTAATTGCGCTCTACGTTGTACGGCCTCAATTTTTCCAGGATGGAATCGAAACGCTGCAAAATAAATTAGGAGGTACTGATGGAAATTCGAGTACACAATCGACCACCGACCCTAATTTGACTCCAATCATTCCAGCCCCGCCAAATATCAAAGAGAACAGCGTAGCCGCGGTGGCCGATCTAGGTAGCCCCCCTGTCTTGGAGCAATCCGTCAAGCGTACCGAACGTACCTCAGCGCAGGCAGTCGAGTATACGGATAACCTTGAACACCCAATCCAACCAGTAACGGCCGAATCTGTGGCTGATGCTCAAAAAAAAACAGCGCAGGAACCAAAATTAACCCCAATAACCGCCACGTCCAAGTGGGATGATCGTGCCCGTGACTTAGAGACTGGCTCTGGAGCCGCTTTACAGCCGATAGAGATTGTGCAATCTGTACGCCTGCCTGAAACATCCGACATATCGGTGTCTCAATCAGCGGCTAGCGCCGATCAGAAGAGGGATGCCCAACAAATCTTGGCCACGCGACAAGCAGACCCACAAGTGGATAATATACCCGCAACGCCTCCCATGGAGATACCGTCCACAGCAAGCGACCAGCCGTCAGTTGTCGAAAACAGTGAATCGGTAACCGCATCCAGTGAAGTGGCCAACCTACCAGGGGAAACCGTCCAAGAGAAGCCACAACCCAGTGAAACCTTACCGGTTACAGAACAGCCAAAAAGCATAGTGTTGGAGAAAAAGATTCTCTTTAGAAGCGACAGCACTGTTATTGCGGATGAATATAGACCGATATTGAACGAGGTCGTCGACTGGCTGGAAAACCATCCAGCATACACGGCAAAGATTATCGGATACGCGGACAACCGGGGCGACGCGAACTACAATCTTGTACTATCCTTGAAGCGCGCCAAAGCGGTAGCCGGTTACCTTGAAAAAAAAAACATAGCGCGCGCGCGTCTTCACATAGTAGGGCGTGGAGTATATCCTGAATCGAAAATTTCCGTAACGGATGACAACGCAACGGCACGCCACCATTTACAGCGGCTTGTCGAAATCGTCGCAAAGCCTACGTCCGACTGAATTATCCGATGTTTAGTCGACATTTACTCTTCCCAGTCCAGTGATTTGGTATGCAAAATAGGTCAACAAAGGTTTTACCTAGATTCCGCCAACTCGTTCAGGACTACGAAGCGGAGGCTACCCAGTTTATAAAAAACAGGCTGGAACAGATGTTTGCCAAAGTCGAACCCGTCATGATCGACTTTGCCAGTAAGGCAGAAACGGATAATGCACAAACCCTCTTTTTTGATTCCATCAGCCACATACAGGGATTGAGTGATGCGGTATCGCAGGACTACTTCGGCATCCTGAAAAGAGGGTTCACGGAATTTACCAACGGGCAGCCTATTTATTATCCCAAACCTATCATCGAGACTGAAAATGTCGAGCAGATCGGTATTGTGGACGATCATGATCTGGAGATACATATCGCCATACAGGCGATGATAACCAAAGCAAGAAATCACAATCACCAATCGCTGTACCAGCTTGGCCAACGTTTGGCAGTTATTCGACAAGGCAAAAAATTGGTGGAATCGGACGTGCCGGCCTGTCCCGATCATATCGCCACCACATTTCAAACGGTTTCGACCCGCTTTGAACTGGAACAAAAACTGTTACTGATCTTGTATGTGTTGTTTGAGCAAACGGTCTTGGGCGATATCGGTAAATTATATGCGCGAATCAACACACTGCTTGCCGATGCCGGTATCTACCCTCATCTGGTGCATGTGGCGCCAGTAAACAAAAGTAAATCCGAACAGCAGATAGAGGAACCACCACCCGAGACGGCGGAACAAGAAGCGTCTACTTCAAAACCTTTATCAAATCCCAAATCCGGTCCATTGACCAATGAGGATTTTGCAATTGGCGAAGAAGTATTCAAGTCAATACTGTCGCTGTTGACCGAACGCCGGCGAAGCGACCCACGCTTTAAAGACCACCCAGAGTACCGTCCTGATGGCAATTTGGATCAGCTCAGGAGTAAGCCGGAACTGGTGACGGCGATGAACCAACTCGCCATGCCAAGGCATATAGAGCTGGGCGTTCATGATCCAAGTGTCACCGAAAAGCTGACCCCGGTGGAGAAAGATGAGGCGGCTATTGCGTACCTGCAAAAACGTATCACTGAAGAGCGAGAAGATATCTATCGGGAACTGGATACCAATACCATTCGAACTGCCGATCTCGATACCATCGAGTTGGTCGGCATGCTGTTTGAGCACATACTTGATGATCAGGATCTCGCCAGTCTCACCAAGACGGTCATTTGCCACCTGCATACTCCCTATCTAAAGGTGGCCGTCATTGATCAGAATTTCTTGACCGATCCACAACACATCGCCAGAAAGCTGCTGAATCTGGTGGTTAATGCCGGTCGCCGATGGGTAGATGAAAACAACCTTGATGCGGGCATCTATAACGCCATGCGCGACATGATTTTGGCTATCATGCGCAATTTCAAAGACGATATATCACTGTTTGATAAAAAATACAGCGAATTCGTCGAGCAACTACAAGCGCTTGAAAACAAAACAAAAATACTTGAAGAACGGACAAAAGAGGCGACCAAGGGCAAGGATAAATTGGAGTATTCCCGTATCCGGGCTGATGAGGTGATGCAACAACATTGCGCCGCTGTGGAATTCCATCCGGTGTTTTGGCAGTTTCTTTCTGCGGTCTGGAAAAACTATATGACGCTATTGTTGTTGAGGAACCAGCAGATCGAAACCGACAAAGAGTGGCGAACCGTCTTGATGGTCATTAACAGCGTCATCAAGATTAACAATGGCTATTCCGATCCACAGATGGCTGAATGGTTAAGACATGCCTGGCCGAGGTTAAAGAAAAATATCGAGTCCGGTCTCGATTTTCTGGGCAATACCAACCCCTCTGAATATGTGGCTTTGTGCGAAACAATCCAGAAAGTTCAGAAGGGTTCACTGGACACGCCTGCCGAAACAGTCGTTCCCAAAACCATCACGGAAGAGAGACAGCAGGATAAAAAGGCGATATCAAGTAAGTCATCGTCAGGACGCATTCGTGCGCTTAGGGAAAAGGCACAAAAGACCGATGTAGGCACTTGGTTCGAGTTCGCTGAGCCGGATGGTAAAGTCCAGCGAGTGAAACTGTCCTGGTATAGTCCGGTAACCGATAACCACATGTTCATCGATCGTTTTGGCTACAAGGCATTTATTTTGCCGACCGATCTGTTGGTCAGCCGGATGGATAGTGGTTCGGCACGGATTGTTGAGCCAAACAGGTTTCCATTTGTTGATCAAACACTTAAAAAGATCTATAGCCTGTTGCGTGCAGGTTGATCTACTACCGTCGTGGGATATGGCAGAAGGTGTTGCGGTAGTTTTGCGGTGAGATACCGGTCTTCCTCTTGAATAACTTCATGAATGAACTGCTGTCTTCGTACCCGACACACTGTGTGACGGATTCTATCGATAATCGGCTGTTCTCCAACATCTTCTTCGCCGCCTCAACTCTCAACGACTGCAGGTAGACCAGGGGGGTATCGCCGGTAGCCTGCTTGAAGCGGCGTTTAAAAGTTCGCGGAGTCATGCCGAAACGTTCACCCAAACGATCAATGCTAATCTTCTCCGTCAGGTGGCTTTCCATCCACAATTGAGCGGAGAGTATCGCCTTGTCATGGTGGTATTTCTGTCCTTGATTGGTCGTAAAAGGTCTCTGGGACTGTTGCTTCCGCTCAATTACCAGTGCCTTGGCGGTCTGAACCGCGCTGTCATGACCCAGATGCTGTTCAATCAAAAACAGCGATAAATCCAGCCAGGCGCTACCGCCGCCGGCACAGAGCAGGTCGATTTCGTTGGTGATGAGCTGTTCAGGCCTGAGCCGTACGTTCGGGTAGCGTTCGCGAAACTGCTCCACATAGCCCCAGTGTGTCGTTGCCTGTTTGCCATCCAGCAGCCCTGTCTCAGCCAGCACAAAACTTCCGGTGCAACTGCTGACGATTTGACTCCCTTTGGCATGCATTGCCCGCAACCAATCAATTGCCTGCACATGCCGTGCAAGGGTCTTACCGATATCGCCGCCAATGGGCGGTATGAAGATAATATCGCTGTGCGTTACCGATGCGATATCCCTGTCTGGTTGCAGTGACAGCCGGTTCAGACAACGTACCGGCCCGCCATCTTGCGAGGCGAGCTCCACCTGAAAAGCGGGTGTCGGGTCTGTATTTTGAACTCGATTCCAGGTCACGCCGACCAGACTGAACAGGTCCAGCACCCCGCTGATCACCGAGGAGAAGGCATAATCAAAACAGAATAGAGTGATTTTTTTCACTGCTGGGTTCGTCGTGTCATAAATGACCAAAATAATGTCATAAGTGACAATTGCACAGAGCGAGCGGTAATGCAATTCTTCGTATTCAAATTTTCTCGTCAGCCAGGTGATGCCCCAAATGAATAAGACGCCTTATCCGCATCTGCTCGAACCGCTTGATCTTGGATTTACTCGTCTGAAAAACCGCGTCTTAATGGGCTCCATGCACACTGGATTGGAAGATAAAGCTGGCGATTTCCCCAAGTTGGCGGCGTATTTTGCCGAGCGGGCGAGGGGCGGCGTCGGGTTGATGGTGACCGGTGGCTTTGCGCCGGCTCGCGTGGGCTGGTTGACACCGTTTGGCTCCAAACTGACTAATAGATTGGAAGTGGACAGACACCGTCTGGTCACCGATGCGGTCCACCAGGAAGGGGGAAAGATCTGTCTGCAAATTCTGCATGCCGGACGCTACGGTTACACGCCGATAAATGTCGCGCCTTCTGCAATTAAATCGCCCATCACGCCTTTTAAACCACGTGCACTCTCCGCCAGGGGGATACAGAAACAGATCGACAGTTTTGTATCTTGCGCCCGTCTCGCCCAGCAAGCCGGCTATGACGGTGTGGAGGTAATGGGTTCAGAGGGTTACTTTCTTAATGAATTTCTGGTGACCTATACCAACAGGCGGACCGATAACTGGGGTGGTCCTTATGAAAATCGTATGCGCTTACCCCTGGAGGTGGTCACGCAGATCCGGGCGGCCGTAGGCCGGGATTTTATCATTATTTTCCGTCTCTCCATGCTGGATTTGATAGAAAAAGGCAGTAGCTGGGAGGAGGTGGTCACCCTGGCAAAGGGGCTGGAGACCGCAGGTGTCACGCTGATAAATACCGGCATTGGCTGGCATGAGGCGCGTATCCCGACGATTGCCACCATGGTGCCACGGGCCGGCTTTACTTGGGTCACCGGCCGCTTGAAAGAAGCCGTTTCCGTTCCATTGATTACCACTAATCGTATCAATACCCCGGAGGTTGCCGAGGCGGTTATCGCTCGGGGGGATGCGGATATGGTCTCGATGGCCCGGCCAATGCTGGCCGATCCCGAGTTTGTCAACAAAGCCGCCGCCGGGAAAGCCGATCAGATAAATACCTGTATTGCCTGTAATCAGGCCTGCCTCGACCATATTTTTTCCAAGCAGCGGGCAACCTGTTTGGTCAATCCCCGGGCTTGCTATGAGACAGAACTGAACTATCCACCGACTGACCGCCCCAAACGCATTGCCGTTGTGGGTGCCGGTCCGGCCGGCCTGGCGTGCGCCACACTGGCGGCGAGTCGGGGACATGAGGTGCATCTGTATGAAGCCGCCCCGGAGATCGGGGGGCAGTTCAATATGGCACGTCGCATTCCCGGAAAAGATGAATTCAATGAAACGTTGCGCTATTTCCAACGCCAGATCGATTTGACCGGTGTCACGTTGCACACTGGCAGGCCTGTAATCGCAGACGACCTGATTTCGGCGGGTTTTGATGAGGTGGTTGTGGCAACCGGCGTGCTACCACGAACCCCTTCCATCCCCGGTATTACCCACCCCAAGGTGTTGAGTTATATCGATGTATTACGAGAACAGCAGCCGGTTGGGCAACAGGTAGCTATCGTGGGAGCCGGTGGTATCGGATTTGACGTGGCGGAGTATCTGACACATGACCACTCCCAGGCCGGTTCCAAAGAGTCGATCGATAATTTCCTGACTGAATGGGGGATAGACAAGAGCCTGACTGCCCGCGGTGGCGTGGCCGGTGTATCACGCCAGCCGATTGTGCCGGAAAGAAAGATTTACCTGCTACAACGCAAGACGAGTAAACCCGGGGCCGGCCTGGGTAAGACCACGGGCTGGATTCACCGTGCCACACTGAAACACCGTCAGGTTGAGATGCTGGCAGGTGTGCAGTATGAGCGGATCGATGACCAGGGGCTGCATCTGCGTATCAACGACACAACGCGACTGCTCGAAGTCGATAACATCATTATTTGCGCCGGGCAGGAGTCCAGCACGGCACTCTATGACGCGCTCCGGGAACAGGGAGTGGCGGCCCATCTGATTGGTGGGGCCAAGCTGGCCGGCGAACTCGATGCCAAGCGGGCTATTCGGGACGGTGCCGAGTTGGCGGCGGCGTTATAAGCGTTGAATGGGAAGGGAGCCTGCTGATGTGCCAATGATTCGGGTGGAAAGTTTGGCGGGATACTAGGCTTCGAAGGATTTCAATGCATCGATGTCCAGTATGGTAATGGCACCGTATTTGACATCAACGATCTTTTCCGACTGCAGTACATGTAAGGCTTGGTTGACCCGCTGTCTGGAAATGCCGGAAAGGTTGCCCAACTCTTCCTGGGAGATCTCCAGTTTGTAATGCATACCGGGATAGAGATCGTGGTTGAACATGGACGCGAGCGAACGGGCGACCCGGGCTTCCGGGGAGAGGAAGCGGTCATACTCCATATAACCGATAAACTGCCCCAAACGCTCATTGAAATGGGTGAGCAGGAAGCGGTTGAAGCTGATGCTCTCTTCCAACAGGCGGAAAAAGGTCTGTGCCGGCATAAAGGCGATGCGGGAGTCGCGTAGTGCTACGATGTCGTAACGCCGTGCCTCCCGTTTCAGTAGAGAACCCTCTCCAAACCAACTCCCGGAAGGGATGCCGGTGATGAAAGAGATCTGCTTCCCGGTGTGGGATTCACAGGAGATTTTAGCCAGCCCCTCGATAATCCCCACCCACTCTTCCGAGGGTGTCCCTTTTCGGCAGATGGTCTCCCCGGCGTCGTAGCGCTTTTCATACAGCGTGCCCCTGACCAACTGCTGCTGGTCAGGTGAAAGGCTCTCCATCCAGGGACTTTCAACAAGAAATTGTTCGAGGGATTCCATAGCTCCAAATGTCATCTCAATGACAGAAAATAGAGGGATGAGTTGCTATGATAGCAGAACATAAGGGATTGAAGTATCAAAGCGGATATGACGCTTTAAATAAGTATTACATAATAAAAACAATGAGATAAAAAAGCTATCGGTCCTACTTTACTGTCTGATGCTGTGTGGACTCCGAAGAGGGCCGTGATCCAAGGCGAATACTATGGAGCATTGTGATATGTCTGCACGTATGAGTTTTTCAGTCGTAAATGAAACCTCTTCATTTATTTCTCCACTCCCCATTGCACAGAACGATGCGACACGCGAAGTGGATGATGCTGTCATCCAAATTCCCGATGGCTGCTGGGAACCGGTCGATTTTCTCGATGGAGACGAGACAGGTATCCCGAGCCAACTGTTAGCCACGCTCTATATCAACAACTGTCCCATGCACTTTGAGGCGTATCTGGTGGATGAGCAAGGCGATATCTGCGACACCAAACATCAGCAGGCGATTAATCTGGTCAAGGTGGCGTTAAGGGATGACGAACTTTGGAAAACCTTCAACTATGGCGGTCATGAATATGTGATGATTGCCATCCCGTTTGGTATGGGACGCTAAGCGTTACCAGTATGACCGCCTAAACTGTGAGGCACGGCCCCACATTACTCTTCAGGAACGGGCCGCCCAACTGGCGACCCGTTCTTTCGTTCTTTTCCTCTAACCACGATAACGATAAGACGAGGGAGCTTGAGCCGTCAGTTATTCGGCGTTCCAGTTTTCGATCACCTCGACAAAACGTGTCATGAAACGGTTGGCCTGATAGGCGTCCAGGGCCCGATGATCGATGGTCAAGGTGACATAGGCCATGGGCCGGATCAGTATTGAATCGTTACCGTCGATCTCCCGGACAATGACACGTTTCTCCAATTTGCCTATCCCCAAAATAGCCGTCTGGGGCTGATTGATAATGATCGGGGTTGCCACCAGGCTTCCGCTGACGCCGTGATTGGAGAGGGTGAAGGTACCACCCTGTAAATCGGCCGGTTCCAGGGTACCGCTACGGGCGGCTTCGGTCAGACGCTGCAGTTCTGCAGCGATTCCCAACAGGTTTCGGGTCTGAGCCCGCTGCAATACCGGTACAATCAGCCCCCGGTCGTCCAATGCTGTGCCGATGCCGATATTCATGTCGGCAAACAGTTCCAGGCTGTCCGCATGAAAACGGCTGTTGACGCGCGGCACCCATTCCAGTGCCTTGACCGCGGCCGTGACAAAATAGGCACTGAAGGTAAGCTTTGTCCCTTGCTGTTCAAAGCTTGCCTTATATTGGTTACGGTGCCGCACAATGGCACTCAGGTCGGCTTCAAAGACGGTCGTGACATGAGGCGCGGTGTGTAACAGGCTCTCCGTCATGTGCGCAGCGATCCGTCGTCGCATTGCATCATGCGGAATTCGGGTGGATGGGGGGCCGGTAGTGGGTGTTTGAGGTGCCGTCTCGGTCGAACTCAAAACGGGGAGGTCTTCCGCTACAGGCACCTTCCGCTGTTTTAGATAGGCATGAATATCCTGCTTGGTCACACGGCCGCGTCGGCCGCTGCCGTGAATCGCCGACAGGTCCAAATGGTGTGTTTTGACCAACCGCCGCACAGCCGGACTGAGTAGCATCTTATCGGCACCTTCCCTTCGATCATTGGTTGGGGTAGGTTCAACATGAATGTTTGAGTAGGTGATTACCGGCGCGCTGGGAAGCTCCGCTAAGCCGATCTCTATTCGACCCAGCAGTGTGCCGGGTTCGACGTCTTCACCCGGTTTTTTCAGCACCTCTTTCAGGATGCCACTGGCCGGGGCGGCGACTTCAACCATCACCTTGTCGGTCTCCAGGTCCACCAGCGGCATGTTGGCAGTGACCGGCTCACCAGGCGTCTTCAGCCAGTTGGCCAGGACATGGTGGGTACCTTGCTGATCATCTTGCGGTACCCGAATATCAACCAGTTGCGTCATGACCTATACCCCCAGCAATTCATCGATGGCTGTTGAGATCTTCTGCTCATCCGGCAGCACGCTATTTAATAGCAGCGGACTGTGGGGGCTTGGGATATCCGGCATGGCCAGCCGCTTGATCGGTGCATCCAATTCAAAGAACAGGCTGTCACTCAAGAAGGCGGCAATTTCGGCACCGAAACCGGCGGTGATGTTATCTTCATGCACCAGCAGACAGCGGCCGGTTTTTGTTACCGATTGCGTGACGCGCTCTCTGTCCCACGGCACGATGGTGCGCAGATCGATCACCTCCACCTGGTCGCCGAAATCCTGGGCGGCCGATTCACAGCGGGGCACCATGGCACCCCAGGTAATCAGTGTCAGGGCTTCACCGGGCTTGATGACGCGCGCCTGGCCAAACGGCACCACGTAACCGTCTCCGGGGTAGGGTCGACGTGCCCAGGCATCATCCAGCATGGCACGATGCTCAAAAAAGATGGTGGGGTTGTTGCTGCGCAGGGCGCTCCGCAATAATCCGACGGCGTCTTCGGCATTGGATGGCATCGCCACTTGCCAGCCGATAGCGTGTGCCCATTTCACCTCCTGACACTGGCTGTGCCAGGGGTCGCCGCATTTGAAAAAGCCCCCGGCGATACGAACCACCATCGGTGCGGCAAAACGGTTCTTGGTGCGCCAGCGCATGGTCCCGGTGTCGTTGAGTTGCTCTTCCGCCGGATCCGCATATTTTCGAAATTGAATTTCCGGCACCGGCATCAGCCCGGCCTGGGCCATACCGATTGAACGGCCGATAATGCCCTCTTCAGAGAGACTGGTATCAAAAACCCGTTCTTCACCATACTTATCCGCCAAACCCATGGTCACGGCATGCACCCCACCTTTGGCCGCCACGTCTTCGCCAAATACCAGCAGTCGGTTATTGATCTCCAGCTCATGATCCAGAGTACGTCGGATCGCACTGACCATATTGACCCGAGTGGGTTCCGGGGCAGGGGTGGTCGTATCTGGGGGAAAGTGAAAACCACCCGGTGCCAAGCCTCCTTGGATCTGTAGGTCCGGTGTTCCATCGCCCCGGGTCTCACAGAAGACGTGGCGCAGAATGTCGTGGGCTTCGGGTAGGGGACGGGCGTGGGCCTTCTCCAATGCATCGGCCACATCCGCTTCCGCCTGGGTTTCTATCTCCAGCCACTCCGCTTCGTTGAGCAGTTGATCAACCAGGTACGCCTTCAATTTAGGTAAAGGGTCACGCGCCTGTTCAATGCTGATCTGTTCACGACTTTTATAGGCTTGGGTATCCTGTGCGGAGTGTCCAGACAGGCGGGGCACTCGCAGACGCAGCAGCACCGGACCGCGGTCGTCTCTCAGGTGTTCAATCGCCTGCTTGACAAGGTGACTGGATTCAGATGGATCACTGCCGTCCCCATCCAGTACCTTGAGGTTGTTGAAAGCGGCCAGGTTGGCGGCGATATTGCGCCCCGGTGTCTGTTTGTCTGAGGTGACAGAGATGCCGTAGCCATTATCTTCCACATAAAACAGCATCGGGAGTTTCAAAGTGGTGGCGATATTCAGCGATGACCAGAAGCCATTGGTGGCAGTGGACGCCTCACCGCCGTGGGCCACCGCGACACAACCGCGGTAACTGTCATCGTTTAGCTCGCGCCGGTAGTAGTGAATAGACTGAGCCCAGCCGGCAACCGGGGTGTACTGGGCGCCGACGCCGCCGCTCATGGGCAGCCCGCAGGGGCCATTCAGATTCGGCAGGTTATGCACGACGCCGATGTCGCGTCCGTCACTGTAACCGCCGGCTCGCATCAAAGGTCCGGCCATGGCATCTTCCAGCGATAATCCCAAAGCGAGCATCAGCGGACGGGAGCGATAATAGCCGGCAACGGCATCATGTTGTCCCGTCAGCAAGGAACCGAGGATGATCTGTGCCAGGTCATGACCCCGGGCAGAGAATTGATAGAGGACCTCTTTGCCAGGAACCAGTTGACGCTCTTCGATTCGATCCATCGTCCTGGAGACAAACAGGAGATAGGCAATGTGTCGCCAGTTGAAACCCTGGTCATCAAACGACCTTGGGCTCTCTGCGATCGGTACTATTTTTCTGTTCGCTCGCATGATTACACCCGCTGTATCCTGAATTCATCGAATGCGCCCATTGAACTGCATCGTGATGACGGCAATCAATGTTTAGCGTCCAGGTAAAAAGTGTAGGGCTCGGCAGATGGAATGTCCTTGCAAGTTACTCGGCAATCTGTAGCGAAAAGCAATAATATTCCAACGCGTCCACATAAGAGGAAAAATTTTATCTTTATAACGGTTTTTATTGGTGGGTCTTACTTTGCGTGGCAATAGGCTATTCATCCGTACCATTGTTCAAATAGTGCGTTTTTCGAGAGGGGGGTTATACCTGGAGCGATAGGTTCAAAGTGCTGTGTTTATACTCCCGCTGCTTGTATGCTATGAAGTTAAATACATGTTTTTACCCTATGAATTCGCTAATCAATCGCCGCTGGAGGGCGATTATGATCTGTATCAGCTGTGGCAGAACCCATCGCTATATCACCTCATCGATAGATCAAGGCATGCATTGGTTGCGCCAGGATAAATCGACTCGCCTGGGTATCTGCTCCTTTTGTCCAGACGCGGTCGCCGCGTGGGATCAAGGTGCGCGTGATGTGCGCGATCTGGCTACCGCAAAATTAAAGACGGAACGTGAAGCGGATCTTCCAGGTTGGTTGATTAAGCATGCAAAACTTCCCTCACTACCGCATGTTTTGATCGAGATATACAAGGAACTCGAGTCTCACACGGCCGGCATCGATCGCATGATTCAACTGCTGGAGACGGACCCCGGTTTGACAGCCCGAGCGTTGCAGATTGGTAATTCCGCTTATTACGGTACCGCCAAGCAGATCAGCCAGGTAGAGGATGCGATTCTCCGGGTGGGTCCGTTTGATCTCTGGGCGCTTTTGATATCCACCGAAGTAAAGAGTCTCTTTTTCGGAATCCGTCCCGACCTGATGGATATGAACAGTTTCTGGCGGCACTCCCTGTTTACCGCCTGCGCCAGCAAAATACTCGCCGAACAACAGCGCTCCGGATCGGCCGGTGATCTGTTTATTGCCGGACTGATTCACGATATCGGCAAATTGCTGTTTCTACAATTGATCCCTATCGAATATGCAGAGGTTATTAATCGTTGCCAGGTTGGAGACGCGGCGGCGGATCTGGAGCGAGAGCTGCTGGGTATCAACCACGCTGAACTGGGTGCGCGTCTCTTCCAGACCTGGCAACTGCCGGACCGTTTAGTCGACTTGACGGCCGGACACCATACCCGTGCGCCGCAGACATTGCCGCAAGCCGTTTTGCGCCAGGCAGACAAACTGGCGCATGAGTATCTTGAACAGACAAGCCGTACCGGGTCGTCTCGCCCATCGGAAATGGCGGCAGATCAGCAGATGCAACCTATCATTACGTTTTTTCAACAGCTCACGGAATTGGTGCTTTAATCATGGCAGAGAACCGATATCATCCCATACCCCTGGACCAATATATCGAATTCCCCCCTCTGAGATGCAACAGCGGGCTGAGGCGTTGAAGAGGCCCCGTATCTGATTGTTATCTTCAGCGAAAATTACGGGATGGATGAGCAAGGCAATAAGATCAAACACTACTACGCCAGGGATTCCGTCGGTATCGCAACGGGACTGTTGATCACCGCCCTGCACAATGCCGGATTGGCCAGTCTTACCCATACCCCAGGCCCCATGCGATTTCTTAATCAGATTCTCGATCGACCTAAAAAAGAAACCCCCACCATGATCCTTGTCGTCGGCTATCCGCAAGAAGGGGGGCAAGTACCCGGTATCGAAAAGAAAACGCTGGAAGAGATTGCTGTTTTCAAACAATAAAAGAGGCATTGGATGCCGCCCGTTGACAGGGCGGCATCGATTAAGCCGGTTTAACCGGTTCTTGCGTACACAGTTCCGGTTTTAGATCGGGGGCGGGGATCGGCTCGCCCTCAACGCTATGTATCGGGATGACGCCTGCCCAGACGTCCAACTGCCTATCCTTGGGACTATCCAGTGGCGGACCACGCCGTACCTTGGCGGATGCCTCTTCGATCTCGAAGCGCACAACGGCTGTGGCCATCACTTCCTGATCTGTTGCGGCCCTGGCCAAAGTGGTTCTTCCCGGAGTCAGGTGCTCTGTCAGGGCAATCAATGCGGCATGCTTCTCCTCCAAGTCGTTCACTGGTCTTGCCGTGCCAAAAGCGACGACGGAACGAAAATTCATTGAGTGGTGAAAGGTGGAACGCGCCAGTACCAAGCCATCCAGATGCGTGATGGTGACGCAGACCGGGAAACCGCTGGCTAGCTGCCCAAGCAGCCTTGAGTTGGGTGCCCCATGCAATAATAGACTGTTTCCCTGACGTGCAAACGCCATGGGAATCACAAAGGGTTGGCCATCCATGTTAAAGCCTACGTGGCAGATTTTGGCTTGATCCAATATGGCGTGAATGGTCTCGGTATCATAATGCCCTCTCTCTTTATGGCGGTTGATCCGATTTCTGTCTGGTTGTTGCCGGGGCATGGGGAAACTCTCCATAGTGATTGATATAGGCTATGATTGTTCAAAATTGGACCTTTAAAAAGATCCAATAAATTTTAATTTAATAGGGCCAATATTGGAGGAGCGGATGTTGCTGACACTGGATGGGGAAGGGCCACTCTATCTACAGATCTACCAGGCACTGAAACAGCAGATTCTCACCGGCAGACTGAATGAGGGGGAGAAACTACCGGCCTCACGTTTCCTGGCCAGTCAACTGGCTGTCTCGCGTAATGTGGTGTTGCTGGCGTACGACCAGTTGAAGGCGGAAGGTTTCATTTGCGGCCGGGTGGGGGCTGGCACCCGGGTAGCGCCGCATCTCTCTACAACCGATACGAAACCGGCTGCGTTAACCGAAAAAAGTCGTGCCAGTGGGGGTGCTGTTGCCAAACTGACCGAACAGGCAAATATCGCCTTGACCCACTGGCAGGCGCGGTCACGCCCCTGGACATCCGGCACCGCCGAGCCGACCTATGACTTTCGTTATGGAGATGTCGAGGTGGATCCGCTGTCAGAGCGGATATGGCGTCGCCTTAGCGGCCAGGCGCTTGCCAGGCATGAATTCCAATATGGCCATCCCCAGGGCGACGCCGCACTGCGTGAAAGTATTGCCGCGTATGTCAATGCGGGCAGGGGATGCGACTGTACAGCGGAACAGGTGTGTATCGTCAACGGATCACAGCAGGCGCTGGATATTCTGGCCCGGATGTTTATCTCTCCCGGTACCCCGGTGATGGTGGAAGAGCCCGGTTACCTGGGGGCGAGAATTGCATTTCAAGCCGCCGGCGCCCGGATTGTACCAGTACCGGTGGACGCCGAAGGGATCCGAGTCGCTCGTCTCCCCCGGGTTGGCAAGGTGCAGAGCTTGATCTATGTGACACCTTCCCACCAGTTTCCGACCGGATCGATACTCTCCTTGCCACGGCGGCTGGCCTTGTTGGAGTGGGCTGAACGGCATGACAGCTATATCGTGGAAGATGACTACGATGGGGAGTTTCGTTATGCAGGACGACCGATTCCAGCCCTGCAGGGGCTCGATCCGTCTGGCCGAACCCTGTATGTCGGCACCTTTTCAAAAGTACTGTTTCCTGCACTGCGTTTGGGTTACGTGATCCTGCCGAGCAGTCTGGTCGCTCCCTTTGTCGGATTGCGCTGGCTCAGTGATCGCCACAGCGCCACCCAGCAGCAGCAGGTGCTGGCCGCGTTTATCGGTGAGGGGCACTACGAACGCCATCTACGGCGTATGCGCAAACGCTATGAGACGAAACGGCGGATCCTGATCGATGCCCTGACTGAGGCGTTTGGGGCGGAGATTGAGCTCCATGGCACCAATGCCGGCGTACACTTATTGGTCTGGTTCAAGGATCCTGTCCTGGCAAAGGATGAATCCCGCTTGATTGAATCGGCCCGCAGAGCCGGGGTCGGCATCTATCCGGTTTCGCCGCTCTATCAGACACCGACAAAGCACTTGGGGTTGTTGTTTGGCTATAGTGGTATTAGTGAATCCGGCATTGTGCCGGGCATTGCCTTGTTGCGTCAGGTATTGATGAAGCGCCCTTGAACGCAGGACGTCCGATACATCACCGTTGTCCCGAGTGGTTACCGACAGAGGAGTTATCATGTCACCGAGTCTGCTATTAATCTCGTGCGTCGCTGTGATAGGCGGCATTGCTGTTGGGCTGCAGGCCCAGATGATGGCCCTGCTCGATCGGGGTATGGGTACCCTGGAGAGTGTATTCATCACATACGGCGGAGGCGGACTGCTCATCGGCTTGGCGATGCTGTTTGTACGGGGTGGCAACCTGTCACTCTGGCATGCTATGCCCTGGTATGCCCTCTGCTCCGGTGTGGCCGGTCTGGTCATCGTCGCCTCGATCGGTTTCAGTGTGCCAAGACTGGGGTTGGTGACGGCCTTCACCCTGATTGTGGCGGCGCAATTTATGGTCGGGGCGTTGATGGATCATTTCGGTTTTCTCGGTGCCGAGGTACGAGAACTCAATCTGCAAAAGATTGCCGGCATGTTGGTTATGTTACTCGGGGTTTGGCTGACGGTGCGCACCTAATCGGCCACAGGTGTGGTGAGGCGGTTTGTAAGAATCGGGGGACTATCCGGGTCTCTTTCGATGCAGGTCTACCCGCACGGAGGACCTTCTGTAACCGAGGAAGGGAGAGCCCAATGCCCCGTTTGTTGTCTCTGTACCTTACCCTGTTGATGCTGGGCGGATTGCCGGCTTTAGCTCTGGCTGAACGCATTGGCGATTTCACCATCACGCCCGATCAGAGCTTGATCCCGTTAGATGAGATCCACTCGGGCGGCCCGGCAAAAGACGGTATCCCGGCGATCGACCAACCCCGGTTCCTAACGGCTCAAGCGGCCGGCCATCTCAAACCGGCGTCGCGGATACTCGGGCTCCATTGGCATGGCGTCACCAAGGCTTACCCCATCGCCATCATGAACTGGCATGAGATCGTTAACGATCGATTCGGGGATGAACCGGTCATCATCACCTATTGCCCGCTCTGCGGAAGCGGTGTGGCCTTTTCTGCGCAGATCGCCGGGGAAACGTTGCAGTTTGGGGTGTCGGGGCTGCTTTATAACAGTGACGTGCTGCTGTATGACCGAAAAACCCAATCGCTCTGGTCGCAACTGTTGGCCCGTGCGGTGACCGGCAAGATGAAGGGTACCCGGCTAAAGATATTACCGTTGGTGGTGACCAACTGGGCACAATGGCGCCAGCAGTACCCGGACACGCAGGTGCTTTCACGTGAAACCGGCTTTCTTCGTGATTATGACCGAGATCCCTACACCGGCTACGAAAGCAGCACCGGGATCTATTTTCCGGTTAAACAGCGCGATTCCCGTTACCACCCCAAGGAGCAGATCTACGGATTAACGGTAGCGGGGCAGCATAAGGCTTATCCGGTCGCCGAACTGAGCCGCCGCGCGGGGGAAGAGATTAAAGACCAGTTTGCCGGCCGGAGCTTTACCATTCGCTACCAACGAGCGAGCCAGAGCGCTCGCTTTTATGATCAGCAGGGAAAGGAGGTGCCGGTGATACGCGCCTATTGGTTCGCCTGGTATGCGTTCCATCCTGACACGGCTGTATTCAGCCGCGATGCAACAGATGCCGACAGTCAGCGGTACTGATCGATGCCGGTATCCTGTAACCGGTCGTAATAGCGGGCCCGGTAGAGATGACGCACGCCCTGTTCGTCATCCTGGAAAGCCGTACGGTCGTGCAGGATATTGTTGCTGATCAGTCCCATTCCCGGCTCCAGCTTGCCACGGAATATGTAGGGCGAGTCGCTGTTCAGTATCTCGCTTAAGGCGTCCAGTGCTTGCCGGGTAAGTGGATCTTCAGACCAGATAACATGCCGGGTACGAATGGTATAGCGCATGTGCAGGTTGCCACAGGGCATGATCGAAAAGACCGGCCCCACCTCTTCCCGGCGGGCCACTGCTCCACTATTCATACGCGGTGGTATCGTCATGACATCCGCCCCCATCAGCGCCGTAATAAACCTCGGATCTCTGTCCCGCAACAGGATATAGGCTATCTCATGATCCAGAAGGGCATTTTCCCCGCCACTGCCGGCACTCTGGACACAGTGCAGGATCAGTGAGTGGATCTGCTCATCCGGTCGATTGTAATAGCCATCCGTATGCCATTTGATTGGCCGGTTGGAGTAGGGGATATACTGCTGCCTGACCCCGTCTGCAGCGACCTTCAGCGATGTCAAACCGGTATCATCGGACAGCCAGTTGCGGTTAAGGTGCCGGGCACCAAAACGCCGACCCAGGGAGAGCGGTATTTCAGGATCGGGGTCACTGCCAGTCTCGCTGATATAGATCGCCATATTGGCTTTGCAGACCCGTTGTCTGATGGCATTAAATTCGACATCGGATAAGTGGCGTGGATCCTTGACCGGTACCAGCAGCGCATCCAGGCTGGTGGGGTAGTCCGCCAGCTTTTTCTCCCGCCAGGAGAGATAAAGGGCATCGTCGTCCAGATCAAAAGGCGTGGTGGACAGTTTTTCGGATACGGCTGAGTGGGGCATTGAGGTACTACCGCTTACAGAGAATGTCTGAGAAATATTAGCAATTACTAACAGACCTTGCCACTCTGCCTGAATCCTGCACCGAATCAACCTAGAAAAGAGTAAATAAATTATTTTATATTCAATGAGTAACGCTAACTATCTCCTATCCTTCTCGAGCTAACATCGGCAACAAGGCATCAATTTTTGCCGCACAAATAAAATCATTTTCTGTCAGTCCGTTGATCGCATGGGTGTGGTATTGCACCTTGCAACGGTTATACCCCACTTCCAGATCGGGATGATGATCTTCGCCGTGGGCTATCCAGGCGAGGGCATTGACGAAGGCGATGGTCTGGTAAAAATTCTTGAATCGGAACTCCCGAACCAGGAACGGGTGCTCACCTGACAACGCCCATTCGGGGGAGAGTTGCGCCATCCACTCTCGGCTTTCCGCCTCCGAGATGGCGGCTGTCTGGGCGTCACAGGCTCGGCAATGTTTTTCCTGTAGCATGGATGTCTGTTTCATAACGGGACCTCACTGTGGTCGTTGCAAATCGTGACCGGTCGTTTCACCGCACTATTCAGTATGGTCCAACCTGAGCGGCTCTGCCCACGGCTGTTACACGGTGGTTTCAATTGAAACGATGAACGCTTGCACGGTGGGCGTGAAATAGGTTAGAAACGGCTATGGAGCTCGATAAACTCGATAAAAAAATACTTGCACTGCTACAGCAGGACGCCTGTTTGACCAATCATGAACTGGCTGAAAAGGTTGGCCTTTCCCCCTCACCCTGTTGGCGGCGGGTAAAGCGGCTGGAAGAGGAGGGCGTCATTACATCCCGCGTCACCTTGGTGGCACCGGCAACGGTAAATCTGCACGTCTTCGCCTATGCCCTGATCTCATTGGAAAATCACAACCCTGAAACCCTGCAAGCGTTCGATCAATTTGTGCAGCAAAGCCCGCAGGTTCTGGAGTGCTGTTCAATGAGCGGCAGTTATGACTATCTGCTGAAAATCGTCAGTCACAGCATGGATGATTATGAATTGTTACTGAGTGGGCACCTGCTGAAGTTGAAAGGGGTTCGGTCAGTCAATACCAGTTTTGTGTTGAATCAAAAAAAATCGACTACCGCGCTACCTCTCGACTACCTCTGAGCGGGTGTTTCAATAGCTGATCAAGCTGATCAACGGATCACCCAATACGGGGTGAACCGGCTTGAGGTAATTTTGGGTGATGCGTTTGACGTAATGGCGGGTTTCCCGATAGGGAGGCACACCGTGATAGCTCTCCACTGCCCGCTCACCGGCATTGTAGGCGGCCAACACCAGTGGCACATCACCTTCAAAGCGCTTTACCAGCCATTGTAGATAAGCCATGCCGCCGTGCATGTTTTGCGAAGGATCCCAAATATCCCGCACCCCAAAACGCTTTGCGGTGGCGGGAATCAATTGCATCAACCCCCGTGCGTCCTGTTGTGAATGAGCGCGTGGATTGAAATTGGACTCAGCCAGGATCACCGCCAGTACCAGATCGGCATCCAGTCCGTAAGCCGGTGCCCAGCGCTCGACCCAACGCTCTATCTGCTGGCGATTTGGATTGTCCCGCCTCAGCGTCCCGCAGTTGGGGTCCGGACGCGGCTCAATGCCTGCCAACACCGTTTGCATCCTGCGGGCAGCCGGATCGCCCGCTGCCGCGGCTTTTTTAAACCAACCGGCTGCCACCGCTCGGTCCTGATCGACACCGCGATGGTTGAAAACCATCCATCCCAAAGCGTAATAGGCCTCGCTCTCACCTTGATCGGCCGCCATACAGTAGAGCTGGAAGGCCTTTTGATAGTCTTGCTTAACCCCTCGGCCATGCTCATAGCGAACGGCCCATTGCAGCAGATCTCCCGCCAATGGCGACTTTTCAGCCGCACAATAGAACGGGGTCGATAAGAGCAATAGGAGTAATACAGAGAGTCTGCAAGACATGGCTGTTTCGTCTGTCGTCAATACATCTGTGGTTTACGCAAATTCCGTTCCACGGATATAAATAATAGCCAATATCAAACAGTTAGATATTTTATGTGGGAAAGAAAACTGAGTAGTGTAAAATTGCCTGACAGCACGTGGTTCCTATTCGTGGACCACCAGTACATCGCAGTCGGTCTCTTTAATCACCTGTCTGGCCGTATTGCCCAGCAAGACACAGAGTCCCTGGTACTTGTGGGATCCGATAACCAGCAAATCCGCTTGCTGATGCTTGGCATAGGCGGATACCGCCTGGTGCACGGTCTCCGCGGTCACCAGTACCTCTTTCTCCACCTCCAGCCCTTCTATGACGGCTGTAAAGGCGTCCAGTCCACGCGACCTAAGCGCCTTGGCGGCAACCGCCTGCTCCTGGTCGGCATCAAACTGGTCCAGTACATTCAGCAGGGTCAGTCTGGCGCTATAGCGTTTGGCCATACGGACGGCCTTGTAGATAGTCATGAGTCCTTGATCATTGAGGTCGGCTGCGACAACAATATGCCGATAATCGGCCATTTTCGGATCCTCATCACCCCCGCGGGCCCGCACTACCAGGGCGTCGCACTCCCCATGGTCACATTTGCCATCGCTGCTTTCCTGGAGTAACGGCTGCAGTTGAGAGAGACCGAGGCGATCCAGGACAATCAGATCACCGCTGACTTCCGCCGCCAGGCGGATAATTTCCAGTAAGCTACCTTTCGCGCTTTTCGCCAGTACGATCTCAGGGTGCTGCTCAAGCAATTGATCCAATACCTTATCGTCAGCCGCTGCAGACTCGTATTCGGATTCACTTGCCGGTGCGATATGCGCCAGCGTGACCTGACTTTGAAGTTTAGCGGCGACGTTGGCGGCACGCCTGGCCGCCGGTTGCTCTGCCTCCAAAGGAGAGAAGAGCGCTACGATGCTGTGATAGCCAACTGATTGCTTGGTAGTCATGGAAACAGTTACCTGTTAGCTAAGTTTGACGGATCATAAAACCGCCGGTTACGGCGTATGCGTTATTCCCGACAAGCGCTTTGAGCCCGCGCTGGGTATATGCACCATATCAATAGGTCCTAGCATAAGTGCGAAGCTTTCCTGATTACAACCGCCTTCCATCGACGTGCGGTGAAGTAGCAGCCAGTAGCAACGCTGTGATGCCTGGGTAATCGCTGGGGAACAGTTGGTATTTGTGTCCGCAGCTACCCCAGGATTCGCCCGCGTCGATGGCACGTTTAAGCTGCTCGGGCCGGTCTATCATCAACCCGCCGGTCGAACGAATACCCAACGCAAACAAAAGATCGGGGAGGCCGCTTGAACTGGGGCCAATCAGGTGGATCTTTTGCGCATCGCCGGTGGCCTGAATAATCGAATCGATAGTGTTATTGATCAAGGTCGAGGCGGTGCAGAAAACCGTGTCGCAATCTGCCAAGGCTTCCGGCGTGGTGAAGACGGACACCTCCAGTTCTTCGGGTACCCGTTCCGGTTGTTGTTCGATAATGGTCACGCGCTTGCCCTGTGCCAGGTAGCGCTCGACCAGTGGCCTGAAGAAGCCCACCAGACCGATACGATTTTCCGTGACGTTACTGTCGCTGCGCTTGCCGAGAGTCGACGGATCGAAACCGGCCTGTTTCATCAGGTATTGGCTAACAGCATTGAAGGCGCCCAGCGCCAGGGCGCTGCGGGGAAGATCGACACCGTCAAGCAAGCGTGCAATAGCAATTGGGGATTCGCCTAGGGGGTGGTGGTCGCTTTGCTGAATCCAGTCACGGGTTTTGCCGAGACAAATATAAAAAGGTCCGGTGCTGCCGTCACTGAGTATGACAAAACCGAAGTTATCTTTGATATCCGACGACTCCTCTTCGCGGGGGAGCAGAATCTGTTCGATGCTGGGCACTTGAAGAGCATCGTCGATTTGAGTCACCAAGGCCTGATATTGGGAAAGGTATGTCATTGTACGGGGACCTATCTCTATCCTGTTGCCGACGGGGTGGGCGCCAGTATAGTCCGGGAAACCGAAAAAGTGGAAAAGTGGGGGACGACGATTGGGATTGTCATTGCCCGGCAAGATATTGGGGGATACCATATTTCGGTCAATGTTGGCTGGTCCCTCTGTTTGAAAACTCCCATGAAAGACGCTATTGCAAAACTCTCGCCACAGACCCTCTGGAAACATTTCTATCAATTGACCCAGATACCCAGGCCTTCCCACCACGAAGCGGCGGTACAGGCGTATGTTATCCAGATAGGTGAAAGCCTGGGACTATCGGTCTGGCGGGATCAGGCGGATAACATTCTTATCAGAAAACCGGCCTCGGCGGGTATGGAGTCAGCACCCGGCATCATACTTCAGGGGCATCTGGACATGGTTCCTCAAGCCGATTCAGGCACGCCACACGATTTCACCAAAGACCCGATTCCGCTCCAGTTGGAACAGGAGTGGATTACGGCCGCGGGTACCACGTTGGGGGCGGACAACGGGATCGGTGTGGCTGCCGCACTGGCAGTACTGGAGTCCCGACAGCTAAAACACGGGCCGATCGAGGCGCTGTTTACCAGCAATGAAGAAGATGGCATGACTGGCGCCTTCGGGCTGGCTTCAGATCTGCTCCAGGGAAGTCTGTTGCTAAACATGGATTCGGAAGATGAAGGTATTCTCTGTATAGGCTGCGCCGGTGGTGCCAATGCCTCGGCACAACTTCGTTATACGCCGGAGCCGCTCGATCCCGGCTGGCTCGGTTACCGGTTATCGGTCAGCGGGCTTAAGGGGGGGCATTCCGGCGTGGATATCCATCGCGGCCGTGGGAATGCCAACAAGTTATTGTGCCGCTTACTGATGGCGGCCGAATCGGCAGGCGGGATACGACTTAGTGCCTTGTCCGGTGGCAATATGCGCAATGCCATACCGCGTGAGGCGATGGCGGCGTTGTCTGTCCCGGCATCCCATGCCAACGCGGTGAAAACAGTGATCGAAAACCTGTCCAACGCAATTAAATCCGAGCTGCAGCGTGTTGAACCGGATTTGACCATCTATCTGCAGCCGGAGACAGCGTCCGGGCAGGGGTTGCCTCCCGCGATTCAACAAGGCTTACTGGATGTCTTGATGGCGTGTCCCAACGGCGTTATGCGGATGAGCGACAGCATGCCCGGGCTGGTAGAGAGTTCCACAAACCTCTCTATTGTGAATGCCGTTGACGGTCATATCGAGATCAAGTGCCTGATCCGCAGCTCGGTTGACTCTTCCCGTGATGAACTCTGTGCGGTCCACCGTTCACTATTCAGGTTGATGGGGGCAGATACGGTGATCGATGGCGAATATCCCGGTTGGCGGCCCAACCCGGAATCACCCTTGTTGAGGACGATGCGCGACGCCTACCAGGATATTTTTGATACCGAAGCAGAGATTGGGGCAATCCATGCCGGACTGGAGTGCGGCATTATCGGCGGCAAGTATCCTCACCTTGACATGATCTCGTTTGGACCGACCATTCGCTATCCGCACTCACCGGCTGAGCGTATGCACATTCCCTCGGTGCAACGGTTCTGGGATCTGCTCGTCGCAACGCTGGCGCGTTTGCAGTAATCAGGACATTGCTGAAAAGCATTTATAAAACAGGACGATATCCATAAGTAGCGGGCGCATGAAGCATAAGAAAAATTGAATCTATGGCGCATTGCATCAATCAGAGCAGTGTATTAGGGTTTCGCCATGTCAATTAAATACCCCATTATCGTCATCACGGGTTCATCCGGCTCAGGTTCGAACCGGGTAAGTGATGTGTTCAGGCATATCGCTTGGCGCGAAAAAATTCGCCATCTTGTAGTGGATGGCAGCGCCTTCCACCGCTATGAAAGGGATGAGATGGCCCTGAAGATCGAGGAGGCTTGTGCCGATGGCCGTTATCTGAGCCATTTCAGCCCCGAGGGAAACCGACTCGATCTGCTTGAATCCCTATTTCGGGAGTTTGCGTCAGACGGTACCGGGAAGTTCAGGCACTATCTGCACACCGAAGATCAAGCCCTCGAATACCGGCAAGCGGCCGGCACTTTTACCGAATGGGAGTCGTTGCCGCCGGACCTGGATCTACTGGTGTACCAGGGGCTGCACGGCGCGTTCGCCAACGATGGTATCGATATCAAACAGCATGTCGATCTGACGCTGGGTGTCGCGCCGATCGTTAATCTGGAATGGATACAGAAGATCCACACGGATATCAGAAACCGCGGCTACACCCTGGATGCGGTGCGTGCCGTCATTCAGCACCGGCTGCATGACTATGTGCACTACATCACCCCACAGTTTTCCAATACCGATATCAATTTTCAGCGTATTCCGTTGGTCGATACCTCGAATCCGTTCGAAGCCCAGGATATGCCGGAGAATGACGAAAGTATGGTGGTGATCAGCTTCCGCGAACCGCGAGATCATGACTTCGCCTTCCTGCTGAAAAGGATCGACGGGGCTTTCATGTCACGGCGCAATTCACTGGTAGTGCCCGGCGGTAAAATGGAGTTCGCCATGGAGCTGTTGTTGAACCCCCTGGTGCATGAGATGATGGAACGACGCCGCCAGTTACAGGAGATTTGATTATCAATTCCGACACCACAAAAGACCTGGCAATACTGGAAGCGATGCGCAAGGTACTGACCGCGGTTATACGGGATACCACACCTCCGCCGGGGATGCGTCACCCTTTAACCGATGAGACGATTCAGGATGTGAGGGTTTGCCTGGGGCTGATTACGGCCCGGGAAAAGGAGTTGGGTGAAGCGGCGGGCATTGCGGCCAAGCGTCCCTACTACACCGACGAGACGCCCACCTCGACCGTGGTGCAATTTGATCCCGGCAAGGGAAAAAGTTCCGAATAGGATAATCTTCCACACGGACAGGCGAAATTACCGTCTGCCTGATGCGGCCTGTCCAAGCCTTTGCGCGCGGTTATCCGGCGTCCTCAACAAGTGTCGGCTTATTGGTTCTACTCATCTATATAGCGTCGCTGCAGGTCGGCAAAATTATCGATTCGACGATCCCTGAGGAAAGGCCAGATACGTCTCACCGACTCACTTCGCCCCAGGTCGATATCCACCAACATAATCGCTTCGTCCTCACCAGCCTCGCCCAGCAGTTCCCCTTGTGGTCCACAGACAAAGGAGTTCCCCCAAAAACGAATTCCCTGGCTCTGGCCTGAGGGGTCGGCCTCATGGCCCACCCGGTTACAGGCGGCTACCGGCAATCCATTGGCGACGGCGTGACCTCGCTGGACCGTTACCCAAGCATCACGCTGGCGAAGCTGCTCATCGGCATCGTCACCCGGATCCCAGCCGATAGCGGTGGGGTAGAGCAACAGTTCGGCCCCTGCCAGCGCCATCAGCCTGGCCGCCTCCGGGTACCACTGGTCCCAGCAAACCAGCACACCCAGCTTTCCGACACGGGTATCGATAGGGGTAAAACCCAGATCACCCGGCGTGAAATAGAATTTCTCATAAAATCCCGGGTCATCCGGGATATGCATTTTCCGGTAACGTCCGGCCAGACGGCCATCGCTGTCAAACACCACGGCCGTATTGTGGTAGATACCGGCCGCCCGTTTCTCAAACAGGGAGCTGACGATCACCACCTCCAATTCGGCCGCCAGGCCCGCTAAATGGTCGGTAGTGGGGCCGGGTATGCTCTCCGCCAGATCAAACAGCCGCGTTTCTTCGGTTTGACAGAAATAGGGGGTGTTATGCAGCTCTTGCAGTAACACCAGTTCACCCCCCGACTCGGCGGCCCGGCGTATCCGCTCTGAGATAGATTTCAGGTTCTCTTCACGGTTGTTGCTGCAGCGGTGCTGGATCAGGGCTATCTTGAGAATTTTTCGGTGATTCATGGACATGATGGCGTAATGGATGGATTCTCTGCCTTGCAAGGCGTATCGGTTAAGGAGGAGCATACAACAGGATTGGCGGGTGAGTCACAATCTGTTGTTTATGGCTGCACTGACTCCGCACGGGAAAATTGCACCTGGGCGGGAAACTGCATGGTGATGCAGTGCAGACTGCCGTTTTGACGTATCAACGGCAGGCAGTTAATCGGGATGATTTCACGTCCCGGAAAACTGGCCTGCAGGCAGCGGATCGCTGCACTGTCCTGTTCTATACCATAGACAGGCAACAACACCGCCCCATTGATGATCAGGAAATTGGCATAACCGGCCGGCAATCGTTCACCGTCGTCGGAAACGATTGGCGGAATTGCCGGCAGCGGGATCAAACGGTAGGGCGACCCGTCTTGCCGCCTGAATGCCCTCAGTTCCGCCGCCATCGCCTCCAGTTCCGGGTAGTCGCCGTCCTCAACCGTTGCCGTCGCGTAGAGGAGGGTGGCGGGGTCGGCAAATCTGACCAGGGTATCGATGTGCCCGTCTGTATCGTCACCGGAGAGGTGGCCGTGTTCCAACCATAAGAAGCGTTTGAACCCTAACTGACGGGTGAGTATCGACTCCACCTGTTGCGGCGACAGGTCAGGATTCCTGCTTTGCGTCAATACCGAACTGCGGGTCGCCAGTAGCGTCCCTTCTCCGTCGGTTTCTACGGCACCACCTTCCAATACCAGCGGGACCGTCTGGTAGTCAGTTGCGGTAAATACTCCGGATTGGAAAAGACACTGATTGATCCGATTATCCAGCTCTGCCGGATATTTTCCTCCCCAGCCATTGAATTGAAAATCCAGCAACCGGGCACCTTTATCGCCGATACAGCTCAAAGGCGCATGGTCTCTGGCCCAACTGTCATTGGAGGGAGCGATAGCGAACAGCAGACGATGGCTGGCGACACCCGCTTCGGTCAGTTTTTGTCGGATTACCCGCTGGTGATGACTGTTTTTGCAGACAATCAACAGTGGCTGAAAGCGGGTGACCTGCTGGCAGATATCGAGGTAAACCCGGTCCACCTCGGCAAGGTATTCAGCCCAATCGGTTTCCCGGTGGGGCCAAGTCAACATAATGGCGGATTGGGCTGCCCACTCGGCAGGCAGAAGGTACTCGGATGTCAAAGGTGTGATTCCGTTGGGCACCGGTCAGGAACCGGCGCCCGAAATGTCAGCGATGTACGACGGTGTTGATGACGAATTCGTTCTCAAAATAGACGGTAAAGCCTGGATAGACCCAACGGGTGATGGGCGGCTCGCCCACCCACGGAAGTTCCTCCGAGGGAGAACCAAACTGGGCGCGAACCGCATCCATGGTCTGTCCGGGACGCGGGCGCAGTAAACCGTCACCGCTATTGGCCGGAGCTTCCGAGATGGCGTCGATCAAGAGCACGTCAGCCGATGCCAGCGGGGCGATCGACGAGAGCGCAGCAACCAGCAACAGTGTTGAAATGGGTTTCATGATAGTGGAACTCCTGTCCTCTTCTTCTCTAAGGTAAAATATAGCATTTTGATCTAGATCCCGAAACACAAAGGTGTTTCTTTTGTCCAGGGATGGATTTATGCCGCGGAAGCCATGGATAGCTGGGAGCGGCATTCAGAGTATGATTTAATGCGCGCCTATGTATAAGCCTCTCGAACTATTTATCGGATTACGGTATACGCGTGCCAAGCGACGTAACCACTTCATCTCGTTTATCTCCCTGATTTCCATGTTGGGGATCATGCTGGGCGTTGTCGCGCTGATCGCTGTGCTCTCAGTTATGAATGGCTTTCACAAAGAAGTCCGTGAACGGATTCTCGGAATGACCTCTCATGCCACTATCTCTTCCTACCAGAATAACCTGCAGGAGTGGCAGGAGGCGATGACGCTCTCCAAGGATAATCCGCATGTGGTCGGTCAGGCGCCGTTTATCGAGGCCCAGACCATGTTGACTAATGGGCAGAAAGTGAATGGCGCCATCCTGCGTGGCATCTTGCCGGACTTTGAGCCCAAGGTCTCTGAAGTGGGTGAACATATGCTGGCGGGTCGTCTTGACCAGTTGAAAGCCGGCACATTTGACATCATTCTTGGCAAAGAGTTGGCCCAGCTACTGGGTGTGACGGTCGGTGACAAGGTGACGGTCGTTACTCCACAGATACGCGTCACACCGGCCGGTGCCATGCCAAGGCTAAAACGATTTACCGTGGCGGGCATTTTTGAAGTGGGTATGGGAGAGTACGACCGGGGTCTGGCTCTGATCCATATGCAGGATGCTGCCAAATTGCTGAAATTGGGTGAAGGTGTCACCGGTGTGCGGTTGAAACTGGATGACCTTTATCTCGCCCCGCAAGTGTCCCGTCAGCTGGCGCGGCAGTTACCCGGTATATATCGGGTCAGTGACTGGACCTATCAACACCGAAACTTCTTCAGTGCCTTGCGGACCGAAAAGCGCATGATGTCCCTGATACTCTTCCTGATTGTGGCGGTGGCCGCTTTCAATATCGTTTCGACATTGGTGATGGTTGTAACAGACAAACAGAGCGATATTGCCATCCTGCGCACACTGGGTATTTCGCCTCGCAGTATCATGGGCATCTTTATCATCCAGGGTGCCACCATCGGATTTATCGGCACACTGTTGGGAATCGGCGGCGGCATTTTGTTGTCGTTGAATCTCGAATCCATCGTGAAATCGGTGGAACGGCTCTTTAAAGTGAATTTTCTGGATCCCAATATCTACTACATCAGCACCTTACCCTCCGATCTGCATTGGGACGATGTGGGCATGATCAGTGCCTGCGCCTTCCTCGTCACGCTGTTGGCCACGCTCTATCCGGCTTGGCGGGCATCCCGTACGCAACCGGCTGAGGCACTCCGCTATGAGTGATCAAAACGCCGTACTGGAGTGCCGGGACCTGACTCGCACCTTTGTGGATGGCACGCTCTCCGTCCAGGTACTGAGGGGCGTCTCATTGGCCGTCGGCTGCGGAGAGCGAATTGCCATCGTCGGCAGTTCTGGATCCGGCAAAAGCACGCTGCTTCACTGTCTAGGGGGACTGGACAGGGCCACCAGCGGGGAAGTGCTGGTGGATGGACAGAACTTGGCACGGATGGGCGAGAAAGCGCGAGGCATTTTACGCAATCAATCGCTTGGATTTGTCTACCAGTTCCATCATCTGTTGCCGGAGTTTACCGCCCTGGAAAATGTCGCCATGCCGCTTATGATCGGCGACGTATCGGTCTCCGCGTCCAAAGAGCGGGCGGCAGAAATGCTTTCGCGGGTGGGATTGGAGCATCGGATGGGGCACAAGCCGGGGGAACTCTCCGGGGGTGAGCGCCAGCGTGCCGCGGTTGCCCGGGCACTCGTCAATCATCCACGCTGTGTATTGGCTGATGAACCGACCGGCAATCTGGATCAGAAAACCGCCAGGCAGGTGTACGAGTTGATGCTGGAACTGAACCGGGATCTGCAGACCAGCTTTATTGTCGTTACCCACGACATGGCATTGGCAGAGAGCATGGACCGGGTACTGCACTTGTCCGATGGCGTCCTGGGCGATCAGCCGGTCGCTGATTGAGCTTATTTCGGTAGTCGTCGGTTCTTCCAGTTGGAGATGATGTGCATACGCCATAGTCCCCGAATGGAGAGGTATCCAATCAGGGCGGCGATCAGTGCGCAGACCAGGCTACCCAAATAGAGTGGTTCCCAGATGCTGCCCATGCTGTGACTGAGCCACTCCATCGTCGGTTCAAAATCCCCATTCTTCACCGGGGTGCCCAGGATCCAGGTACCCACCAGATAGGTAAAATAAAACAGCGGCGGCATGGTAAGCGGGTTGGTAATCCACACCAGGGCCACTGAGATCGGCATATTGACCCGGGTCGGTATGGCCGTAGCCGCCGCCGCTACCATTTGAAAGGGCATGGGGATAAAGGCCCAAAAAAGTCCCACGGCAAAAGCACCGGCCACGGAACGGCGATTCATGTGCCAAAGATTCGGATCGTGCAGAAGCTGACCAAATACCTTCAGATGCTTGTGATTTCGGATCGTTTCGTGATTCGGGGTAAAACGTTTGATCAGGTGTTTTGGCATACAACCTCTACTGGACAATGCAATCCCCTACAAAGGGCAGAGTATTGAATCATGCCACCGGTTTTTTGACCAGTATTTATACAGTTTTCAAGGTTGCAGACCCCAACTGAGCTGAAACAACGCCGGGTATACGACAGAACAAACCACTGGCATCATCGCTAAACACGATTTAACCTACTAGGGCCTGTTAACCGGCCCAACATTATCAGGCATTCAATCATATAACCCAGGGAAGGGAGATGATTTATTCCACGTTCGCCTTTGTATTCGGTGCTGTGTTGCTGCAATGTCAACCAAGCCTGCCTGCGCCCTTTGTTTTGCCTCTGTTACTGCCGACAGTATGGATCGCCTGGCGCTATCGTTCACGCCGTTATATTCATCTGCCAGCTCTCACAATCGCCGGCTTACTGTGGGCAGCGCTGATGGCGCACGTCACGCTATATAGCGAGCTGGACCCTGCCTTGGAAGGGCGGGATCTGCACCTGGTCGGAGTGGTTGAATCACTGCCGGATGTGACATCTGAGCGGACACGCTTTTTATTTAAAGTTGAAAATATTACCGATGGCCAACAGATGTATGCTTCGCCGGGACGCGTCCAGCTTAGTTGGTATCAGGGTGCAACCGAGCTGTCGGCAGGCGAAACCTGGCAGTTTACTGTCCGCCTGAAGCGCCCCCATGGGATGGCCAACCCCGGCACCCGGGACTACGAACGCAGCTTGTTCCGGAAAGGCATCCGGGCCACCGGCTATATCCGTGCAAACGATACAAATCGGCGTATCGGTGTGGCTGTCATCGGTTACCCGTTCGAGCGATTGCGACAGCGGATAGCCAGGGAAATTGAACAGGCACTGCCATCGGCAGCGGGTAACGGTTTGATTCGGGCGCTGGTGATTGGCGACCGCAGCGGGATCACTCCGGCTGAGTGGCGGGTTTTCCGCGCTACCGGCACCAGCCACCTGATGGCCATTTCCGGATTGCATATCGGCATCGTTTCCGGCATCGGCTTTTTCCTATGTAACGGGTTATGGCGGCGATCCGCCACACTTTGCAGCCGGGTGCCGGCCCCTCAGGCTGGCGCCTTGGCGGCATTGGTCGGCGCTTTTTGCTATGCCGGACTGGCCGGTTTTGCCATCCCCTGCATCAGGGCACTGGTGATGCTTTCTGCATTGCTGGGCGGTGTTCTATTTCGGCGTCCGCTGCAGCCGACCCGTAGCCTCTGTTTTGCGTTGCTGGCGGTGACGATAGGGGATCCGGCCGCCGTGACATCCCCCGGTTTCTGGCTCTCATTCGGGGCCGTGACGGTGATTCTTCTCGGAATCCTGGGAAGAATCCATCTGACCTCGGCACGGATCTTCGGTGTATTTAAGGTGCAATGGGCGGTTGCACTGGGCCTGGCGCCCCTGCTGTTATTGCTTGGATTCGATCTGCCGCTGCTCTCGCCACTGGTGAACATCGTTGCCGTACCGCTCTTTTCGCTGTTGCTGGTGCCGCTGGCGTTGACCTCAGTTGGCTTACTGATGATCTGGCCGACCTTGGGTCAGGCGCTACTAATGGCCACAAATGGGTTACTGGGACAGACGAAGACAATCCTGTTGATGATCTCAGGGTTCAGCGACCCCATTGCCTTGTCAGGCTCTCCACCCACTTGGCTTTTGATGGGGCTGTTGACCAGTGTTCTGCTACTGCTGTTACCGGCAGGCATACCGGGTCGGTGGTTGGGCATCCTGCTGGTCTACCCGTTATTTCTCTATCGACCGTTGTCACCAGCTAAGGGGGAAGTCTGGATGACGATGCTGGATGTCGGACAGGGCTTGTCAATTGTGCTGGAAACGGCCGATCACCGGCTGCTCTATGATACCGGTCCCCGTTTTCCATCCGGATTTGATACCGGTGAGTTGGTGGTGCTGCCATTCCTGAAGGCGAGGGGGGTTGAGAAAATCGACCGCATCATCGTCACCAATGGCGACATGGATCATCGTGGCGGATTGGCCGCTGTGTTAAAAGCCTTTCCGTCAGCGGAGCTGCTGAGCGGTGAGCCGCAGCGGCTTAATAACGGCCAACCGACGCTTTGTGCTGCCGGGATGCGTTGGACCTGGGATGGGGTCGGTTTTTCGATTCTGCATCCGGCTACTGCCTCAAGCTGGCGGGGCAACGATGCGTCCTGTGTACTCGCCGTCGATACGGCAGCCGGACGGGTGCTGTTGACCGGTGATATCGAGGCCCCGGCCGAGGCGTCATTGGTCGAAAAATACCCCGGTCAACTTCACGCAGTCGTCGTGACGATACCCCATCACGGAAGCGCCAGTTCATCCAGAACACCATTTATTGCCGCCACGCAACCGTTATACGGGTTGATCTCATCCGGTTACCGAAACCGCTATGGTTTTCCCCGGGCGGAGGTAGTGGCACGTTGGCAACAACAACAGGTTAAGCTACTCAATACGGCTGAAAGCGGTGCCTTGTCGCTCCGTTTCACCACCGACGGCCGTATCGAGGGGCCTTTCGGCTACCGAAACACGCATGCCAGATACTGGATGACATCACCATTTTGAACTTCATCCGCGAAGGGAAGCGCCATTCAGCTTTCGATCACTGCACGGAATACAGTATGATACGGCTCATTTGGTGGAGCAGGCAGTCCTGATCCGCAAACAAAAACCCAGAGGGAATAGACAAGGTGTTTGAACTGGTAAAAGCCGGCGGTATTCTCATGCTGCCCATCATTGCGTGTTCCGTCGTGGCCATGGCGATCATTATTGAGCGTCTCTGGGCACTGCGCTCCAAACGAGTGATACCGAATAACCTGGTGGCTCAGATCTGGCAACTACACAGTAAAGGTCAACTCACCAACGCCCACGTGGTAACCGTCAAGGAAGGCTCGCCGCTGGGGCGTATTTTGGCGGCCGGCCTGGCCAATCGCCAGCACTCCAAGATCGTCATGAAAGAGGCGATAGAGGAGGTTGGACGTCAGGTGGTTCACGAATTGGAGCGCTATCTGAACACGCTGGGCACCATCGCCTCCATTGCCCCCCTGTTGGGCTTGCTGGGTACGGTAATCGGTATGATCAAGGTATTTGCCGCCATCATGACCGCCGGGGTCGGCAACCCGACCGTGCTCGCCGGCGGTATTTCCGAGGCGCTCATCACCACCGCCGCCGGCCTCTCTGTCGCCATTCCCAGCCTGATGTTCCACCGTTACTTTGGCGGTAAGGTCGATCGGCTGGTGATCAAGATGGAAGAGCAGGCGCTGAAGATGGTCGAGGTGATGCAGGGCGAGCGGGAGCAGGAGTAAATTACGGTGAACCTACGCCCCCATCGCAAGGAGTCACCGGAGCTGAATCTGACGCCGCTGATCGACGTGGTGTTCCTGCTGCTGATTTTCTTCATGGTCTCCACCACCTTCGACAAAGAGTCCCGCATCAAGGTGGATCTACCCACGGCCGCCACCCAGGATGAACAGGTCGCGGAAGAGAAGGTCCTGGAGATCACTATCGATGCCAGCGGACGCTTTTATGTGGATCAGCGTGAAGTGGTGAACACCGATGCCGACACCCTGAAACGGGCAATCGAAAAAGCGGCCGGCGTACGCCGTGATCTCCCGGTCATTATCAAAGCCGATGCCCGCGCCGCTTTTCAGGCGGTGTTTAAGGCGATGGATGTCACCAGTCAACTCGGTTTTGTGAACATGACCTTTCCCGGCAAACAGCCGGTAGAGGGTAACTGACCGATTCGTGAAACGTCTGGATCACTATTGGTACAGCAAGAATCTGGTTTCAGGCGCTCTGTTGCCGCTGTCATGGCTCTTCTGCCTGATCAGCCAGCTACGTCGGCTTGCCTATCGCCGGGGATTCATCGGTACAGATAAATTACCCGTCCCTGTCATCGTAGTGGGAAACATCAGCGTTGGCGGTACCGGAAAAACGCCACTGGTGATCTGGCTGGCGCAACATCTTCTCAACCAGGGTTATCAACCCGGCATTATTTCCAGAGGCTACGGCGGCCAAGCCACCAAGTGGCCCCAGCCGGTCGTCGCTGACAGCGACCCCAGCCTGGTGGGCGATGAGCCGGTCATGTTGGCTAAAAGAACCGGTTGCACATTGTGGGTAGGCCCCGATAGACCCGCCACCGCCCGGGCATTGCTGGCCGCCTCCGCTTGCGACCTGCTGATCTCCGACGACGGACTGCAACACTATGCACTGCAGCGGGACCTGGAAATGGTGGTTATCGATGGTAGCCGGGAACTCGGCAATGGCTATTGCCTGCCGGCTGGCCCTTTACGCGAGCGTACTTCGCGCCTGGCCGAAGTGGATTTGGTGATTTCGAACGGGCCATCATCCCTGACCCCGCTGCAGATGAAGCTGGAACCAGGGCAGTTAATCAATTTGGCCGATCCCACCCTCAGGGTAGGGCTGGACCATTTCAGACAACAGACGGTGCATGCCATGGCCGGTATCGGTAACCCGGGGCGCTTTTTCCAAACCCTGCGTGATGCAGGCTTGCATCTACATGAGCACCCTTTTCCCGATCACCATCGTTTCAGCGCAACGGATATCAATCCGGATGACGCCTTGCCGGTGATCATTACCGAGAAAGATGCGGTAAAATGTGCCCCATTCTCCCAACAGCGCCACTGGTATCTGGAAGTCAGTGCCGTGCCGGGGACGGGATTTATTCAACAGCTGGATCAGCGGATAAGAGAGTTTGAAGATGGATAAAAAGTTGCTTGATATCTTGGTGTGCCCCCTATGTAAAAGCAAACTGACCTATAACAAGAAGGCGGGTGAACTGATCTGTAAGGCAGATCGTCTGGCATTCCCGATCCGTGACGGTATCCCGGTTATGCTTGAAGAGGAGGCGAGAAGCCTGCCGGCCGATGAGGAAGTCGAGTAATCCGTTCCTATTTACCAGCCGGAGTCAGCAATGAACTTTAAAGTGGTTATCCCTGCTCGTTATGGATCAACCCGTTTACCGGGTAAGCCTCTACTCAAGATACATGGACAACCGATGATCCAGCACGTACACCGACGTGCGGTTGAGAGTGGAGCCGAGCAGATTATCGTTGCCACGGATGATCAGCGTATCGCCGATTGTGTGCGGGGGTTTGGTGGGGAAGTTTGCCTGACTGATCCGGGACACCGCAGCGGTACGGACCGGATCGCCGAAGTGTCTAAACAGTATGGCTGGGCAGAGGATGAAATTATCGTTAACCTTCAGGGGGACGAGCCGGATATGCCGTCCGCACTGCTGCATCAAGTTGCGGTGGATATGGACAGGCACCCGGATGCGGTGATAACCACGCTGGCGGCGGAACTCTGCGAACGGGCACAGTTGTTTGATCCCAATGTGGTGAAACTGGTGACCGATGCACGCGGTTACGCGTTGTACTTCAGCCGCGCGCCAATACCCTGGGATCGGGATGCATTTGCCGACCTGGAGGCCATGCCCGGGCAAGTTCAGGGATACCGCCGGCATATCGGCCTTTACGCCTACCGTGCCGGTTTCCTGCCGCGTTATATCCAGTGGCAACCCGCTCCGCTGGAACTTGTCGAGTCACTGGAACAGCTGCGGGTGTTGTGGCACGGCGAACGGATTCATGTCAGTGACGCGGCTCAGATACCCGGTCAAGGGGTGGATACGCAGCAAGACCTGGATCTGTTGAACCAGCGCGAGCCCTCTACAGCAGATTAGTGAGTCGTATTCGGGCCGATCTTGTTGGCCAAGAGTTCCAACAGCTCTTCGGAAAGGGTATTCGAAGCTTTGCCAAATAGAGGAATCATAACGGTCTCCGGTCCCTTTCTGGACGGTTCCCCAAACAGGTTGGCCTGAATAACGGAACTGTTGGAAGGATCGGACAGCACCAGGGCTCCTTCATCCGCCAACACCTCATGTAACACCCACTCTTTTCCCAAGTGATTGAAGTGGCTGCCGATCAGCGATCGCATACGAAGAATAAAATCCTGATCTTGCAAAATAGTCTCCAGGCCAATGGCTGTCGGGTAGGTCAGTGGATAACGCATACAGAGCATATAGGCCCGGTATCAGCTAATTCAACCATGCAGATAAACCGGGATATGCCCGGCATAAAACCGTTGGGGATGATCCTGAGTCGAGCGGAAAGCCTTGCGGTTTAGAAATGGCCGTAGGAGACCAGCAAATCGCCCTTTCTACGACCATGGTTCATACGTCGATCCAGATTGTCGCGGTGGCATTTTCTGCGCTCAACCCGATAGCGTCGCGCTTTTCCTGCACGACGATCGACGATACCCTCATAGACGCAGTGACATTCCGGGGCATTGCAGCCGGGCAAGGGAAGGGATGGCGGTTGACTGACGGGGTACACCTGATCCATTTGATTGATAGCGGTTTTGCAACCACACCGGGCGACCCTTAACAGGATAAACCGATCATAGCGCTTGATCTTTTCCAGTTCGGCCTTGCGTATCTCTTCAATACTCAAAGGCCTCAACTCTGCTTTAGAAAACCATTTCATGATTTAAATTTCCGGTCCCTGTAGGCGCTGTCGCTTGGGACAATTATAGGCTATGTTTCACTGACCGGTTAAGTACAAACAGACAAATAAAGTGCAAATTGAATCTAGGTGTCTTGCCATAAAACCGATAGAGGAATGGAAGGCGTGGGAGATAATCTATTCACCACAGCCGTGCTGCGCACCAGCCGTTCAACAGCTTTATTATGGAAAATATTAAATCTTTTCGATAAACAATGAATGTCGCTATCTATATCTACGACCAAGCGGAAGTTCTGGATTTCTCCGGGCCCTTTGAAGTTTTTACGACGGCAGCCCGTCTCGCCCCCAAAAATGGCGCGCCATCGGTCTTTCTGGTGAGTGAATTGGGCCAAACTGTCACGGCCAGGGGAAATTATCGCGTTATTCCCGATTACGGATTCGGTGATTGTCCCACGGTAGATCTCTTGATTGTTCCCGGTGGTGTGCACACGGGTGAACTCGATAAACCTTCGGTGATCAAATGGATCGCGGATATTGCCGTCAATACAACAATCACGGCTTCGGTCTGCACCGGTGCATTCCTGTTGGCGGAGGCAGGGGTAATTAAAAATAATCCGGCCACCACGCACTGGGAAGATATCCCAGCGTTGAAAAAAGCTTACCCCAGCCTGACAGTGCATGAAAATATTCGCTGGGTAGATGCGGGACGTGTTGTGACGTCCGGTGGTATTTCAGCCGGTATCGATATGAGTTTGCATCTGATCGCCAGACTATACGGTATCGATCTGGCGCAAAAAACAGCCCAGCAAATGGAATTTGCCTGGCGGTCGTCAGAGGGACTTCAGACAGCAGACGCCTAGGGCCTGTTTCCGGGGCGGTGAAAATGGTTGAATAGTGTAATTTTGCAGGTGTAGAAGTATTTCAGGTTATCCATCTATGAAGAAGGTTTCTATTCTATTCGTCTGCATGGGCAACATTTGTCGTTCGCCCACCGCTCACGGCGTATTTGAACAGTTGGTGGAGGATGCCGGACTGGCGATGCAAATTGAGGTCGACTCAGCCGGCACGCATGCTTACCACGTTGGCCATCCGCCCGATCCGAGATCACAGGAGACGGCGCTGGGTAGGGGGATCGATCTGAGTCGACAGCGCGCCCGAAAAGCGGCGCGGGAGGATTTTGAGCGGTTTGATTATGTTATTGCCATGGATAGAGATAATTTCAACAACCTGCTGGCCATTGCACCCGCTCACCAGCGGGAGAAACTGCATCTATTGCTTGATTTCGCTCCCGAACTTGGACTTCGAGAAGTTCCTGACCCGTACTATGGCGGAGCGGGAGGGTTCGACCGGGTCTTTGATCTGGTATCGACCGCTTCCCGTGCCCTGTTGGATACGATCAGGGAGAAGCATCGACTCTGATAGCCAAGATGGCAAAACAGATGAGGCGGCCATTGGCCGCCTCATCTGTCT
Source organism: Sedimenticola sp. (assembly GCF_050289425.1). NCBI lineage: Bacteria > Pseudomonadati > Pseudomonadota > Gammaproteobacteria > Chromatiales > Sedimenticolaceae > Sedimenticola > Sedimenticola sp. Next base: position 45,419 of record NZ_JBNKFS010000004.1, on the reverse strand, counting down.
TACCTATCCATACGGCGAGATATCTTTCGACTACTCATCACCCTCTGTCGTAGGTTTGTTTTCCACCTTGCTTTCAGAAGATCTGTTTTTCACCACGGATGCAACATCGGTTTTGCTCTCCGCTGATGTGGAGGACGTTTCAGCCGCCGGTTTCGGGCTTACTTCAGGCTTTTCAGCCAACGGTTTTACCGATTCGGCGGTTGCGCTCGGCTTGGTCTCCACTTGGCGCAACGGACGCTGTTCCGCTATCGGAGACGGTTTGGGCATCGCCGATTGTGGTGTCACCGCGGGCGGGGAGGGTGGAGCCTTTGCCTCCGGTTTTTCCTGAGGCGCCTGTCCCGGTTTGACTGCGTCCGGCTTGGTCTCCACCTGACGCAATGGCTGCTCCATGGCGAGGGGCGATTTAGCTGCGGCTGGCGCTGCACTGACGACCGGCTTGGGTTCGGACGCGACAGCCGGTCTTACCGGAGGCGGTGTAGCGACAGCCGGTTTGATCGCATCCGGCTTGGTCTCCACCTGGCGCAGTGGCGTTTCTTTTGATTCAGGCTTGGGTACCGGTTTTGATTCGGGCCGTTCAGCCGAGGGCTCCACCTTGGCAGCCGGTTTTTCCACCGCTTTTTCCGGTGCCTCCGACGGCGTGGTCGCTGCGGATTTAGCTTCTTGCGGTTTCTCTACCTCATTTGCCGCGACAGTTTTAGGAGCGGAAGTTTGCGTCGTCTCCGCCTTTTTTTCCGTAGCTGGTCTATCAGCACGTACTTCAGGTTTCGAGGCAGTTTTGTCAACACTTGCAGCGTCAACACTACCGGTAGACGGAGAAGAAGCCGAAGTTGGAGCCTCTTTCACAACGCTTTCGCCCTGTTGATTCCGGTCTTGCCGCGGCGTCGGCTTGTCGCTCAACGACTCGACTGCCCCCACTGTTTCCTGAGCGTTCTCATCCGGCTTCTGCTGTGAAGTCTTTGGTTTACGCGAACGTGGGTTCCTGGCGGGACGGGTTTGCTCAGACGAGTCACGGCTCTCTTGATCGGCTACCATGGTCTCAGTATTGTTTTCCGACACCGCAACACTGCCCCCCTCATTCTCACCGTTGCTGGATTTACGACGTCTGCGTCCACCACGCCGCCCGCGACGGGAACTGCGTTTGGGCTCTTCGCCGCTGGAAGTCTGCTCATTCGGTCGACTGTCTTCGGCAGTAACCGCTTTCTGGTCCGTTTCACGCTTTTCATCACCAGAGGTGGTTGGGCGCTTATCGTCCTGGTTCGCCCCTTTGCGCTGAATAGCCTGCGGTTGTTGGCGTCCCTCATCAGTCCGTTTTTTGGCAGACTGCTTGGGTTTGCTGCTTCTGGTGCGGCGTGTGTCATCCTGACCATCACGGCTGCGCTTATCCCGATTTTTTGATTCTTCGCGCTTTTCACTCGTCTTTTTTCTGGCGGTAGCGGTTTGCACAGGAGTCTCAGTTTCGCTATCTCCACCGATAATCGCCTTCCAAAGCTTGCTGAAGAACCCTTTTTCCCTTGGTTGCTCTTCCTTAATCGCTCTGGACTGTGGCGTTGGGGCCGGGGAAGAGGGGACAACGCGCTTAACAGTCGGCTCTTCAGCCTTCACCTCTTTGGGTTTTGCGAAGCCGGGGGTTTTGTCTTCCGGTTCCAGCATCATCTTGTAGCTGGAGGTCTCTTCAGCCCCTTCCGGTACATCCTGCTCTCGAATTCGCTCGATTTCGTAGTGCGGTGTTTCCAGATGGATATTGGGAATTAGGACAACGTTTACTTCCTGACGCTGTTCAATATCGTGGATCGCCTCACGCTTTTCATTCAGCAAAAAGGTCGCCACATCGACCGGCAGTTGGGCATTGATCCTTACCGTGTTCTCTTTCATCGCGTGCTCTTCGATGATTCGAAGCACCGAGAGCGCCAGGGACTCCACGCCGCGGATAAAGCCGTGACCATCGCAACGCGGACAGACATGTAACATCGACTCCCCAAGAGAGGGGCGCAGGCGTTGTCGGGAGAGCTCAAGCAATCCAAAGCGCGAGATACGTCCCAGTTGAACACGGGCACGGTCTTGCTTCATCGCCTCTTTCAGGCGGTTTTCCACCTCTCGCTGATTGCGCGTCGGGGTCATGTCGATGAAATCGATTACAAACAGGCCGCCCATGTCGCGCATTCTAAGCTGACGCGCAATCTCATCGGCGGCTTCCAGATTGGTGTTGAGTGCCGTCTCTTCGATATCGGCTCCCTTGGTGGAGCGGGCGGAGTTGATATCGATCGAGGTCAGTGCCTCAGTGTGGTCGATGACGATCGCCCCACCTGACGGCAGGCGCACTTCGCGCTGGAAGGCGGACTCAATCTGACTTTCGATCTGGTAACGGCTGAACAGTGGCACTTCATCGACATAGTGGCGCAGTTTTCGCACGTTATGGGGCATCACCTGCTCGATAAACTCACAGGCTTCCGCATAGACCTCGGGATGATCGATGACGATCTCGCCGATATCCGCACGCAGATGGTCACGGATCGAGCGGATGATGACATTGCTCTCCTGGTAGATCAGAAAGGGTGCCGATTTCTCCTTGGCGGAGGATTCGATCGCTTCCCATAACTGTAACAGGTAGTTGAGATCCCACTGGAGATCTTCCTGGCTTTTGCCGATCCCGGCGGTCCGTACAATCAGTCCGGCACCATCGGGTATTTCCAGACCGGACATGGCGTCACGCAATTCGTTCCGTTCCTGCCCTTCAATACGTCGGGAAATGCCACCGGCACGCGGATTATTCGGCATCAGTACAAGATAGCGCCCGGCCAGGGAGATGAAGGTGGTCAGTGCGGCCCCTTTGTTGCCGCGCTCTTCTTTCTCAATCTGGACGACAACTTCTTGGCCTTCCTTGATGGCGTCCTTGATCTGCACGCGTCCACCGGACTCTTTGGCTGAGCCGGTAAAATAATTGCGTGAGATCTCTTTAAGGGGGAGGAAACCGTGGCGATCCGATCCGTAATCTACAAAAGCCGCTTCAAGGCTCGGTTCTACCCGAGTGACTTTCCCTTTGTAAATGTTGGCTTTTTTCTGCTCTCTTCCGGCGGTTTCTATATCCAGGTTGTATAATTTTTGGCCATCCACGATGGCTACACGCAACTCCTCTGGCTGAGTTGCGTTGATCAACATACGTTTCATATTGTGATATTCCCAGGGCGCGCTCTCTTCGTTCAGGAATCGGACAGAGTCTGATATCGCCGGGTTTCACCGGGCAATTCCCAGTATCCGGATTCCTATCGAAAGCAAGCGCTGCAGCGTGTTTGAAGGAGGTAATTGGCCTGTTCAACACGGCAGCATCTTTGAAGCACGCCGTTAATTATGTACATCAACTGCAACCGCAGTGTGATGCGTTCTTTGTTATGCATCGGACAGGCAGAGAACTCTGCGGATCGATCTATCTCACAGTGTGAGAGATCTGATCGCCCGGCAATAACAGAACGCCACCAAGAAGTGGTGGACGTTCGGTGATCAGTTTGCTTATAGCTATAGCGGAAACAGATAGCCCTATTAGCTAAACTCGCCGCTAACGGGGGATTATAACTATCTTAAGCAGGTGCAGCAAATGGAGTGTGTACGGACAAGGGGCGGCAAGGAGCAGGGTAGATCAGGCCCACACCACTATTGGTGTCGTTTACGAAACTGGTATCATATGGTCGATGTCACACTCCCAACCGATTAGTCACGCCGTTCATATCCTGAATGTAGAGCCAGGCTATGAAGGGCAGCGCATTGATAACTTTCTCATTAACTATTTAAAGGGCGTGCCCAAGAGTCTGGTTTACCGGATCCTGCGTCGTGGTGAGGTACGCGTCAACAAGGGTCGTATCAAAGCGAGTTATCGTCTGCAGGTGGGGGATCAGGTGAGGGTCCCGCCCGTAAGGATGGCAGACAAAGCGGAGCCGAGTCGGGTCGATAGCCGATTACTGGACCGACTCGAAGCGGCCATCCTCTATGAAGACAAACGACTGTTGGTGCTGAACAAGCCTTCGGGAATCGCTGTGCACGGGGGAAGCGGTCTGAATTTTGGCGTGATTGAGGCTTTACGCCAGTTACGTCCGGAAGAACGTCAACTGGAACTGGTACACCGACTGGACCGGGATACCTCAGGGTGCCTGCTGATTGCCAAGCGCCGTAGCGCCTTGCGCAGGCTGCATGAATTGATGCGCGGAAATGGGATAGATAAACGCTACATCGCCCTGGTTAAAGGAAACTGGCATCGAGATCGTCTGGAGGTAAATGTCCCCCTGCTGAAAAACACCCTTCAGGGCGGGGAACGTATCGTGACAGTCGATCCACGAGGAAAAGAGTCCGTGACCCGGTTCAGCGTGCGGGAAAGGTTGGGAGAATGGATGTTGGTGGAGGCCCGCTTGTTGACCGGCCGTACCCATCAGATCCGGGTTCATGCCGCACATCTGGGGACACCGATACTGGGTGATGACAAATACGGTGACTCGGCGGCCAACAAGGAGATAAAGGAATTGGGCCTGAAACGGCTGTTCCTGCATGCGGAAACGCTGAGATTTCGTTGGCCAGAAGCGAAACAGGATGAAGTCTTCAAGGCTGCGCTGGAGCCGTCTTTGGAGCAGTTGTTGAACCGGATGCGCGCCCAGTTAAATTGATTTAAAGTGGTATTTGAAGATTTATGAAACCTGATTTTAAACTTCTGGTGTTCGACTGGGACGGTACCTTGATGGATTCGGAGGCAAGAATTGTCTCTTGTGTGCGTGCCGCCACCCAGGATATGGCTATTGAAACCCCAGCTGACGAACAGATCAGGGATATCATCGGATTGGGGCTAAAGGAGGCGCTTGAAAAACTGTTTCCCGGCTCGGACGCCCCCTTTAAAGAGCGCTTTATCGATTTTTACCGCCACTATTTTCTACATGAAGACAGCACGCCGTCACGGCTTTTTCCCCATGTCAGGGAGGTGCTGGATTATCTGGCAAGCCAGGATTACCTGTTGGCAGTGGCTACCGGAAAGGGGCGCCCGGGTCTGAATAAAGTGTTGCAAGAGACCGGTCTGGCCCCGCGATTCCATGCCACACGCTGTGCCGATGAAACCTTCTCCAAACCGCATCCGGAGATGTTGCTGCAAATTATGGATGAGTTGGGGGTCACCCCGGCCGACACCCTGATGATCGGCGATACCGAATACGATCTACAGATGGCCATCAATGCCGGCACACACGGATTGGCAGTGAGTTACGGTGTGCATACTGTGGATCGCCTCAATCAGTTCAACCCGTTGGGGTGCCTGGATGACATATCGGAGTTGTCTGATTGGCTAAAACAGTAATGCTATGGGTGGGGACGCACAGAACGGCATTCATTTTCGTCTAAACTCTGCCCGTGTGATTTTCGAGAAGGCCCGACAAACTTAAAGAGAGAGAGATGGATAATCTGGAACAAGAACGCGTGAAACGAAAGGATGGCTGGGAGCGGGATCTGTTGGAGAAACTGGCCACAGCCTCTATCACCGAGCAGCGTCGTGCCCGACGTTGGGGTATATTTTTTAAACTGTTGACCTTCGCCTATCTGTTGACGCTGTTGATTCTCTGGTTGCCGGATACGCTGCCGGACGCCGCCATGAATGCGGCAAAAGATCATACCGCCCTGATAGAGATTAAGGGTGTGATCGCGGATGATTCGGATGCCAGCGCAGATAACGTCGTGACGGCACTGCGGGCGGCTTATGAAGATAAGAAAACCAAGGGGGTTATCCTGCGCATCAACAGTCCTGGCGGCAGTGCGGTACAGGCTGGCTATATCAATGACGAGATTCGTCGACTCAAGACCAAGCATCCTAAAATACCCGTCTATGCCGTGGTCACCGATATGGCGGCCTCGGGTGGTTACTACATCGCTGTGGCGGCGGATGAAATCTACGTAGACAAAGCCAGTATTGTCGGTTCCATCGGCGTATTGATGAGCACTTTCGGATTTGAACGCGGCATGGAAAAGTTGGGTGTTGAACGCCGTCTGCTCACTGCCGGTGAGCATAAGGGCATTCTTGATCCTTTCTCGCCTTTAAAACCGGAAGAGAAGCAGCATGTACAAAATATGTTGGATCAGGTGCATCAGCAGTTTATTCAAGCGGTGAAGGATGGCCGCGGTGACAGACTGAAAGAGAACACGGATACCTTCAGCGGGCTGTTTTGGTCCGGTGAAGAGAGTATCAAACTGGGGTTGGCCGACGGTTTGGGTAGTAGCAGCTATGTGGCGCGCGAACTGATCGGCGTCGAAAATCTGGTGGATTATACCCAGTCCGAAGATTTTCTGGAGCGATTCGCCAAGCGCATCGGCGCCGGGGCGGCGGCCTTCGTCACCAACCAAACCGCCTTGAGCACCAATCCCTCTATGCGTTGATTACCTGGACCACACAAGCGGTATTTCACCTTCATCTAGAGAGCGGACCTGTCGTGGGCGGGGCCGCTCTTTTTGTTCGGTAATCGGTGGATTCGGGTTGCCACTTTTCGCTTCCCCGGCGTACTATCTTAGAAAGATTCTGCCATGAGAGACTGCTAGCAAGGTATCGATATGATAGGCCCGGTCGACTCCAATTGTGCCAAGACCCTGTGCAAGAGCCACCGCAAGGTGAGTTCGCCGGCTTCGGAAGGAGAGGCGAATATTTTCTTTAACCTCTGCATGGATCGGGTGCACTATTCTCCTGAGCGAGGCGCTATCTATTTTGTGGATTCCAGCTATATGAAAGTGGCCGAAATCATCGAGTCGGTCATGGCGGGGTTGGGATACGAGCCGCAGATTGAACAGCTCTACTTGGATCAGCTCAGCATTTTCAAGAGTTTGAAACGGGTTAGGCTTGATCAGGCCCAGGCCCGTGCCATCATGGTTGCCCTACGCATGGAAGGCATGCAGATTACCATCTCCAAGTAACAACTCCATTACGACCTCCCGCCTGATCACCACAACCGCTAGCCGATTCGCTGCATGACGCGATGCGCCAATTGCCGGCTTTTTTCCGGGTCGTTTATATCCTGGGCCAGCGCATTGAGCGCTAACTGTAGCTGTGCCTGAAGCGGGGGATCGGTCGCCGTCTCCAGATACCGGTCACACAGCACGCGCGCAAAGGGCCCCAACAATTCCGTTGCCTCTTCCACCAGGATATCGCGCAGTGCATCAAGGGAGGATGCCATCTGAAGTGTATTTTTCGTGGCGGTGCGAGGCGGTGTCTTTCCCCCTCGCTCAAGCGGTTGACCGGATGCTTGGTTGTGGCTATCGCCGAGGAGCTCGATGATCTCATCGGTGCTTGGTAAAGACGGATTAACCGGCAGCAGCTTTACCCCTTGATAAAACCGCGCCTTACAGCTATTGATCTGGCGGATAGGGTTTAACGCCTGTTGTCCGCGGATCGATTGATATGAGAGGGCGCCTATTACACCCTCCTGCAATACCAGCTTTATGGTCTCGTTTCTATCCGTGACCAGAAAGAGGGTGCCGGTGTCCCGTTTTCGACGATGCTCGGCAATCAGCTCGACCAATCCAGTCAGGTCTATATCTTGGCTAGGGGGCATATTCGGCCTCAGGTATCAGTTACTGGGTGCGGAAGTGCTCCATCGATAATCGAACGCTATGTCCCAGTCGTTCAATCGCCCGGGCAAGATCGCCCAATTCATCTTGCCGACCGGTGTCCACCAGTTGCATCTGAAACTCGCCCCGGCTGACCTGTTCGGCGACCCCGGTTAACCGTTTGATGGGTGTGATCAGTCTACCCGATACATAGAGTGCAATAAGGAAAGCCAACAGTAATGTGATAGCCAGTAATATTTTGGCGCTGGTATGGGTTTCCGATAGGGACGCATACGCCTCGGCGTAATCCTGCTGTACCACCAGTATCCAGTCATGTGGCGTCTTTGCGGCATAACTGATGACGCGATTGCCGTTGGCGTCGGTGTATTCAACCCGCTGCCTATGGTCGAACATCAGAGCCCGATAGGCTGGATGAGCACTCAAATCCTTCCGCTCATTGGTGAATTCGTCAGAGGGATGAGCAATCACGCGCCCGTCGGGATCGAGTAGAAAAGCGTAGCCGGTGGTACCGATCTTGGCGTTGACTATCTTGTCCGACAGCTCTTTCAGCGTCATGGCGATGGCCAGGATACCCTGGGTCTTGCCCTGATCGTTTTGGATCGGCGTCGCCAGCACCAGTGCCGGTTTACCGGATGTTTTGCCTATCAGCACCTGTTGTCCCAGCGGCTTACCGCCCAGAACCTGACGGAGATAGCTGCGCTCCACATAGTTTTTTGCCGGCTTGTCGTCACTCCGACTGATGTTGTCTCCATTGATTGCCAGGGTATGAGCCAGGTAGATCCAGTCATATTCCCGGGTGATCTGTTTGAGGATCGGCACTTGCTGGTTGTTTTGCATGCTGGCCATATCCGGTGCGGCCGAGTTTTGTTTAAGCATGCGTACATTCATGTCCACCCATCCCCCAATGAAGCTGCTGAGCGCAGAGGCGGTCTGGGACAGGCGCTGATTTACCTGTTCGGTGACCAGATGTTCAGTCGATTGGGAGGAGGCATACCAGATCAGTGCCAGGGGGAGGGTTGCTACGATAATCATGACGAACAACAGTTTGGGAAATATGCCAACTTTCTTCTTCTCGATTTTGCTCATAGGCACGCTCGCTTGAGGTTAGGGCATGGGTCGTGGAGCTTACTAGAGCAATCGCTATACCAGTTTATAATTTGGTTTATATATGTTTAATATATTTTTGTTATATAAAGTAAATTATATTAATTTCAATTTCGCAGCCAGGTCTTGATCGGCGGATTTTAGCCTAAATCGAGGATTATGATGGGCGGTATTTGCCCCATTTGAAGGGGGCAGGCCAGTGGGAATGCGAAGGTCGGCACTGGACTGACGGCCCTCGCACTGGAGCAGTGTTTATTGGGTCATCTCCTTGACCTTGTCGACCACCTCTCCGGTTTTTTCGACAGTCACTTCCTTTACCTCTGTATATTTTTTCTTGATCGCATCCATATCCGCATCCTGGGTAGGGAGAGAAGTCTCTTCACCTGAAGGGGCGTCATAGCGATCCTTATTCATCTCCGTCCACTTTTCACGCGCCGATTCAGTTGATTCGGAGATGGCATTCCCCAACTCTTTGGCTGAGGCTTTGGCATGCTCCGCCGCTTTTTCCATACGGCTTTTTTCCGTGTTGCCGGAATCGCTCTCACCACCCTGATTATCCGGACCGCAACCGACTAGCAGCAGCGTGGATAGTGCGATAATCAATAGCTGTTTATTCATGACACTCCTCGTCTGAGACCCTCTGTGATGGGAACGGGTACCGTTCCGGATGACCCATAGTGACGATCAGTCTGCCGCGAATCAAGTGAACAAATGTAAACGATTCACCCTTTCCAGAAAGGTTTATTCGCTTCGGATTCAGCCTCACTCCGGCTGATACCAATATCGCTCAGCATGCGTTCGTCCAACTGCAACAGCGCACGGCGTTGGCGCTGCCGTTGATACCAGATCGTGATCAATTCGCCGAGGTGACGACGCGGACGTGACCGGCGATTCCGAACAATAATTTTGCGTAGCGTGATTTCCATGGCACTGTCTCCCAGGGCTATTTGATGAGAAACAGTTTATGCGTTAGTCTGTAACCGTTACAGATTCAATATTATATTATCTTATGCAGTACAGATTCACATATAGCAAATCTGTAAGGTATTTCACAAACCCTATCTGTATTGGTCAAAATGAAAAAATATGAACAAGTAGCGCAAATCCTGAGCGAGCAGATTGCTCGTGGCATCTATAAAATGGGCGATAGGCTACCGTCGGTCCGTCACCTGAGCGGGCAGATGGGGGTCAGTATCTCGACCGTTCAAGAAGCCTATCTGCTACTTGAACAGCGCGGGATTACGGAAGTACGGCCCAAGTCGGGGCATTTTGTCACCCAGCAACAGCAGCGACTGCTCGACTTGCCGGCGACCCAGGCCTACTCTGCCCGCCCCAAGGAGACCAGCACCTGGGCCAAAGTATTTCATGTGCTGTATCAGGCTGAAACGGCTGACGCCCTCTATCTGGGCCGTGCGGTACCCAATCTGTCTGTCGGCACTCTCAAGCCGCTGCAACGGTCGCTCGCCGCACTGACAAGACGGGGAGAGCTGCGCGGTCTCTCCTATGACTATATCTTCGGTTGTGATGAATTGCGCAAACAGATCACCCGTCTGGCGGTAGATTCCGGCTGCAATCTATCGGCCGACGAAGTGATCATAACCTCAGGGTGTCAAGAGGCGTTGGCCAGTAGTCTGCGGGCATTGACCCAACCCGGCGACACGGTAGTCGTGGATTCCCCCAGTTTTTATGGCTCGTTACAGGCGATTGAGGCTTGCGGCCTGAAAATACTGGAGCTCCCGACCCATCCGGAGCAGGGTATCAGCCTGGAGGCGATGGAGTTGGCGCTGGAGCAGTGGCCGGTAAAGGTTTGCCTGATTACTCCCACCTTCAATAATCCACTGGGATACACCATGCCAGATAATCGGAAAAAGCAACTGGTGGAATTGTTGGCGCGTTATGACACACCGCTGATCGAAGACGATATCTACGGTGACTTAAGCTATGAGGTACCCAGGCCGCGTACCTTAAAATCCTTCGACAAAGCGGGGCGGGTGATCCTCTGCTCCTCCTTTTCCAAATCTCTCGCCCCCGGATTGCGGGTCGGTTGGGTAGCACCGGGGCGTTATGCCAGCCGGGTCATGCATATGAAATATATATCGAGCATGAGTTCCGCTACACTGCCACAATTGGCGGTGGCGGATTTCATCTCCCGCGGCGGATATGACCGACACCTGAAAAAGGTCCGTTCGGTCTATAAAAGGGGGAGGGATTACCTTCTGGAGTGGATTACTCGCTATTTCCCGGAAGGGACGCGCGTTTCCCATCCGCAAGGGGGATATCTGCTCTGGGTTGAATTGCCGAAGTCAGTCAACTCAATGGCCCTGACGACTGCAGCAATGGAAAAAGGCGTTGGTGTAGCACCTGGCGAGCTGTTTTCCAGCACCGGGAAATATTCCCATCATATACGCCTCAATTATGCCGAATGCCCGACCGCCAAAATGGAAAGGGGGGTGAAATTGTTAGGCGAGTTAGCCACTGCCATGGGGCGAGCGGAATGAGTCAATTCGAGCTGGATTGTCGGAAAATCTCCCGAATCCTGGCCGATAGCGGGCATCAGCTTCCCGAGCCGGTTGAATATCCGGCCGGATATTTCAACGGGCCGCCGGAGCCGGCCTCCGTTCTGATGCCACTTTTCAGAGATACCGACGGCTGGCGGATACTCTATATTCGCCGATCCGAACACGATGGAGATCGGCATAGCGGACAGGTTGCCTTTCCGGGAGGGAAGCGGGATGAGGTGGACCATAACGCCGAAGCGGCCGCCCTGCGTGAGGCGCAGGAGGAGATAGGACTGGATCCGGAGCATGTATCGGTGTTGGGCCATTTAAATCCCTATCACACCATCAGCAACTATCTGGTCACGCCGGTAGTGGCGGAGATTAAATGGCCGGTCAACTTAGTACCGGACAGCCGTGAAGTGAGCCGGGTATTCAGTATTCCCGTGACTTGGCTGGCCGATCCGGCAAATCACCAAGTCAGCTGGCGTATGTTAAAAAACGACAATACGCGGATTCAGGTCATCCATTTTTTACGTTATGAGGGTGAATTGCTTTGGGGAATTACGGCCAAGCTGACGGTCTGTCTGCTTAATCTCATCGGTCTTCTGGATATCAAGTAATCGGCCCTCATCCATTTGCCCGTCGGTTGTGCAGGAGTTACCCGCAAACCCTGGCAGGCGTGTTAATATCCCCGTCTGACAAGTAACACCTCGTTGCGCCCCGCGCCGCCACATGAAAAAACTGACTCAACGGTTTGAAAACTCATCGCTGCCGATCGCGCTCAAGTGGTCGGTTATAATCGCCTGTTTTGTTTCGTTGGTGATGGGACTGCTCGGCTGGTTTTTGATCGATCAGCAATCCGCCACCTATCGCCAACAGAACGAAATACTGGGAGGCGTAGTGGTGGATCAGCTGGCCTTTGCCGCCAGCGAGCCGTTACTCGCCGGCGACGACTTGAGCTTGCAGGTCCTGGTTCGCCAGCAAGAGAAAAATTCCCTGATTATCGGGATGCAGGTATTTGATCTAAAAGGAATTCTTAAGGCAAGTGCCGGCATATCGCCGATTGGCGATATCCTCGCCGAAGTCGGACGGGAAGGGAGCCATCGCCTCCTGCCTTGGCGTACACCCTATGTCAATGCGGTCTCTTTTATCAGCCAGATCACGTTTAAGGATGTTACCGCCGGTTATGCGGTGGTGAGTATCGATCAAGGCCCGCTGGAGAAACAGCTAAACGCCCTGACCAGCGCACTCCTCACCACCACACTGGGACTGATCGCGCTCGGTGCATTGCTTGCTTTCCCCTTGTCCCATCGACTCTGCCGGCCGATTTACCAATTGGTTAAAGTGGGTGAAGCCATTGACAACGGTGACACCCGCCATCCCATTACCATCGGTCGTAAAGATGAAATAGGTCGCGTGTTGGATGCCTTCCAGCACATGGCCCGGGGCATGGAGAAAAAAAGGGAGGTGGAGCAGGCATTTTCACGCTTTCTATCCCCGACCATCGCCCACCAGGTGCTGAATCAGCCTGAAGGCCGCCAGTTGGGCGGAACCACCAAGGAGGGCAGCGTCCTATTCTGCGATGTGGTGGGATTCACTGAACTGTCGGAATACCGTTCACCGCAAGAAGTCGGTGAGATGCTGAATCAATACTTCAGCTACTTTTCCATCGCGGCCGACAGTTGTCATGGCACGGTGGATAAGTTTATTGGTGATTGCATCATGATCCTGTTCGGGGTACCTGAATCGGATTTTTCCCATGGACTGCATGCCATCACCTGCGGGGTGTTGATTCAGGAGATCGCTGGGCGAATCAATCACCAGCGCGCGAAACAGGGCTTGCCACTGGTGCAGTTTAAGATAGGCATCAATAGTGGCGAGATGCTGGCCGGTAACCTTGGGGGGATTGAGCGAATGCAGTACACGGTGGTGGGCGATGCAGTTAATCTGTCCGCGCGGATCTGCGATATCTGCAGTCCCGGAGAGATATTGGTTACCGAGGCGACACTGGAGCAACCTGGCGTAAAACCGCTGGTCAAAAGCATTCCGCAAAACAGCCTTAAGGTTAAAGGGCGCCGCCAGTCGGTGGATACCTATCGGGTGGATAGCGAGTCATTTATCGCTGAATCCCGGTTCCAGGAGAGCTTGGAGAAGATTCTCCCGGTGGAGGTTGTCGCGTGAGGTCCCTATTGATTCTGTTACTGGCACTTGTGTTCTCCGGTTGTACCGCTCTGCCAATAAAAACCGCACAGAAGGAGAAACTGGACTTATCCTCACTAATTAAGCAAGCCAAAGTGCTGCATAAGCAGGAGAAATGGCAAGAGGCGCTGATCCTACTGAATGAAGGCGTGAAGCAGCATCCTGAAGCGCTTGAAGTGGCCGATTTGCGGGCCGAAATCAAACGCGACTGGGAGCTGAAAAAGCGCAATCAGGAAGACTGGATACTGATTCAGGAGACGCGTGCGCTGCAGGCTAAGATCCCCCATCTGGAAGAGCTGGTGAGGATCGATCCACAGAATTACATCACCAAATCCCGGCTGCTTTTCTGGCAAACGCTGTTGGAGTCCAAAGTGGCCGCGCTGATCGCCTGCGGTTCGGTACATCTGCATCTCGATCAATCACTTGCGGAAAACTGTGTCACCCTGGCGGAACAGATCAAGCCGAGCAAGGAGAGCGAGCATTTGCAAAAAAAAATCCAACAGTCTCACGCGGCGCAAAAGCGTACGGAACTTACCCGACAGGCCGTCCGTATCAAGCGTGTCACCGCACAGCAAAGAGACCAACTGTTCAAGCTCGCCCACACGCAACTGGATAACGGAGCGATCCCGGATGCCATCGCCTCGTTGGATCAATTGCTGGAGCTGGTACCGGATGATGCCGAAGCCAAAATGCTACGGAACCAAGTCATCCAGTTGCGTGACGAACGAGTGGCGCGACTCATTGATTTTGGCGACAAACTCTATCGTGATGAACAGATCGAACAGGCGGTATCGGTATGGGAATCTGCGGAGAAACTGGATATGGGTAGACAGGATGTGGCGGCCCGCATTGACCGTGCCATGAAGGTGCTGGAGCGGCTACGTGAAATCCAGAACAAACCTTGAATCAATGGCTCAGGTCGCTGTGGCCGGGCGGTTGGTTGAACCGATATCACCAGACCAGAAGGCATTTCCTGGATTCAGGAAATCGCTCCAGGGAATGTAATGCGACCCGTCGCAGGAAAAGTTGAGGCCAACCAGCCCGTTAAAGATATTAATTGAACCGGAGCGTAGATAAACGGTTTCATCCGCCAGTCGCAGCTTTTTGAATCCGTCCAATATCGGCCTGATTTTGTCTTGCGGCAACATAGCGCTGGGCGGGTAGGGGCGAACTGGATAGGCAAGGCAAATATCCGGATCGATCAACTCTTCCACTTCTAAAATCCGATAGCGATAGGGGTCATCCACCAGCCACAGCGTGGCCCGGCTGCTGGAAAAGTGCAGTTTGCCGTGAAAAACACCCCGCTGGGCCATTAACTCCTCCATGATCGACATCACTTCATCGATATGCGCGTCCAGGACGCTTTTCACTCGGGTTTGTTGAAACAGCAGGCCCCGAATCGAGGGATCGCCCTTCATCTGTCGCCATTGATCCGGTTCATCATAAAGCTGCTGGGTCAACGGCAGATCACGCAGATCACGCAGATCAAAGTCGGCTCCCAACAACCCGATAACCTGGCGCCCCCTTCTGACCAACTGGATAGCGGTAATGCTCGGTCGGCCCGACAACAGGCTGATGTAGGCTTCGGACAGGTGGTAATCAACGGCGGGGTAGACGCTATTGAGGTAGGGGCGGCTGGAACGGTCGCGGCCAAAATGTTCGGGAAAACGGCCACTGCCGTTGATGTTATCAGAGATCTGGATCGCGTCTGTCCCCAACGCATAGATATAGGCGCAATAGGGGAGTTCGGAAACCTGCGATGCCAACACTTCATTCAGCCCCTGCCGATCTGGCCAAACCTCACTGCATAACCCGGCAATACGGCCCAAAATGGGGCGGATCAGTTTACCCAGGGCATGACGTTGTCGACTGATACTTTTTTGTATGGGGCTGTTCATTACTGCTACCAGCGCTTATTTAGGTGTGAGACTCCCACATCCTAGGGGATTCCGATCCCTTCCGCATCCAGAAATGCAATCAGTCTGATCAGAGGCAGGCCAATCAGCGAATTCGGGTCATCTCCCTCCAGGCGACTGAAAAGTGAAATACCGAGTCCTTCGGACTTAAAGCTGCCGGCACAATTATAGGGCGCTTCCGCGTCCAGATAGCGTTCAATCTGTTGCTGATCCAGCTGGCGAAAATGGACATAAAACGGCTCGCAGATCGCCTGGGCATTACCGGTTGTGCTGTTATAGAGACAGAGGCCGGTAAAAAAAGTGACCCGTTTACCTGACGCCGCTACGAGCTGGGCGACGGCATTCTCTCGACTCCCGGGTTTGCCCAGTATCTGGCCGTCTATGCAAGCCACCTGATCGGAGCCGATTACCAGGCTATCCGGGTGTCGGGCGGCCACCGCTTCGGCTTTGGCGCGGGCCAGCCGGACAACCAACTGCTCCGGCTCCTCACCGACCTGAGGCTGCTCATCTATTTCAGGAGAATCGACTTCGAATTGGATACCCAGTTTTTCCAACAGGGTACGTCGAAAAGGGGAGGTCGAACCGAGAACGATTCGGGGTCGTGCTGTTTTTCCTGCGGTGCCTTCGGTGATAGTGCCGTTCATGATGTCCTGCTGACTGCTTGAAATATGCAAATGGCGTGATGGACGAATGCTATCAAATAACCGTTTATCAGGGGAGGTAATCCGGCTTAAATGAGTGTAAAAAACTTCGCAATGTTACCGTAATATTGCAATGTCTTGACATTTTTAAAACCTATAGATACATTGAAAAAAAGCATTGAATTTATCAATACATAACATCCATCTAGGGCATACACATTAATTATCAATAACTTATAAAACAACACATACCACATAGACTTGACAAGATGGCCCTGCATCCCCTAGAAATGCTGACCGAATTAAGTCGTTACTTATATTAATACCGTCATGCTGTAACTACACGGACAGAGTAGCGGACGAAGGGGTTGACAACATGCACGTATCCGATCAACTGGCTGAAGGGGTGAATCTCATGCTGCTGGGCATGGGAAGCGTTTTTCTCTTTTTAACCGTATTGGTGCTAGTCATGCACGGCGTATCGAAACTGGTGGGAGCCATTTCAACAGACGTGGTGATACTGCAGCCAGAATCGACGCCGGCCAGTAAACAGGGCGAAGAGATCATAGCGGTGATCTCGGCAGCCATCAGCCGGTATCGAAGCAAACACTAAAACGACAGCCTTTGTTGTCATACTGCAAGGCTGTTCCTTTACGCATCACCGTTTAGTTAAGCGAATCCCTATGAGCACACACTCCAAACTCGGCATTACCGAAGTCGTCTTGCGCGACGCTCACCAATCCCTCTTCGCCACCCGTCTGCGGATCGAGGATATGCTGCCCATCGCCTCCAAACTGGACCAGGTAGGCTTCTGGTCGCTGGAAACCTGGGGGGGTGCCACGTTCGACTCCTGTATTCGCTATTTGGGTGAAGACCCCTGGGAACGCCTTCGCCTGTTGAAACAGGCGATGCCCAACACCCCGCAACAGATGTTATTCCGGGCGCAGAATATTCTCGGCTACCGTCACTACGCCGATGATGTGGTGGAACGGTTCGTTGAGCGGGCGGCGGCCAACGGCATGGATATCTTCCGTATCTTTGATGCCATGAACGACTTGCGCAATCTTGAAACCGCCATCAAGACCACCCTGAAGACGGGCAAACACGCCCAGGGCACGGTTTCCTACACCGTCAGCCCGGTGCACGATACCGCTTACTGGTTGAACATGGCCAAGGGACTGGAAGATATGGGGGCCAACTCTATCTGCATAAAGGATATGGCCGGCCTACTGAAACCCTATGTGGCTTTTGACTTAATCAGCCGGATGCGAGAAACGGTCTCCATACCTATCGCCCTGCATTGCCACGCCACCACAGGCTTGAGTACCGCCACGATCGTAAAGGCGGCCGAGGCAGGCGTGGATATGGTGGATGCCTCCATCTCTTCCATGAGCATGACTTACGGCCATTCACCCACCGAGTCGGTGGTCTCCATACTCGACGGCACGGAGCGGGATACCGGACTGGATATCCACCTGCTGGAAGAGATTGCCGCCTACTTCCGCGAGATCCGCAAAAAGTACAGCAAATTTGAAGGTGCCCTAAAGGGGGTGGATTCACGCATCCTGGTTGCCCAAGTGCCTGGCGGCATGCTTACCAATATGGAGAACCAGTTGAAGGAGCAGGGGGCCGCGGATCGTCTGGATGCGGTGCTGGAAGAGATACCCCGGGTCAGGAAGGACCTAGGCTATATTCCGCTGGTTACCCCGACATCCCAGATCGTCGGCACCCAGTCCGTGCTCAATGTACTCAACGGCGAACGCTACAAAAATATTACCAAGGAGACCGCCGGTGTCCTGAAAGGGGAGTACGGTGCCACGCCCGCCCCGGTAGACAGTGCATTGCAGGCAAAGGTGCTTGAGGGAGCGGAACCGATCCAATGCCGGCCGGCCGATTTGCTGGAACCGGAGATGGAAAAACTGACCGCCGAATTCGAAGCCATCGCCGAGGAGAAGGGGATCAAGGTCGCCGAGAATCTGGAGGAAGACGTGCTGATCTATGCCCTGTTCCCTCAGATCGGCCTGAAGTTTCTCGAAAATCGTGACAATCCGGAAGCCTTTGAACCGGCGCCGGGGATTGCTCCCGTCGCTCAACCGGCGGCGCTGGCCCCGGTTTCAGCCGCCGCAAAAGGCCCGGAATCCTATACCGTCACTGTTAACGGCAAATCCTACGGCGTAACGGTATCAGCCGGAGGGGAAGTACAGCAGGTGGTTTCGCAGGCTGCGCCTGCGGTCGCCTCAGACAGTGCCGGCGAAGCGATACCGGCACCGCTGGCCGGGAATATCTTCAAGCTCAAAGTCACGGTGGGTCAAACCATCAATGCGGGTGATGTCATCCTGGTTATGGAAGCGATGAAGATGGAAACGGAAATCAGGGCGACACGCGGTGGAACCGTAGAAACCATCGTGGCGAAGGAAGGCGAGGCGGTCCAAGTGGGCGATCCACTTGTGATCCTCAACTGACATGAGCGGCGCAGAAGCACTCTGGCAATCCATGGGGATTGCCAACATGACCTGGGGTCAACTGCTGATGATGCTGGTCGGCTGCCTGTTGATCTATCTTGCGGTGGCCCGAAAATTTGAACCGTTGCTGCTGCTACCGATCGGTTTTGGCGCGATTTTGAGCAACATTCCCGAAGCGGGCATCGCGCAGGACGGTGGACTCTTATTCTATATCTACCACATAGGTATCGAAACGGGTGTGTTCCCGCTACTGATTTTCATGGGTGTGGGAGCCTTGACGGATTTTGGCGCCCTGATTGCCATGCCCAGTACACTGTTCCTCGGTGCCGCGGCCCAGTTCGGCATTTTTGCCACCCTCATTGGCGCCCTGGCGCTGAATCTGCTACCCGGCTTCAATTTCAGCATGGCGGATGCCTCGGCGATTGCCATCATTGGCGGGGCGGATGGACCGACCGCCATCTTCCTGGCTTCGCGACTGGCCCCCGATCTCCTCGGTGCCATCGCCGTAGCCGCCTACTCTTATATGGCGCTGGTGCCGATTATCCAGCCACCCATCATGCGATTCCTGACCACCGATAAGGAACGGAATATCGTGATGTCCCAATTACGGCCCGTCAGCCGCTTGGAGAAGATCCTCTTTCCCTTCACCGTGCTGATTCTGTGTATTCTGTTCCTGCCGTCTGCCGCCCCGCTGATCGGTATGCTGATGTTCGGGAATATTCTGAAGGAAGTGGGCGTGGTGGACCGCCTGAGCCGTGCCGCACAGAATGAGATCATCAACATCGTCACCATTTTTCTCGGTTTGGCCGTGGGGTCAAAATTATCGGCAGAGAAATTCCTCTCCCTCGATACCCTGGGCATCCTCGCATTAGGCGCCATCGCCTTCTGCATCGGCACCGCAGCCGGCGTATTGATGGGGAAAGTGATGTGTAAACTGAGCGGGGGCAAGGTCAACCCATTAATTGGCGCGGCAGGAGTGTCCGCCGTACCGATGGCAGCGCGCGTCGTCAATAAGGTGGGACTGGAGAGTAATCACCATAACTTTCTCCTGATGCACGCCATGGGACCGAACGTTGCCGGGGTAATCGGGTCTGCCGTGGCAGCAGGTGTGTTGCTGGCAGTTGTCGGTAGCTGATCAAGCACTGGCATAGGACCTGCATTCCTCGCAAGGGAGGCTGATCCGCCATCGCCGTATATCGAGCCTAACCTAGTGAATGCGCGTTATTTTTTTGACGTTTACTGGATCCCGTAATATCATTGCGCGCTTATGTCGTCGCGACTTCCTGAATTCATTGATCCCCGGCGTCTTGCCAGCCAGGGAGCCGGTTATTCCGGTACGGTGGAGCTGGGTAAACTCGGCCGTTTACGCGAGGCGCTCATGGATGCCGCCGGTAGCGCCGAGTTCAGTCTGGAGTTTTATCAGGACAATAGGAAGCGGGCACGAATTAAAGGACAGGTACAGGCGAAATTGGTGCTGGAGTGCCAACGTTGTCTGGGGGCAATGACCTATCCGGTAAATGCGAAGCTTGACCTGGCGGTTATCCAGGTGCCTGAAGAGGCCGATCTCTTACCGGAATCCTGCGATCCGGTATGGGTCGAAGGGGATACATTGCGACTGTTGGATCTGGTGGAGGAAGAGTTGATACTCGCTATTCCCCAGGTGCCAAGACATGAACCTGATGCTTGCGAAATGGATAGCAGTTTTACGGTCTCTGGAGAGACGGCGGATCAGGAACAGAAAAATGATGCATCAGACAAACCGAATCCCTTTGCCGTACTGGCAGGATTCAAGTCTGATAAATAGTTAAACTTTATTGCTTATTGTAAATCAGGAGCTTGAACCATGGCGGTCCAGCAGAACAGAAAAACTCCTTCAAAACGTGGTATGCGTCGTTCACATGATGCGCTACGCGGTGAAACCCTTTCCATCGACCCGACCTCTGGTGAGACTCATCTGCGCCATCACGTCTCTCCTGATGGATTTTACCGCGGCCGTAAAGTCGTCAGCGGTAAGGGCGAATAAACCCTCATTCCGTGGGTAGTATGATCGTGGTTCCACACAACCGTCCTTTTGGGACGGTTGTGCTTTTTTGCGCCCGTAAAAGCAGTTTAAAATCCCGAGGAAATGCAGGTGAGTGATCGTATAACGATAGCCTTGGATGCGATGGGGGGCGATTTCGGCCCATCCGTGGTAGTGCCTGCAGCCATCGACTTCCTTAGAAGGGATCAAGATGTGGATCTGATCCTGGTTGGAAGAGAAGATGCGATTAAGGAGCATCTAAATGGCCAACAGCTAGATAGCCGTCTGCGTATTATGCCTGCCTCGGAAGAGGTGGCCATGGACGAGCTCCCCTCAAAAGCCTTGCGCGGAAAGAAAGACTCTTCCATGCGTGTCGCGATCAATTTGGTCAAAGAGGGTCAGGCAAACGCTTGTGTAAGCGCCGGTAATACCGGTGCGCTGATGGCGATTGCGCGTTTTGTCCTGAAAATGCTACCCAATGTCGACCGCCCGGCCATCATCACGGCACTGCCGTCCATGACCGGGCATACCTGGGTGCTGGATCTTGGAGCCAATGTCGAGAGCAGTTCAGATCATCTGTTCCAATTTGCCGTCATGGGCAGTGAGTTGGTCACCTCCGTCGACGAGGATATCCCCAATCCGCGTATTGGACTGCTGAACATCGGTCAGGAAGAGATCAAAGGCAATGACCAGGTAAAGCGGGCACATGAGCTGTTGAGCGATAGTTCGCTAAATTATATCGGATATATTGAAGGCGACGGTGTTTACACCGGTGAGGTCGATGTGGTCGTGACCGACGGGTTCGTCGGTAACATTGCGCTAAAAAGTGCTGAGGGTGTGGCTAAAATGATAGCCCATTACCTGAAAAGCGGTTTTAAACGTAATATCTTCACCAAACTAGCCGGATTACTGGCCATCCCGGTTATTAATGGTTTCCGAAAAAAGATCGATCCACGCCGTTATAATGGAGCCAGTCTTTTAGGTTTACGAGGGATTGTTATAAAGAGTCACGGCAGTGCAGATATATTGGCTTTTGAAAATGCTATTCAAATGGCAAAAAAAGCTGTCCACAACAACGTCCCTGAGCGCATCGCTCACGGTGTCGAAAGTCAACTGGATAAAAGGGCAAGCGAGTGACCTATTCCCGCATTATCGGAACAGGCAGTTATCTGCCAGAGAAGGTTCTTACTAACGAGGACCTGGCACAGATGGTCGATACTTCCGATCAGTGGATCAGGGAGCGTACCGGCATCCATAAGCGTCATATAGCCGTCGATGGTGAGACGACTTGTGATCTGGCTGAAAAAGCCGCAAGAAATGCTATCGAGGCATCCGGAAAAAGTGTTTCCGATATCGATCTGATTGTGGTCGCCACCACAACACCGGATCAAATCTTCCCCAGCACCGCCTGCCTGCTGCAGAGTCGTCTGGATATTCATGGTTGTGCCGCTTTTGATGTACAGGCTGTCTGTACCGGTTTTATCTATGCGCTGGCGGTAGCCGATAACTTCATCCGTGCCGGTAGTGCTACCTGCGCACTGGTAATCGGTGCTGAAACCTTTTCGCGCATCTTGAACTGGGAAGATCGCGGCACCTGTATTCTGTTTGGTGACGGTGCCGGCGCGGTGGTCATAGAAAAAAGTGACGAGCCGGGCATTCTGTCCACCCATCTGCATGCCGATGGCGATTACGCCAACCTACTACATGTCCCAGAAGGGGTCTCCAAAGGTTATGATGTGGTCCGCCAAAATGCGGCCTTTGTCGAGATGAAGGGCAATGAAGTGTTTAAGGTGGCAGTCAACACACTAGGACGTATCGTTGATGAAACACTGCATAAAAATAAGATGAAAAAGTCCGATGTCGACTGGTTGATTCCACATCAGGCCAATATTCGTATCATCCAGGCCACGGCACGTAAATTGCGCATGTCAATGGATCAGGTCGTCGTCACCGTTCATGAACACGGCAATACCTCGGCCGCATCCGTTCCGCTGGCATTGGATGTGGCGGTACGCGACGGAAGGGTAAAAAAGGGTGAGACGCTACTGATGGAAGCCTTTGGTGGTGGATTTACCTGGGGCTCAGTACTAGCTAGATTTTAACCGATAGAGATCGGTAACCAAACGGAGATAAAGATGCTTGAAAATGAAATTGCACTGGTAACCGGGGCAAGTCGAGGTATCGGCGAAGCCATTGCCGCGGGACTCGGAGAGAAAGGCGCCACGGTTATTGGAACTGCAACTTCTGAATCTGGCGCGGCCGCTATCACCGCGCGTTTTGCCGAAGCCGGCATCAAAGGGGAGGGGATGGTATTGAATGTCACCGATCCCGCTTCTATCGATAGCGTTCTAAAAAGTGTTGCAGAGCGCTTTGGTGCACCCAGTATCCTCATCAACAACGCCGGTATCACGCGCGACAATCTGCTGATGCGTATGAAGGATGATGAATGGGACAGCATCCTTGAGACGAATCTCACCTCTATATACAGATTGTCTAAAGCTTGCCTTCGCTCAATGATGAAAGCACGTAAAGGTCGTATCATCAGCATCGGCTCGGTAGTCGGTTCTACCGGTAATGCCGGACAAACCAACTATGCCGCCGCCAAAGCGGGGATGATCGGTTTTACCAAATCCTTGGCACGTGAAGTGGGCTCGAGAGGCATCACGGTCAACGCTGTTGCACCAGGATTTATCGATACGGATATGACAAGAGAACTGCCCGAAGAGCAGCATAAAAAACTGCTTTCCGAGATACCATTGGCTCGCTTAGGCGCACCCAAAGAGATCGCCAATGCCGTCGTTTTTCTTGCTTCATCTGCCGCAGATTACATCACCGGCGAGACTTTGCACGTGAATGGCGGCATGTATATGGGGTAATCCCTAATGGGCTTTCCTGCTTTCAAACTTTAAACCATGAATGTATCAGCTTGTTATTAAAGGTTTTTTTTTCGATATCAAAAAACAAAAAATTTAAGGCCAATTTGCTTTGAACTTTTGAGGTTTGATGAATACAATACCCGTCGGTCGTGTGACAAGCCGGCCATCTTTTTTTACCGGAGGAATTTAAGAACATGAGCTCTGTCGAAGAACGTGTTAGGAAGATAGTTGTTGAACAGCTAGGTGTATCTGAAGATGAGGTGACCCTGGAAGCCTCTTTTGTGGACGATCTGGGTGCAGACTCTCTTGACACTGTCGAGCTGGTCATGCAACTGGAAGAAGAGTTCGGTACTGAAATTCCAGATGAAGACGCTGAAAAAATCACCACTGTTAAACTGGCCGTTGAGTACATCAACGCACACAGCTGATTCGCTTTCACCCATTTAATACAAGGCCGCACAGCCGTCTATAGCGACTGGTTGCGGCTTTTTGCTTTCTTAGATCCCAATAGGGGGTAGGTCTCAGATGTCTGGAAGAAGGGTTGTTATAACTGGACTTGGAATGGTGGCTCCAGTTGGACACACAGTTAAGGAATCCTGGGAGAATATTCTCGCCGGAAAGAGCGGCATTCAGCCGATCACTCATTTCGATATTGAACCTTTCAGCGTCCATTTCGGCGGCCCGATCTACGGATTCGACGTAACTCAGTACGTGCCCAAAAAGGATGTGAGAAAAATGGATAAGTTCATCCATTACGGCATTGCCGCCGGCTCACAGGCTATCGAGGATTCTGGACTGGAAATCAATGAAGAGACCGCCCCACGCATCGGTGTCGCTATTGGCTCCGGTATTGGCGGAATAACCGGTATCGAGAACAGTTACCATTCCTACCTCGATGGCGGACCACGAAAGATTTCACCGTTTTTCGTGCCGGCCAACATCGTCAACATGGTGGCCGGCAATCTCTCCATTAAATATGGACTCCGTGGCCCCAACTACTCCATTGTTTCTGCCTGCAGCACCGGCACACACAACATTGGTGAGGCGACGCGTCTGATTCGCCACGGATACGTCGATGCTATGGTTGCCGGCGGTGCCGAGATGGCCACTTCACCGGTCGGACTGGGAGGGTTTGCCGCCGCACGTGCACTCTCAACCCGTAATGATGATCCCCAAGCCGCCAGCCGGCCTTGGGATCGGGACCGGGATGGGTTCGTACTCAGTGACGGTGCCGGTGTACTGGTACTTGAAGAGTTCGAAGCTGCCAAGGCCCGCGGTGCAAAAATCTATGCCGAGATCGTGGGTGTAGGGATGAACTCTGATGCCTACCACATGACCGCGCCGTCGCAAGGCGGAGAAGGTGCCAGCGAATGCATGTTGTTGGCACTGAAAGATGGCGGCGTCAACTTGGAAGAGGTGAATTACATTAACGCCCATGGTACCTCCACACCTGCCGGCGATCTGGCCGAAACGCTGGGCGTGAAGCGTGCTTTCGGCGATCACGCCTACAAACTGGCGGTCAGCTCTACCAAATCCATGACTGGACACATGCTGGGCGCGGCTGGCAGTGCAGAGGCGGTATTCACCGCATTGGCCATTCGTGACCAAGTCGCGCCGCCTACCATCAACCTGGAAAATCAGGACCCGGATTGCGATCTGGACTATGTGCCCAACACCGCCAGAGAGATGAAGATCGATGTTGCCCTCTCCAACTCCTTTGGCTTTGGTGGGACTAACGGAACATTGGTTTTCCGGCGCATGGCAGACTGATTTTACACAGAGTCCAGTCCTATCCATTTGTGCAATAAAAAACGCCTACTTCTAGGCGTTTTTTTATTGCAGGGCTTTCAATTCAGGGCGGTTCCAACTATCTTTCTTCTCGGTATTCCTGTTAATCACCCGAAATAACGAGGCACTCATTTGTTAATTAACGGTAAAGCCGATACCCAGATTGCTGCCACGGACCGAGGTTTACAGTTTGGCGACGGATTATTTGAAACCATCGCCATCAAAGACGGACAACCCTGCCTCTGGAGACGGCATCTGGACCGATTACTGAGTGGGTGTTCCCGACTGGCGATAACACCGCCCGATGCCGATCAGTTGTATGACGAGGTATTCAAGGAGATCGGCGAAGAAAAACAGGGCGTAATAAAGATCATCGTAACCCGCGGTCCTGGAAAGCGAGGTTATCGCCCTCAATCAAATACCACACCGACCCGTATCGTTAACTGGAATCGAAGCCCGGCGTTTCCCGATCAGGTTTATCAACGCGGTATCATTGCACGACTCTGTTCAACCCGCCTCGGCTGGAACCCCGCGCTAGCCGGCCTGAAGCACCTCAATCGTCTTGAGCAGGTACTGGCCAGATCAGAATGGCATGACCCATCCATACAGGAAGGCTTGATGATGGACGCGGCCGATCGTGTCATCGAAGGCACCAGTTCAAATCTGTTTGTCATACAGAATGATAAACTCCACACACCGGATCTCAGTCGGTGCGGAGTAGCGGGTGTCATGCAGGGGTTGATCATTGAAGTGGCGGAGGAACTGGACATTCCAATAGTTGTTAGCGATATATCGCTGCATGATCTGTGGACGGCCGATAGCTTGTTTGTTTCAAACTCACTGATCGGGATCTGGCCAATCCGTGAGCTCTCCGGACAGGAATTCTCTCTCGATGCTATTCCGGATAAACTGATGGATACCATTTTGGATCGCGGTTTCCGAAATGAGTAAAACGGCACCCTATCATATGAAGTCCGTTGTAATCCGGTAATCTGCGTCTGATGTTTTTTAGAATAATAGGCATACTCGTTCTATGTGGCAGCTTTGCCGTCGCCTGGATGATGATGTCACTCAACAGCTTCGGTACCCGTCCGTTAACACTTCCCGAAGAAGGCGTTACGTACGAACTGGCACCCGGCAGTTCACTCTCTGCTGTCGCCAAAGACCTGGCGTCGAAAGGGTTCCTGGATAGTGCTTTCTATTTTCAACTTATGGCCAGACTGGATGGTGAAGCGGCTAATATCAAGGCTGGTGAATACCATCTGAAACCTGGATTAACACCCCGGTCGCTCTTATCACTGCTGGTTTCCGGCCAAGTGATGAACCACTCCCTTACAATTGTGGAAGGTTGGGATTTTAAACAGGTATTGGCGGCCGTATCGGCCCATGATGCCCTGAAGAAAACCCTTGTAGGTCTCTCTGATGCCGAAATTATGAACAAATTAGGGGTTCCGGAGATGCATCCTGAGGGGCGTTTTTTACCGGATACCTACCATTTTCCAAGAGGCACTACCGATCTGGACTTCCTTAAGCGTGCCTATCGCTCCATGGAACAGCTATTGGCACGGGAGTGGCCAGAACGGGATCCGGACCTGCCCTTTAAAACCGCCTACGATGCCTTGATCCTTGCTTCCATTGTCGAAAAAGAGACCGGCAAAGCGGAAGAGCGCCCACAGATCGCCGGCGTTTTTATTCGCCGTCTGAAAAAGGGGATGTTGCTGCAGACCGATCCAACAGTGATCTACGGCATGGGCGAGTCGTTCAAAGGCAACATCCGGCGTAGTGATCTGCGCCAGGATACCCCTTACAATACCTACGTCCACCGGGGGTTGACGCCGACCCCCATTAGCATGCCCGGGGCAGATGCGCTGCATGCCGTTTTGCACCCCGCCAAAGGAAAGAGTCTTTACTTTGTAGCCAAGGGAAACGGTTACCACCACTTTTCTGATACGCTGGCTGAACATAACCAGGCCGTAAGAAAATTCCAGCTTAAGCGATAATCGACTATGACCGTCAAGAAAGGAAAATTTATTACCGTTGAAGGTGGCGAGGGGGCTGGCAAAAGCTCCAACCTGGCCTTTATCCGTGATCTACTCGAACAATCCGGTATTGAGGTGGTGTTCACGCGGGAACCGGGTGGAACGGCTCTCGGCGAAGATATCAGAGACCTCCTGTTAGGCCATAAACACACCGGTATGGCTCGAGACACAGAGCTGCTGTTGATGTTTGCGGCCAGGGCGGAACATCTGGCACGCATCATTTTGCCGGCCTTGAATGCTGGAAAATGGGTGCTGTGCGACCGTTTTACCGATGCCTCCTACGCCTACCAGGGAGGTGGTCGGGGCATTGATATGTCACGGATCGGGGCACTGGAAACCTGGGTACAGCAAGGCCTGAAACCCGATCTGACGCTGCTGCTGGATCTACCGATTGAAACCGGCCTGGATCGGGCCGGACAGCGTTCGGAACCTGACCGTTTTGAGGTGGAGCAACGCGCTTTTTTTGAACGGGTACGCGCCACCTATTTGGATATCGCTCAGGCCGAAACCCAACGCGTCCACATCGTCGATGCAGCCGTGCCGTTGACACAGGTACAACAACAGATAGAGCAAGTGATCGGCCAGTTCATCCAGGAAAATTCCAATGCATGAAGCGCTGACAGAGTACCTGGCCGATGAGACCGTGTTGCCCTGGCAAACGGCCAATTGGCAGCGCCTCAGCGAGGCTCACCGTTCCGGACGCTTACCCCATGCCCTGTTGCTGACGGGTGGGGAAGGGCTGGGCAAATCCTGGTTTGCCCATCGCCTGGCGGCCACGCTGCTCTGCAGCCAGCCCCAGGCCGATGGTAAACCCTGCGGCAGTTGTCAGAACTGTCGTCTGTTACAGGCGGAAACTCACCCGGATTTCACGCTGATTAGACCGGAAGAGCCGGGCAAGGCGATCAAGATTGATACCATTAGGGAGTTTACCCAGAAGGGTAGCCTTACCAGTCGTTCAGGTGGATTCAAGGTCATTATTATCGAACCGGCGGATGCGTTGAATACAGCGGCCGCCAACAGCCTGCTGAAAACCCTCGAAGAGCCGGTTGAACGTACCGTGATGATACTGGTGACCGCCCGCTCAGGTGCGCTACCGGCAACCATTCGTAGCCGCTGTCAGCGCTACCACTTTACCCCGCCCGATGAAAGTGATGCAGCGGGCTGGTTGCAGCAAAAGATAAAGGGTGGAGAGGATATCCGGTTATTGCTTTCATTGGCCTCTGGCGCCCCCTTGCTGGCGCTCAAATTGGCACAAGATGGCACACTGGCAGAACGCGCTAAAATGATCGAAGAGCTATCGTCGATTTTAAAGGGCTCTCTGGATCCACTAATCATTGCCCAACGCTGGACCGGATTGGAGCAAAAAGGTGTCATCAAGTGGTTCAGCGGCTGGGTAATCGACCTGATCAGGGTTAAGATAGCCTCTGAATCCGCCCAGATAATCAATGTTGATCAAAGGGAGCGCTTGCAAGCGCTGGCGCGAAAGGTAAACTCTAGAAAACTGTATACACTGATGGACCGGCTGTTTGAGGCAAACCGGACACTGGGTGCCCAGTTGAATACACAGATGCAACTTGAAAGCCTGCTGCTGGATTGGGCAGCTATTGGAGCCGAGTAAATTTGGTATGTCTGTAACGAATGCACCAGCTGCCCGCCAAGGCATTCTCTCTTTGACCATCAAAGACAAGAATGCCCTGTATGCTGCCTATATGCAGTACGTGAAAAACGGCGGTCTTTTTATTCCTACCAATAAAAAATATAACCTGGGCGATGAAGTATTTATGCTGCTGACCCTGATGGAAGAGACGGAGCGTATACCGGTAGCCGGGAAAATTATCTGGATTACCCCCGTTGGAGCTGAGGGCAACCGGGCCGCCGGTATTGGCGTACAATTCAGCGACCAGGATGGCGGCATGGCCAGAAACAAGATTGAAGGTTATCTCGCCGGTGCGCTGAAGTCCGACCGCCCCACACACACGATGTAGAGGGTTGTCATTACCACCGCACAACCGCTGTAAACAATATAGAGACTGGCATGCTTGTAGACTCCCACTGCCATCTGGACCGACTGGATCTGGCACCGTTCGAGAATAGTTTCGAGAAACTGCTTACCGCCACCCGCGAAGCCGGTGTCGGGCACATGCTCTGTGTCTCCATCGACCTGGAGAGCTATCCGGCTATGTTGGCACTGGTGGAAGGAGAGCCGGATATTTCTATCTCTGTTGGGGTGCATCCCAATGACCGGGACCGACAAGAACCCACACCTGAGCAGTTGGCGGCGCTTGCACAACATGAAAAGAATGTGGCCATCGGTGAGACAGGGCTCGATTATTTTCGCAGCGATGGCGATCTCGATTGGCAGCGGGAGCGGTTTCGCCGCCATATCGCTGCCGCCAAGCTATGTCATAAGCCGCTGATCATCCATACCCGGGCAGCCAAGGCCGACACCATTCGCATCATGCAGGAGGAGGGGGCGGAGAGCGTCGGCGGGGTGATGCACTGCTTTACCGAGGACTGGGAGATGGCGAAACAGGCGCTGGATCTGGGTTTCTACATCTCATTCTCGGGGATTATTACCTTTAACAGCGCCGCCGATCTGCGTGAAGTGGCAAAAAAAATGCCCCAGGATAGGCTCCTGATTGAGACCGATGCTCCCTATCTTGCCCCCATACCGCATCGAGGAAAGCCCAATATCCCCGCCTATGTGGAACAGGTAGCGGAGAAAATTGCCGCGCTTCGTAATATCACTCGGTCAGAGATTGAAGTCATCACAAAAGATAACTTCTTTAGATTGTTTTTGCCTAAAAAATCAGCAAATTAGTCTATATACATAATCCATTACTTGAGAGCTTTGGGTCTGGAGTCTTCATCCAGCCCCACATAGGTAATGGAGGCCACGGCAACCCGGCCCACTGTGTGGGGATTCCGGTCACGTTCCGCATAGACTTCGACTTTAACGCGAATTGACGTATTGCCTTTGCGTTCCACCTCGGCGTAACAACTCACCAAATCCCCCACGTGTACCGGCTTTTCAAACTGAAAGTCATGTACTGCAACTGTGACAACCCGGGTATCAGCCACCTGCATCGCAATAATACTGCCGGCAATATCTACCTGGGACATCAACCAGCCGCCAAAAATATGCCCGGATGGATTGGTGTCTGCCGGCATGGCGAGGACTCTGACCGTTAACTGACGCTCGCCGGGATTTCGCTCTTCAATGGGATATTGACTCATGTTTACCTGGACCCAATAACTTGAAAACAGATGTATTATGTTTGCTAATTATGTTTTATTTATAAAGTCTTATGTTGACAATTTAATGTGTATTATTGACTACTTCGTTCACAATGCGTAGCGCTTCAATCAACTTATCCTCGCCAACATAGAAGTGGGGAGAGAAGCGAATGCCACCGCCCCGTGGAGCGCAGATGACATGGCGCCGCATCAACTCCCGATAAATCATCTCCTGATCGGCAGCGGGCGCCCTAAAGGTGACGATGCCGGAGCGCCTATCCTCTGCCGCAGAGCTGATCAACTCCAACTGGTCATCTTCAGAGATCAGGCGCATCAAGCTGTCGGTATTGCGCAAGATAGCCGTCGAAATCGATTCCAGCCCGATTTCACGTATCAATGAAAGACTGCTGTTCAGGGCATGAATACCTAACATGTTGGGACTGCCGGCTTCGAAGCGACGTCCGCTTTTGAGCGGAACCACCTGTAGCGAATCAAAATCGCTGTTTTCCAGCATGTGCCAACCAAACTGGTGGAGCTTCAGGTTTTCCCGGATCGCTTTATTGGTATAGAGCAGGGCGACGCCTTCCGGGCCAAGCATCCATTTGTGACCGTCAGCGACAACAAAATCCGCCCCGATCTCGCCGACGTCAAAAGCAAAAGCACCGAGACTCTGAATAGCATCGACACAAAATAAAATATTCCGCGCCCGGCAAAATCGGCCAATACCCGGTAGATCCATCCTGAGTCCGGACGCGTATTGTACGGAGCTGACACTGATTAACCGCGTATTTTTGTCACAGGCGGCAAACAGGGCCTCTTCGGGGATCTGGTCGGCGGCCGGTTCAACAATCCGAGGCTCTACGCCATAGCGCGCCAGGCTTTGCCAGACAACCCGATTGGAGGGGAACTCTTCCCTCAAAAAGACCACATTTTGACCCGGCTGCCACTCCAGGCCGTGCGCAATAGCGGACAGGGCTTCCGATGTGCTTTTTTGTAGCGAAATATCCTCTGAAGAGGGTGCATTGATCAGCCAAGCCAGGTTGTCGCGTATCTGCTCTTCGATCTCCATCCAGCGGAGATAGTGGCTGGCACCATGCAGACCGTTCTCCTGGGCAAAATCCATGACGGCTTCCACGGTTCGTTTGGGCCAGGGTGCCACGGCGGCATGGTTCAGGTAGATAAGATTGCTATCCAATGAAAACTCGTTTCTATACATGGTTTCTCGCTTTATCTCGTCTACAAGTCATCAGCGTCTAAATGAAAAGTAAGGTACTACCGCACCATGGATAAGAAGAGAGACTACGTGAATCATCCCGGTATCTGCAACAACATCAGCGATAAATTGGCGACTCAAAGCGCAAGGCAGGTGATGTAATATGCCTATCGCCTTAGAAGCCTCCCTTTATTCTTATAATCCGCTAAAGATTTAGCCAGTTCTTCCGCCGCCCGTTGATTAGACTCGCCACCTAAATCAATGGCATTCTATACTGGTCCCAAATACCAATAACAAATGAGGCGTTTCATGACACGGAAATATCAAAAGACTTCTTCTTATGATTTTCTTATCTGTCGAAATCAACACGACAATTACTATCGCCTTTACCAGGTTGATCCGGATGCGGAAGCGCTGTTTAGCCCGGTTCAATTGGGCACCGATGTATCCTTCGACCGCTCGTACCGCATGGCTCAGGTAGGCGGGTACCTCTTACAGTGGAGCCCGCTTTGCGAGCAGGCTGGAAAGCCCGGCTATCGCTTCAATCTCCTGGAGTTCAACCCGAATCTGTCAGACCCCTTAAATGGCCAAGTTCTTCAGAGCGGCTACTGGGATAAGAAGAAGTTCTGGGGATACCGGGATTATTACAGTGCCAATCCGGATGAGGATCAGTATCTTGATCTTGTTCCCATGACCAGTTTCATCTTAAGTATGATTCCCGCGAAGGGCCGCGGCACGTTTGAGCTCTGGAATTTTGACCCCCAGCCCAACTCACCCGGTAAGGCCGATCCCATTCCTTATCCCTATACCGGGCAGGGCGGCTTCCCATTGATCAAGAAAGGGCACACACTGATTCCCATCGGCAACTATGTCCTGGACCGGCTGCCGGATAGGAAACATTTCCGCTTGTGGAGCTTTGACCCCCAACAGCAAACGCCTCTTTCTCTTCCCGCAGTCCAGGAAGGTCGCTGGGAACATATTGATGAACACCATGAGCTCACCGCCATCGGTGACCATCTTCTGGACTGGAATCCAGAGGAGGGTACCTACCGACTGTGGGCATTCGACCCTGAGCACGCCGATGTGCTTGTAGGCCCTGTCCGGGAGGGCAAACTGCCGTCCGATATCGGTCCGGATACGATGTTGACCGGTTATCAACCCCGAATCCCCGTTCAAGCGAAATGGGCTGAAACGCCAGGCACCATCGACTTCATGCGTTCGAAGATCAAGCACGTGGTTTACTACATGCTCGAAAGCCGCTCGTTCGACAACGTCTGCGGTTGGCTATACGAAAAGGGTGATCAGGGCTGTCACTACATCGGCTCCCAAGAGCCTTTTGATGGGGCGAGCACGGATGATTTCAATTTTGATGGAAAACAGAAGGTTCATGTCAGCCAGTTCAGGGAGGGTAAGCTGAGCGAGGAGTGGGATCTAATGGCCCTCACTCAGGACCCCTTCCACGATACCACCGACAACCTGCAACAAATGTTTGCCGAATCACCCGGCTATTGGGGCCGCGCCAAGCCGGACATGGGCGGATTCATCCTCAACAACGCCAACCCGCAGGTGATGGAGACCTTTAGCCCGGAACAGCTACCCATTTTGAACGGCTTGGCGCGCCATTTCGGTGTTTCTGACAAATGGTTTTGCTCTATTCCCGGTGGCACCGATGTCAATCGTGCCTTTTCTGTGACCGGCTCCGCCTTCAACAGACTCGGCACTTGGGAAGGGGGAAATGTGTACAAGTACTGGCCTTACTCGCCCCATCGTCAATCCATCTGGAAGGCGCTCTGGAGCCAAGGCATTACGGATTGGAAAATCTACAACGCGGTGCTTTGGGAAGATTGCATCTTCACCTACCAACTCTACTTAAAAGGACAAATTCCCACAGTCGATAAAAACCCAACCCAATTTCTGGCCGGCCTAGACCAATTCAAGCAGGACGCCCAGAACGGCAACCTGCCGGCATTCAGCTTTCTGGAACCGGTGTGGATCGCCCCCTCCGGGGCCACCTCCTATCACCCGGGTGCCGATCTGGTGCCCGGTGAAAAGGCACTGAATGAAATCTACGAGGCGGTCAAGAGCGGCCCCGGTTGGGAACAAACGCTGCTGGTCATCACTTTCGATAAAAACAACGGCATCTACGACCACGTCGCGCCACCCTATGCCAAGAAGCCTTGGCCCAACGACCTGGACAATGGATTTGCCTATGACCTGATGGGCCCCCGAGTACCGACCATCATGGTATCTCCCTGGATCAAGGAACAGTCCGTGTTTCGGGCAGATGGTGAAGTGCCTTTCGATTCAACCTCCTTTGCCGCCACGCTGCTGCACTGGTTTGGTGTGCCCAAATCTCTTTGGGGACTCGGAGATCGTATGGATGTTGCGCCTTCCTTCGAACCGGTATTCCAGGCAACCGAGCCCAGAAAGGATGCGCCAACCTTAACGCCGCCGTATGACAAATCGTTTCCGAGAGGGGGCAACAATACTTAGTAAATGGGGTAGGGCGATATCACAATGATGTCGTCCTTCCTCAATGTAATTGTCGTTTAAGACGGGTCAACTTGACTTAAGGAAGCCCTGATTAAAGCCATCCCTGGCTTTATCAGCGCTCGAAAACAAAAAATACGATTTATTGTTTTCTTCATTGTCAATGGCTTACAGCCACCGAAAATGGCAGCACATCCCTGTACTGCCGGAACCGCTGAATTAATCAGAGGTTCCTTAATTGATGCAGTTTTTCTTCGGCGTCTTTTAAGGCTTCCCACAAACGGGGCTCTTGAAAGCATAGGCTTGCACCGCCACGCTTCTCCTGCGAGACCATTCGGTTGAGATCAGCGACACACACCCAGGGCAAAGAACTGGTACTGTTTTTCAGGGCGACCGCCCATTTGGCATGGTCCTTGGTGTAGGGCCATTCATAGGTCAAAGAGGATCCAACCTTAAAGCCCAGCGATAGCGTGTCTTCATCGAACTCCTTGGACCGGTCGTCTTGCAAGGGCGTCACGGTGCCGCGTCTCCACGTCTCAACAACCAGATCGCACTTCAACTCGGGCGACACCAAATCCAACCAAAAATCCTCACCCCATTTCCGGCTCTTGGCGATGAGTGCAAACGCTTTTCCTCCCTTGGATTTAAACCGAAGTGTCGACGGCTGTTTCAATTCATTCACCCCGGTTCCATGGAATAGAAGCGATAGCGGTTCGTCATCCGGCAGGGAAGAGGGAATACGTGAACTCTCTATCAGGATTTGCGGATTTTGTTGGCTCAACATCTGTTGGGCAATTTGATTGGCCGTTTGATAGCCTGGCAGCGAGATACAGATAAAGGTCTGACCGTAGATCGCCTCATCATCAGGAAGTGTAAACTCCTTGTTTGCCGGAAATCGCGGGGTTGAATGAAGCAGAAAGAGGGCTGAATCACTTGCTTTGTCGAAGGCCAAAATCCCTTTACAGTGACCTTTTTCCGATTTGTTCTGTTCCTTGTCCACATGTTCGTCGTTATAGACGAGATAACCTGCACTGTCCGGCGCATTAAAGATCCCCGTTAATGTATGGTTCAGCGCTTGATTATCCTGATCCAATCCGATTGGCGAAAGCGCCAATACGCCAGAATCCGGATCGAAATAGAAGAAGTCAAACCCCTTGTTACTTTTGGCTCCGGTATGCTCGGGGGTTTTATAAATAAACCACCAATCCACCGGATCTCCCTGTTGATTTTTGGTTTCCATCATTAGGTAGAAATCTCCATATCATCTCGAATAGTGTGCAAACAGTATTAGATTATGGAATTTTGAAGATGGAAGCGCCATCAATACATGACTCAAGGTATTTATTTCGCGTATCATCCCTCTATTGTTATGGTTTCGGTCTCGTCAGCCGCCGAAAGCCTCTTGAACTGGAAGCTGACTGGTACGAATTTCGACTAGACGGTGGTTGATATAGGGATGTTTCGCTATTTTGGCTTTGGCTCCAACATGAATATAACCTCGCTACGAGCCAAGGGCGTGGAACCGTTGGCAGCGCGATGTGCGGTCTTGGAGGGTTGGCGCCTGCGCTTCAATGTGCAGCATTTCTTCCGCCACGAGGGGGGAGTCGGCAACATCGAGCGTTCCAAAGAGCCCGGCGACCGGGTACTCGGTGTGCTCTATGACTGCCCGGACGAAGCCCTGGCCCCCCTGGACGCCGTGGAAGCTTATGGCCACGGCTATGACCGCATCTCCATCGAGGTGGAAGCAGACGGTAAACGGGTTCCCGCACTCACCTACGTCGGTATGCCCGAGTTCATCGATGACAGTTGCCTACCGAGTCGCCGCTATCTTAATATTGTGATCGATGGCGCCCGCGCAGCCGGTCTCGATCCCGATTACGTACAAGATCTCATGGCGCATCCGGTCCACCGGGCCAGTGACTATCCACCGTTCATGCCGCCACCTGGCGACTATCCTGTATTTGACGCTGACTCACTGGCTGGACACCCATTGTATACGGCCCTTTTAGGTGCCGTATTTGACATGTCGCAGGCGCGGCCCCTGCACGAATATCTGAAGGGGTTCTTCGGTGGGCGCGACATGACACTGTTTCATCTCAAGCGACTGGACAGCAGCGACGGCAAGGAATCCATGGATGACATCCGGCACGGATGCCTCAATGAGGCCCAACGGCACTACCTCAATGGCTATCTAAACGAATATGCTAAAGAGTATCGCTACATAGGCCGATTCAATTACAACAAAAACGAGGATTGAGGAGTACAGCAATGGATCAGTTTCCCCCGGCACTATCCCATGGAACCATCGATGAGGTCTTTCCCGACGTTTTTTTTGTCAGCGGCGCCATGGAAACCGTTCTTCAGGGAATGGATTGGAAATTCAGCCGCAACATGACCGTGGTAAAGGACGGCGAGCGCCTGATCATCATCAATAGCGTAAGACTGGGTGATGAGGGGTTAGCCGAACTCGACCAGCTCGGCCGGATCACCGACGTTATCCGACTCGGTTCCCTGCACGGGCGCGATGATCCCTTCTATGTGGATCGCTACGATGCCGAGTACTGGGCAATGCCCGGGATGGAACACGAGACCGGCCTGAAGGCCACACGCACCCTTACACCGGACACATTACCGATTTCGGACGCCTCTCTGTTCGAATTCCACACCACCCAGATCCCCGAGGGTATCCTGCGTCTCGACCGCGCTGGCGGCATTCTCATCGCCTGCGACGCCCTGCAGAACTGGCTCACCCCAGATGAGTTTTTCTCAGATTCTTCACGAGAGCTGATGCAGAACATGGGTTTCTTCACGCCGGCCAACCTCGGGCCGGTCTGGGTTCAGGCCGCTTCACCGGCGGGGGACGACTTCGCCCGCCTTAAGGAGCTGTCGTTCAAACACGCCTTATGCGGTCACGGCGAACCGCTGCGCGATACCGCCCGCGAAGACTATCTGGCTACGTTCAACCGTCTATTCGGCGTTTAAAGCGTCGGGCACTGGGTGAGGGACGTGGAGAACGCAGTTTTACAACTGCCTGGCTATGAAGTCGGCTCGGTCCTGTACCGGTCCGGCGTACGCGTGGTTTATCGTGCCCGTCGCCTATCCGATGGCGCCACAGTGGCGGTAGCGGTGGCGATAGAAACCCTGGACACCGAATATCCCGATCGGCACCAGGTAGCCATCATCCGTCGCGACGGGAGCATCGCTCAACGCCTGGCTGACATCGAGGGTGTGCGTAAGGTGTACGCGGTGCTGCCTCACGGTAGCGGAAACCTGGCTCTGGTCTGCGAACTGTTCGAGAGTTCGCTCAGAACCCATCTGACCCAATCGGGCGAAGCCGGCCTGCCCCTGGCCGAGTTGCTCGATATCGCCTTGCACCTGACCCGTACCCTGGGTGGTATACATGCCCACGATATCGTGCACAAGGCGTTGACGCCGGAAGACGTGTTGTTTGACCCTGCCAACGGGGCCATCGCCCTGGCTGGGTTCGGTATCGCCTCCGAACTGGATCAAGAGCGACAGGCCGTGCAGATGTCGCGGCGCCTTGAGGGGCCACTGCCTTACATTTCGCCGGAGCAGACGGGACGCATGAATCGGGACCTGGACTACCGGTCCGACTATTACTCCCTTGGTGTACTCCTGTTCGAACTGCTGACCGGCAAACTGCCGTTCCAGGCCGACACCCTGCTGGAATGGGTCCACAGCCATATCAGCCGCTTGCCGCCGGCACCACACGAGATTTCACCCAGGGTGCCTGAGGCACTATCGACCATCGTCCTCAAGCTACTGGCCAAAAGTCCCGAAGCACGATATCAGAGCGCCGAGGGGCTGATGCACGACTTGGCGTATTGCGCCGATCAGCTTGCCGCAGGTCGAGAGATCGAACCCTTTGAGCTGGGCAAAAAAGATGTGGTGCAAAAATTCCTGGTACCACAAGGCCTGTACGGTCGCGAACGTGAACTCCAGAAGCTACTTGGGTTATTCGAGTCGGTGGTGGCCGGGCACACCGAATTTTGCCTGGTACACGGCTACTCCGGTGTGGGCAAATCGGCTCTCGTCAACGAAATAGACCGTCCCCTGGTGCGCGAACGAGGCTTTCTGGTCCAGGGCAAGTTTGACCAGTTCCAATACGGCGAAGCCTACACCGCCTTCGCCGCAACCTTCCGCGGTCTGGTACAGCAAGTCCTGGCGGAACCGGAAGAGCGCTTGTCAGAATGGCGTCAACGGTTGCTGGATGCGCTGGCGCCGAACGCGCGCTTGGTAGTGGAACTGGTACCGGAACTGGAGCTGATCATCGGTCTCCAACCGAAAGTGGTCGAACTGCCGCCGGCGGAAGCACGTAACCGCCTACACATCGTCCTGACGACATTTCTCGGCGTGTTCGCGGGGGAGGGACACCCGGTGGTGCTGTTCCTCGACGATCTGCAGTGGAGCGATACGCCATCCCTGGAACTGTTGCGTAGCCTGGTCACCTCCCGGGAACTGAGCCACCTGCTGCTGATCGGCGCCTATCGCAGTAACGAAGTGGGGGCAGGGCACCCCTTGCGCTTGCTGCTCGACGATCTGCAAGAGCGAAAGAACATCCGTCAGCTCCCCCTAGGTCCGCTGGACCGGGACTCGGTCGCGCACATGGTGGCCGACGCCTTGTGCCGCGAACCGAACGAGATACGCCCCCTCAGCGACATGCTCTACGACAAGGCTCAGGGCAATCCCTTCTTCACCAATGAACTGATGCGGCAACTTCACAAGGAGGGTGCCATCGCCCTGGATCCGGTCAGTGGGGAATGGAGCTGGGACCTGGATGCAGCCCGCTGGTCCAGCGTGAGCAGCGATGTCGTCGAGTTCATGGTGGATAACCTGCGTCGGCTGCAGCCGACGATTCAGCGGATCCTGCAGTTGGCGGCTTGTATTGGTGGCACTTTCGATCTGCATACGCTTTCCGCGATCTACGAACACCCCGTCGACGAGACGGCCGCAGCGCTGCTGCCGGCACTCAAGCAACATACCGTACTACCCCTGCATAGTGACTACCGTCTGGTGGGAGAGGGTATCGAACCGTTGGAATTCAATCCGACCTACCGATTCCAGCACGATCGCGTACAGCAGGCCGCCTATGCCTTGATTGACGTTCAGCGACTGCGCGAAGTACATCTCTCGGTGGGACGCCTGATGCTGCAACACGCTGGCGACACGGTACCGGATGAGCGCCTTATCGATATCGTCGGCCATCTCAACGAGGGCCGCACGCTGATTGAATCCGCCGACGAGCGGCTGCACCTTGCCGAATTGAATCTGCGTGCCGGCGTACGCGCCAGACACTCTTCGGCCTACGAGACAGCGCTGAAATATCTGCAAGTGGCGGCTGAGCTGTTGCCCGCCGATCCCTGGCGGGAGACACCCCTGTTGATGCCGGCACTGGCAGCGGAAACCCAGCAGTGTGCCTATCTCACCGGACGTGTTCAGGAGGCGGAAAACTGGATCGAAGTGATGCTGGAGCACGCCCACTCTGATCTGGAACGTAGCGACATCTTGGCCACCCGCACCCGGCAGTACGCCACCCTTGGACGTATGGAAGAGTCGATCCTCTCGGCCATTCAGGGGCTGGCGCTGCTGGGCATGGAACTCACCGACCAGCCAGGCGATGCGGAGATTGCCGAAGAGCGACGATTGGTCGAGGAGAATCTTGGCGAGCGTCGCATCTCCGACTTGGTAGCGGCACCGTTGGTTCAGGACACAGCCACCTTGACCGCGATGCGCCTACTGATGGAGATCTTTCCGGCCGCTTTCCTCTCCGGTAGCGGCAAGCTGTTTCCCTACCTGGTACTGAAGGCGGTCAACCTCTCTCTGCGCCACGGCAATTGCCCTGAATCCGCCTTTGCCTATGCGGCCTATGGCATGCTGCTGTGCGGTGAACTCGATGAGCCGGCGGTAGGCTATCAGTATGGGAAGGTCGGATTGGCGATCAACGAGCGACACGATGACCTCACCCTGCGGGCGCGGGTGATCTACGTGTACGCCATGTTCGTGCACCACTGGAGCAACCACTGGTCGAGCCTGACACCCTGGTTCCGCAAAGGCATCGAAGCGGGCTACCAGTCGGGCGATCTGCTCTACCTCGCCTACAGTGCGCAGGATTGCGTAATCTGGGATCCGACGCTGGACCTGGAAACGGCCCACCGGCTGCATGCCGAAAACCTGGAGATCGTGCGCGAATGCGCCTATCAGGACTCACTGGACTCGGGCACCTTGTTTCTGCAGTTACAGCGTAACCTGCTCGGACTTACCCATGCTCCGTGCACCCTGAACGATGACGATTTCGACGAAGAGCAGTGCCTGGCGGGCATGCGCCAGCGCCAGTTCATGACCGGCATCGCCAACTACCATATCTACAGTACCGAAATCTGTTTTCTCTATGGCGAGTACGATCGCGCCCTCGAGCATGTGCGCGCGCAGGATGCACTGATCAAGTCGGCCATGTCATTACCGCAACTGGTACGCTTCTACATCGTTGCATTTCTCACCTTGGCCACGCACTATCCGGATTTTGAGGCAGAAGAGCAGGCCGCAACACGCAAACGATTAGAGCATGATCTGGCGCGCATGACGGGCTGGGCCGACAACTGTGAGGAAAATTTTCGCCACCTCCAGTACTTGATGGAAGCTGAGCTACTGCGGCTTGATGGCTGCAACGTGGCGGCGCTGGATCGCTATGACGCCGCCATTGATGCGGCACGGGAGAGCGGTTTTCTGCGGGACGAGGCCACGGCCTTCGAGCGAGCGGCGCGGCATCTGCTGGCGATTGGCAGACGAAGATCTGCAGAAGGCTACCTACGAGGTGCCCACCGCGTCTACGACCGCTGGGGTGCCCAGCGCAAAGTGAACATGCTTGAGCAGGAGTTCCCGGTGCTGCACGAGCTGACCGCCGGTGCACAGGTATCCTCCAACCGGGATGAAGCCGGCGATCTTGATCTGGCCTCGGTAATGAAAGCCTCCCGGGAGATTTCCGGCGAAATCGTCCTGGACCGGCTACTCAAAACCACGATGAGCATCCTGTTGGAGAACGCCGGCGGTCAATGGGGCTGTCTGGTGGTTCGGCGTGAGGGCAATGTAGCGGTTGAGGCAGCCAAACTTCCGACAGAGGGCTTACCGACGGTCGGTATGCCAGATCACTCGCTGGTACCGACCCCCGACGGTGGAATACTACCGCTACCGGTGACACTGATCAGTCAGGTACTTTACAGCGGCGAAGCGGTGGTACTTCACGATGCGGCCCATGAAGGGCAGTTCGTGCAGGACCCCTACATACTCAAATTCCAACCTACGTCAGTGTTTTGCGTGCCCATCCGGCGGGAGCGCTTTGAAGGTGCCCTGTACATGGAGAACAACCTGACCAGCGGCGTTTTTACCGGGGAACGGATGGAAGTCATTCGTCTCCTGGCTGCTCAGGCATCTGTTGCTATCGAGAACGCACGACTTTACGAGCAGGTGCAGGAGTATTCCCGAACTCTTGCAGATAAGGTAGCCGAACGTACCGCCCGTCTGGAACAGCTCAACCAGGAGTTGCAAGGACTTGCCGACCGTGACGGCTTGACCGGCGTTGCTAACCGACGTCGGGGCGATACCTATCTGGCAGAAGTTTGGACGCGCTTGCGAAGGGAAAGGGAGCCGCTTTCCGTCATCATGCTCGACGTGGACCACTTCAAAGCCTTTAACGACAACTACGGCCACCAGGCCGGCGATGATTGTCTGATGACCATAGCCGAAACCGTGCGGGCACAATTGCTACGTCCGGCCGACCTGATTGCCCGCTATGGCGGGGAGGAATTCATTCTCATCCTGCCCAATACCGACCACAACGGAGTGGTTCAAGTGGGCGAGAAGATCCGCCGTGCCGTGGAGAAGCTGGCGATTACACACGCGCACTCCTCGGCCGACGCCGTGGTTACCGTCAGCGCGGGTGCGGCTACCATGGTGCCCACCGGGGAGAAGGGCGCCGAGCACTTGCTTCGCGAAGCAGACATCGCCCTTTACAAGGCGAAGCAGATGGGGCGCAACCAGGTGCAGGCGGCACCGGCACCAACGATTGCAACAGCACAATAAATACGCGGTTCTCGGTTACTTAATAGCAAGGACTGAGACGACTTTACCCACTCAGGAGGAGTAGATGAGCACATCGACTTGGAACACCCAACCGGCTACCGGTGAATGGAATGCGGCAACCAACTGGACTCCTTCCGAGGCGCCCACAAACACGGCCACTTTTGCCACCTCATCCCAAACGACGATCACCTTTTCAGCCACGGGCGAAGCCACGGTGGGGAATATCGAGTTCACGGATAATGCATCCGCCTTCACCTTTACTTTTGGTCCATCCGCCACACCACCTTTAACAATCACAGGTCAGGGAATCAGCAACCGATCCAGGGCCCAGCAAAGTTTCATCGTTGCCGCCACCAGTAGCGGCTACAAGGATCCTCAACTCAAGTTCATCAACTCCGCATCAGCCGGTGGAGACGACATGTTTTACTGTGCCGGACCGGAGACGGAACAAGGCTACGGTGGCGGCGTCATCTGTTTTTGCGACAACTCAACGGCGGGATCGGCCACATTCAAAGTGTGGACCGGCGCGGGCACCCCTCCAAAACACAGTACCGTCGGCGGCGAAGTCAGTTTCTGCGACTCGTCATCTGCCAGTACGGCGCATTTCAAGATCTATGGCACCCTCGGAACCGACGGCGACACATTTGGCAATGTCGTATTCCACGATACGGCGACTGCGGCCAACGCCACCTTTATCAATGTAGGTGGCACAGTCTCCGGTGGCGATGGTGGCAACACCCAGTTCTACGGTAATTCAAGCGCCGCCTACGGTATTTATAACAATTACGGCGGAACCTACAGCAAAGCGAACGGCGGAGATGTCGCTTTCGACGCCACTGCGGATGGCGGTCATGGACACTATTACAATCACGCCGCCAAGGCCGCCGGTGCCTACGGCGGCGTCACCAGCTTCAATAACAATCCGCCCCATATGACTAACCAGGGAGCCTCGGCCGGCCACGGCACCTACTTCAACTATGGTGCGCGGGAAGGCGAGCAGGGCGGGGGCGGCCACCTCGAATTTAGCGCAAAATACGGCTCTCCAACCGGGGCAAACGCCACCATCGCCAACTACGGCAGCACGATTGCCAGCAAATCGAGCGCGGGGCATACCGTCTTCTCAATCAATCTTCCAACCGACTACTATCCGACCGCCGGCAATGCCACTATTTGGAACCACCCTGGCGTATCTGAAGGGACTGCCGCCGGCTTCACGGAATTCTCGGTATACGGCACGGGCGCAGGCAGCCATGTGCCCACCGCGGGAGACGGCACCTTTTTTAACCTGGGTGGCTACACACCGAAAGCGACCGGCGGCTATACCGTATTCTCGGGCACTTCAAGCGCAGGCAATGCGACGTTGATCGCTTATGGTGGAACCCACGGTGGTTACGGAGGACGAA
The DNA here is from genome assembly GCF_050289425.1 of Sedimenticola sp. Taxonomy (NCBI): domain Bacteria; kingdom Pseudomonadati; phylum Pseudomonadota; class Gammaproteobacteria; order Chromatiales; family Sedimenticolaceae; genus Sedimenticola; species Sedimenticola sp. Next base: position 1,861 of record NZ_JBNKFS010000004.1, on the reverse strand, counting down.
TCGTGTTCTACGGTGAATCTTCCGGCGGGACAGCGAAGGTTGAACTGTTCGGTAACGGCGCGCTGGATATCGGCGACCACTTAAAGGGCTTGACCATTGGCGCACTCGAATTAACCGGGGGTATCATCGTTACCCAGCTTGGCACCGAGACAACCGGCCTTACCGTGTCCGGGGAGCTGACCCTCAAATCTTCCCAAGCGAACTTTTCCTTTTGGAAGAAAGATGATGGAGGGTTTTCACTCAATACACCCTATACCATTCTCACCAACGCCAACCTGTCCATGTTCACCGCGGAGCAGTTTAGCGGAAACAGTATAGAGGGCGTTGAACCGACTTTTTCCATCGTAGGAAACGATCTTCAAGTTAGCTTTTTGCAGGCGTAACCGTTTATCGTAAAGGTTGCGCTGCGCCACGTGAAATCCGGGATACTTTGACGTGCATTTTCCCGTAGATTTCACGCAGTGGAAGCTTAATGATCGTTAAACAAGTGACGTGTAATCTGGCATGGCAGCGGATAGGTTGCCATGCCAGGTCTTAGTAAGAGCCATTCCCAGTTTGTGCCACCCTTAATTGCGCATAATGTATATTATGTTAAATAATATATTCGCCAGTATTACTCTCATAACATAACACCCACCTACATGATTCGAAGTTGGCACCTATTTGCGTTAATGCGACGCTCTAGGTTGTCCTGCGCATCTTTCATTGACCAACATACGAAATCAATATGGGCACCAATACTCTTGCCTTCCTTGGCATAGCAATCACCGTATTGAGTTAGAAAAAATAGTTGCGTCCCCTTTTTCACGGTTGCGTCCCCTTTTTCACGCTCTTCAGTCAATAAGTATCATTTCTACAGCTTTGCATTTATTATCGAACAGATAGAGTTTTACCTTTTTCCCACTCATTTTTGCAGCTAGCAAATTTGAATGCATTGCGTTTAATCCTGGATGATCTGGATAAATCGATGCATAGGTTTCTCCATACCCACTTTGTGACGTGCAGCCGCTAAGCCCTGGTGACAATTGAACATTGATTCCACCCGTCGCGACCACGACTAAATTTTTTACATTAGATTCTAATGTCCAACCTGGACCGTCAGCAAAAGAACTGGCCATTGATGCAATCAGTGTAAGTACAGTAATTGCTTTTATAGTATTTTTCATGTAACTCTCCAGACTAAAATGTAAACTCTAAAAAGGGAAAGGGGAACTTCAATGCGTCCACTTTTCTCCTAGATCAACAAAAGCTTTTGTTAAACTGCGGGAAGCACAATCAGCCACCAGGTGAATAGATTCCCGTAACAATTTCTTTATTCCCGGTGCATCCAGATGTTGCAACTGTTGCAACGCCGCCATGGAATCCTTCTTCGCACGCTTTAAGGTGGAAGCGCTCTACGCTGAGGACGTCACCACCAAGCAGGAAGCCTATACGTGTGTCTTTGATTACATCGAATGCTTTTACAATAGCCACCGTCGGCACAGTGCGCTGGGTTACAAAAGCCCTAATACCTATGAGCAGGAATACCTGCAGAGGTGTGCTTAAACCGGTGTCTACTTTTGGTGGGGAAGATCACCTGTTTAATACAAGTGCAAGGGCACATTTTTATTATCACTAGGCTTGGCAATAGTATGTGAATATGATTGGTCATCAAGCACACGCATAAAGCTTTATACCCAGATCAATATTGTTTTATAAAGATAGCTGCGTCCCTTTATCTTTTCTGCATCCTTTATTTGACAGCGCTAATACCATGAACAAATATAGCTGTGGGTTTAATTACAGTTCCAGCATATTGTAATGACCCACATATTCCAGTGACTACTCTAACAGGTTTTCTACTGGAAAATGCCGCTAGTGC
>NZ_JBNKFS010000003.1:0-234160 GCF_050289425.1 Sedimenticola sp. | reverse complement strand
CTTCTGCTCCGCGGCATAAGTCCATCCCTTCCCAACGCCGCTCCCGCACATCCTTGTGCTCCGCGGCATAAGTCCATTCCTGGACAAAAAAAATGCCGCCGGAAAAGTATCTCCGGCGGCAGGAGGACAACGCGTGATGATACGGAGGTTTAGGATTCGGGCACGAAGGCTCCGGGCGGAATCATGCCCGGCGCCACATAGGCAAAATAGAGCGCATCCAGCTGGGCCCACAGCACGTCAGTTTTGAAACGCAGGGCATTCAGCACCGCTTCCTGTTGCGGCACGGTCACGGCCTGCTGGCGCACATAGGAGAGGGCAAATTCCACGTCACGCGGCGCCTGGGTGAGCCGCTCGCGGAAGTAACCGACCATGCTGTCATCTACAAAGTCATAGTGTTCCAGCATACCGGCGATGCGCTCCGCATGGATCGATGGCGCAAACAGTTCGGTGAGTGAGGAGGCGATACCTTCCAACAGAGGCTTGTCGCGTACGAAATGGATGTAGGCATCCACGGCATGGCGCGTGGCCGGCAGTATTCCTTTTGTGGAGATCACATAGTCCCGATCCAGTCCCAGTGCGCTGGTCAGCCGCAACCAACGTTCGATACCGCCTTCATCGTCACCCAAACCGTCATGATCGAAATAGCGCTGTCGCCACTCGATACGCATCGGTTTCTGCTCCATATTCGCCATCAGTGCACAATCTTTACGCGGGATGCCGCATTGGTAGTAGTAACGATTGAGCGCCCAGGCCTGCACCTGACCGCGGGTACACTGCCCGGAGTGGAGCCGCTTATGGAAGGGATGCAGATTGTGATAGCGCTCCGCGCCGATCGCCCGTAAAGCTTCTTCCAGTTGATCCGGGGTGAGGGGTGTGGTCATAGTCTGATCTCCATGCCGTCATAGCCGATCTCCCAACCCGCCTGTTCAGCTTCAAGCCGTTGCGGACTGTCGTCGAGTAAGACCGGGTTGGTGTTGTTGATGTGGATGAATACCCGACGCCCGATAGGGATGCCGGAAAAAGCCTGCAGGGTGCCGTCGGGCCCGGACATGGACATATGCCCCATACGCTGGCCGGTTTTGTGTCCGACACCGGTGGTGAGCATCTCGTCATCGGTCCAGGTAGTGCCGTCGAAAAACACCAGATCGGCACCGCCGATACGCTGCTGCAGGGATTCGGGCAACGCGGCACAGCCCGGTAGGTAGTAAGCCACCTTGGAGCCGTCTGTAATACGCAGGCCGACGGTATCTTCCGCCACCGTGCCGAAGTTCTCTCCGGCCGTCGCATCCTCCAGATAGAGGGCGACCTTACCCGGCACGGGAAAGGCGGTGACCTGCAAACCGGAGGGGCTACCGTCAACCCGACGCAGCGCTACCGTCTCGTCGGTTGGCAGGGCGATACGCTCGACAAATTCCGGGTTAAGGATATTGAACAGGCTGTTGTCACGCAGTACGCCCTGCACGCGACGGGTGGCGTAGACATTCAGCGGCTGACTCTCACGCAGGGTCAACAACCCACCCACGTGATCCACGTCGGCATTGGTCAATACCGCACCCTGAATCGGACTGTGACGTTTGCCATGCCGCGGATGCAATACCCGGTTAGCGGCGATCTGGTCACGCAGATCGGGGGAGGCATTGAGCAGAAACCAGCAATCACCGTCTGCACTCACAGCCAGTGATGACTGGCTGCGGGGACGGGCTGCCGGATCACCGGCACGGGCGCGTTGACAGTTACCGCAATTGCAATTCCATTGCGGAAAGCCGCCACCCGCCGCCGAGCCCAGAACCAGAAATCGCATAGTACGCCCCATCACCCTAGATTGATTCGTTCTAAAAAAGATTAGTGACTCAGAGACACGGTCGACAATGCGACAAAAGTCCAATGATCCTGTGGGAAATGGGCAGACTAGACAAAAGGTGAATTGATCTCCATCCCCGGCCTTGGCATTTTTGGCGCCAGATTCGGGTCGGGTACATACCCTAACCCCAGGCGTTATTACCTTTTTAGGAGAAGATCCATGATTAAAGTTGCGGCACTTGCGTTTGCATCCGGTATGTTACTGTTTGCGGGTCCCGTTTCATCGGCCGACGGGGAAGCTATTTTCAAGGCATGCCAATCCTGTCATACCGTCAGCCCAAGCGATCCTCCAAAGTTCGGCCCCCCGCTAAGCGGCGTGGTGGGGCGTCCCTGTGGTAGTGTTCAGGGCTATGCTTATTCTGACGGTTACAAAGCGGCTTGCGAAAAATCGGCTATCACCTGGACGGAAGAGGAGATCCATGCCTATCTGGATAACCCGACCAAATATCTCAAATCCAAGGGCGGCGGCCGCTCCAAAATGAGTTTCATGCTGAAGGGCGAGGCAGAACGCAACGCGGTAATAGAGTATCTTCACAAGCTCTGATACCCACCCAGCAGACGGCCCGACGCTGACGTCTGGGCGGGCAGGCGTCACAAATAGGAGTTTGATAACATGCGGCGATTCAGCCTGGCAGGTATTCTGACACTGCTTTGCTTATGGCAGCCGGCGCTGGCAGAACTGCCTGTACTACGCGCCGGCGTTCTCCAGTTCGGGACGGTAAACTGGGAACTGCAGACCATCATAAGCCACCAGTTGGACCAAGCGGAAGGCTTCCGGCTTGAAGTGATTCCCTACGCCGGCAAGCTGGCCACCACCACCGCCCTGCACGGTGATGCGGTGGACCTGATTGTCAATGACTGGTTCTGGGTCTCGCGCCAACGCAGCGCCGGACGCGGTTACGCTTTCCTGCCCTATTCGCGTATGAACGGTGCCGTCATGGTAGCCGCCGACAGCGGTATTACCCACCTCGCCGACCTGAAGCAGAAAAAGGTGGGCATCGCCGGTGGACCGGTGGACAAAAACTGGCTGTTACTCCAGGCCCTCGCCCGTCAGCAATACGACATCGACCTGCAGCGACAGATTGATGCGGTATACGGGGCACCACCGCTATTGGCGAAAAAACTGCAAAGCGGTGAACTGGATGCGGTCGTCACCTTCTGGCACTATGCGGCACGCTTGGAGGCCGCCGGTTTCCGGCGCCTGATCGATATCGGCGAAGCGCTGCAACAACTGGGGATGCCGCCGGATGTACCGATGGTCGGTTATGTCTTCAGCCCGGCACTCAACCAACAGCACCCCGACCTAGTGCAGGCTTTCGACCGCGCCGCACGTCGCGCCAAGGAAATCCTGGCAACCCAGTCGGATGCCTGGCTGCCCCTGAAACCGTTGATGAATGCAGATAGCGAGGCGAGTTTCCAATTGCTGAAAAACGGTTACCGCTCTGGCATACCGGCCCATTGGGGTAAAGCGGAACGTCAACAGGCGGAACGATTATTCCACCTATTGGCCGAGTTGGGCGGCGAACCGTTGGTAGGCCAGGCCAGCACGCTGGCCCCGGGTACCTTCATTGAGGAGATCCACTATTAATCAACCCATTCCAGGCCCTACAAGCAGCCCATCATGGCGGGAGGCCCGCCTGCAGATCGCCTCCTTGATGCTGCTGTTGGTGCTCTGGACACTGACCGCCCTTATCATCCACACCGAGACCCTTCCCACCCCCTGGCTGGTATTCCAGCGCATCGCCACTGAACTGGGCGGAGGCGACCTGCTACACCACTGCCTGATCACCCTGGGACGGGTAGGTGGCGCCTTTATCTTGGCCATGGCCGTCGGCAGCGCCATCGGACTCTACATGGGCCTGCACGAAACCGCCGACCGTTTTTTCGATCCCTGGCTGTTGCTTATGCTCAACCTGCCTGCCCTGGTAGTGATTATTCTCTGTTACCTGTGGATCGGACTGAACGAAGCGGCGGCGGTGCTGGCGGTAGCCCTTAACAAGATCCCCAATGTGGCCGTCACGCTACGCGAAGGGGCCAAGGCACTGGACCGGGACTTGCTGGAGATGGCGCGCTGTTACCGGCTGTCGCGAAGCACCACTTTAAAAGCGGTGATCTGGCCACAACTGACACCCTTTGTCGCCGCCGCCGCCCGTTCCGGCCTGGCGCTGGTCTGGAAGATCGTATTGGTGGTCGAACTGCTGGGACGCAGCAACGGCGTCGGTTTCCAACTGCACCTCTATTTCCAGCTGTTTGATGTCAGCGGGATACTGGCCTATTCACTGGCCTTTATCGTCATTATCTGGGGCATCGAACAGGGCCTGATCCGACCCTGGGAACGGCGCGTGAATCGGTGGCGGGACGCGTAATGCAGATTCACATCCAGCGCAAGACTTACCGGCAACATACCGTCCTGGGGCCGATTCAATTCGATCTGACCAAGGGGGAGACCACCGCCCTGTTCGGCCCTTCCGGCTGCGGCAAGACCACCCTGTTACGTATTATCGCCGGGCTCGACAACGACTTTGAAGGCACGATCAACAACCGGCAGGTACAGCTCGGCTTTGTATTTCAGGAACCGCGCCTGTTGCCGTGGCGCAGTGTCTACGACAACATCGCACTGGTGGCACCCGACCGGCCGGAAAAGATTCAACAGCTGCTGCAAGAGGTCGGTCTGCAGGAGGTCGCCACGCTGGAGGCTTCCCGGCTCTCCCTGGGAATGGCGCGGCGTGTCTCGCTGGCCCGCGCGCTGGTGCGGGAACCGGAGATACTGATCCTGGATGAGCCGTTCAACTCGCTGGATCAGGCGCGGGCGGCACAACTGCGTTTGCTGCTGCTGCAGATCATCGAGCACCATGAACTCAAGGTGTTGCTGGTGACCCATGATCCCCGGGAAGCGGTGCAACTGGCCCAGCGCGTCTTGTTACTGGGAGGCCGCCCAACGCAAATCCAGCGGGAAATACCGATTAATCTGAACGCCGACGAACGACGCGATCCGGTCACCATCGCACAACAGGTCAGCCGCCTGTTTGATGATTGGGGCTGACCGCTCATCAATCCCGGATGGAAAACCCATCCTTCTCTCCGCCGCTCAACCGGGCGCCAATCGGGTATCCAGCAGTTGCGCCAACTGCTGCAGCATCGCCCCACCCAACTCTTCCGGTTCCCGCAGCATCAGCGCCTGTCGGTAATAGCGGGTCACATCGTGACCGATACCGATAGCCATCAGCTGCACCGGCGTGCGTCGCTCCAACCACTGGATCACTTGCCGCAGGTGGGCATCCAGGTAATGAGGAGGATTGACCGTCAGGGTGGCGTCATCCACCGGTGCACCGTCCGAAATCACCAACAGGATCTTGCGCGCCTCGGGACGCCGGATCAGGCGCCGGTAGGCCCAGATCAGCGCCTCACCGTCGATATTCTCCTTCAGTAATCCCGGCTTCAACATCAGGCCGATGCGGTTCTTCGCCCGGCGCCAGGGCTGATCGGCCGGTTTGTAGATGATATGCCGCAATTCATTGAGACGGCCTGGATTATCCGGTTCTCCCGCTTGCTGCCATGTCTCCCATACCCGGCCCCCTTTCCAGGCCTGGGTGGTAAAACCGAGCACCTCCACCTTCACCCCGCAACGCTCCAGAGTGCGGGCCAGGATATCGGCGCTCAGCGCCGCCACGGTAATCGGCCGGCCGCGCATGGAACCGGAGTTGTCGATCAACAGGGTGACCACGGTATCGCGAAATGCCGCCGGTTTTTCCCGTTTATAAGACAGTGCATGGGTCGGGTTGGCAACTACCCGGGCAATCCGCGCCCCATCCAGCAGCCCCTCTTCCTGATCGAACTCCCAGGCTCGCTGCTGTTGCACTAGCAGACGCCGCTGCAGCCGGTTGGCGATACGCGCCACCAATCCCTGCAACGGCGATAGCTGACCATCGAGTTGGCGGCGCAACGCAGCCAGTTCATCACTGTCGGCCAGTTCGTCGGCCTCCACCGCCTGGTCGAATTCGCAGCTGTAGGCCCGATAATCGGAGCAGATAGCCTGTTGCGGATCGAGCCAGTTGACGCGGACCGGTTGCTCAGCAACGCCCCCGTCGGCCGCCGCTTCAGACAGCCCCCCTCCCTCGCTATCGGATTTGGCCGGCCACACCTGTCCGGCGTCCTCAGCGGCCTCGCCACCTCCCGGATCGGCCGATTCAGCCCCACCCTCGGCGTCTGTCGCATCGCCCTCGTTTCCCGACTCGTCCGGCCAGGACGGAGCGACACTGGCCGACGCCTCCCGGGGACGCATATCCAGCCCCAGGTCCGTCAGCAGATCACACACTTGCCGGCCGTACTCAGCCTGATCACCGATCACGAGACGCAACGCATCCAGCTGCAGCATCACGCCCTGATCCGTCACCCAGGGGCGCCAGAAATCGGCCGCCCGGTGGGCGGCAACGGGCAGTCCACCGCCGCTTAATCGTTCCCGTACCAGCAGGGCCACCCCTTCCGCCAACGGCACATCGGCACGTCGTTGTGCCCGGGCCCAGCCAAGTGCCCGACCGCGGCGCTCCAGCAACGCGGCCAGATTCTGCGCCACACCCGGTAAGCGGGCTGTACCCAACACCTCGACCCGGGCCTGCTCCAGCAGTTCGAACAGCTGGCGCGCCTCACCGTCCCCCGGTAGTTGCAGGCGGTGCAGCCGGGCATCGTGAAAACGCAGTCGCAACGCCGCGGCATCGGCCTGGCCGCGTAGTCGCTGCCGGTCATCGGCCGACAGCGCTCCCTCGCCATGCACGATAAGCTGTACCGAATCTTCATCGGTGGAGGTTGCGGAAGGGGCAAAACGGACCGGGGTATCGGGCGCCGCCGCCAGAGCGCGCAGGGTGGCGCCGGTGACGCGTTGGAACAGATCGGCGGCGGTTTCCGGCACGGGCCCGTCTCAGCTCAGCGCCACACAAGTGGCGCTCAAGGGCAGTTCCTGGGCGAAGCAACGCTGATAAAACTCCGCCACGACCGGCCGCTCCAGCTCATCACACTTGTTCAGGAAGGTGACGCGAAACGCGTAGGCGCAATCGTTGAAGATACAGCTGTTTTCGGCCCAGGTAATCACCGTGCGTGGTGACATGACGGTGGAGAGATCGCCGTTGATAAAACTCTGGCGGGTCAGGTCCGCCAGCTCCACCATGGCACTGACCGTCTCGCGTCCCGCCGGGTTATCCAGTTCCGCCAGCTTGGCCAGCACGATATCCACTTCCACGTCATGCGGCAGATAGTTCAGGGTCTGCACCAGCGACCAGCGGTCCATCTGCCCCTGGTTGATCTGTTGCGTACCGTGATACAGGCCGGTGGTATCACCCAGGCCGATGGTGTTGGCGGTGGCGAACAGACGGAAAAAGGGGTGCGGACGGATCACCCGGTTCTGATCCAGCAGGGTCAGTTTTCCCTCCACCTCCAGCACCCGCTGGATGGCGAACATCACATCGGGGCGACCGGCGTCGTATTCGTCAAACACCAGGGCGCAGGGATGCTGCAGGGACCAGGGCAGTATGCCTTCCCGAAACTCCGTCACCTGCTGCCCATCCTTCAGCACGATGGCATCCCGGCCGATCAGGTCAATACGGCTGACGTGGCTATCCAGGTTGACACGGATGCAGGGCCAGCGCAGTCGCGCCGCCACCTGCTCAATATGGGATGATTTGCCGGTGCCGTGATACCCCTGCAACATGACACGCCGATTGTGGGCAAACCCGGCCAGGATAGCCAGGGTGGTCTCGGGATCAAAACGGTAGCTGGAATCGAGGTCCGGCACATACTCATTACCCTGGGAGAACGCCGGTACCGTCATATCGCTGTCGATATCAAACAGTTCGCGCACCGGCATGGAGAGGTCGGGGGCATGCAGAAAAAAGCCGTGGGTTCCACTCAGGGCGGGTTCAAGATCACTCATTTTACCGGATTCCCATTTAGAAAATAGCCGACTACGGGGGACCGCAAAGCGCGGAGCCTGCCTAGTGTATCGGCCCGGAAGAAGAGATTGAATGCTTCTTAGGTATCACTCCGTCCACCACTTGGAGTAGTTAATCGCGCAACAGATGACTCAACAGCGCACGCAGCTTGGCCGGCTTCACCGGTTTATTCAGCAGCGGCATACGCAGATCTTGGAATAGCTGGATGCTCTCATCACTGTAGTCGGCGGTGATAATCGCCGCCGGGATATCGGTACCGGCACAGTGGCGCATCGCCAACACCGCATCGGTGCCGGTCTGTCCCCGATCCAGATGATAATCAGCCAGGATCACGTCCGGTCGCAGAGAACGGGACTTGCACAGGTCGATCGCCTCCTCTTGGTCACGAGCCAGATAGACTACACAGTTCCATTGCCGCAGCAACGCCTCCATGCTGATCAGGATATTTTCATCATTATCCAACACCAGGATACAGGCGCCCTCCAGGTTGTCACCGGCCATCTCCGGCTTATAGGCGGCCTGTTGCGACTCGACGGCGTCCGCCAGAGGCACTTCCACCGAAAACATCGATCCCTGCTGCGGCCAGGAACTGACCTCAATCGAATGATCCAGCATGCGTGCCAGGCGATCCACGATAGCCAACCCGAGGCCAACCCCTTTGCGTCCGCTACGGCGATGGCTATCCAGTTGATAAAACTCATGAAATATCTCTGTCAACCGATCGTCCGGCACCCCCTCCCCGGTATCCCAAACCTGAATGCTCAGCTGGCTGCCCTTGCGCCGGCATCCCACCAGAACCCGACCCTGATTGGTATATCGCAGCGCGTTGCTGATGAAGTTGCGCAGGATTCGCCCCAGCAGGCGGACATCCGAACGGACACAGAGGCTGGACGGGAGCACCTTCAGTTGCAGACCGGAACAGGCGGCCAGCGGCTGGAACTCCCCCTCCAGGGAAGCGAGTAACTGCTGGATCGAAAACACTTCAAACTTCGGCTGCACTGCCTGCTGATCCAGCTTGGAGATATACAGCAGATCATTCAGCAACTCTTCCGCACCCTCCAGCGCCAAATGCACTCGCTCCACCAGATAGCTGTCCTGTTCAGCCAGTGTCCGCTCCCGCAGGGTCGACACCAGCAGCCGGGCCGCATTCATCGGTTGCAACAGATCATGGCTGGCGGCAGCCAGGTACTTGTCCTTACTCAGGTTGGCCTGCTCCGCCGCCTCCTTGGCCAGACGCAACTGCTCCTGCATCTGTTCCCGCTCGCCGATCTCCAACACCAGCTTTTCGTTCAGCACGGTCAGTTCCCGGGTACGCCGCATAACCCGCGCCTCGAGCTCTTCGTTCAATCGGGTCAGCGCCTCCTGCGCCTCTTTGAAGGCGGAGATATCCAGCACGAAGGCTTCAAACAGCTCCTCCCCCGCCTCACTCTTCAACAGCGCGTTCATCGAGACATGAATGCGTACACCGTCACGTCTATTCAGGGAGGAGAGAAATCGGTACACCTTGCCGGTCTGCCGCAGTTCCCGCTTCAACTGTGCATAGTCCGCGGGGTCGTCAAACAGTGTTTCAAGCAGTTGTGGCTGATCGATAATCTGTCGACTGTCGTCATAGCCACAGATGGCCGCAAACGCCGGATTGGCCGCCCGCACCGTACCGTTAAAATCCGCCTGGAAAATACCGTGCAGGGCGTTTTCAAAAAGCCACTTGTAACGATTACGCTCCGCCTCCAGCTCCGCCAGCTTCTCTTCCAGGACGGAGTAGTGGCTCTTGCGGGCCGAGTGTGAGCCTAGGCCGATTAGGTCCTGGAAGGATAATTCTTGCTCCTCCGCATCCGGGTCAGGCGACTCAGAGCGCCTCTTCATAGACCACCTCGACATCACGTCGATTGGATTTACGCGGGTTGGTCAACAGACAGGGATCTTTGACGGCTTTAGCGGACAGGGTGGGTATATCGGCTGTACGGACGCCGATTTCGGCCAACTTCTGATACAAGCCGATATTCTGTTTCAACTCCACCACCCGGGCCAACAGTCGCGCCTTCACCTCGGTACTGTTGAGACCACGGGTATCCAAGCCCATGGTGTCGGCGATGATCCTGAAGCGGTCCGTGGCGGCGCTGTAGTTATAGTTGATCACGTGCTCCAGCAGGATTGAGTTACACAAGCCATGGGGAAGATCGAGAAACCCGCCCAGGCTGTGGGACATGGCGTGCACGGCACCAAGGATGGCGTTGGAGAAGGCCAGCCCCGCCTTCATCGAGCCCAGCATGATCTGTTCGCGCAGCCGCTCATCGTTGGGATTGGCCACCTGCTGCTCCAGATTACCATTGATCAGACGGATAGCATCCAGCGCAAACATGTCAGTCATCGGGCCTGAAGCGGTGGAAACGAACGCCTCGATCGCATGTACCAAGGCATCCAGACCGGTGCAGGCACGCAGGAAGGGATCCATAGTCAAGGTGGTATCGGGATCCACCAAGGCCACGTCCGGTACCACCGCCTTGCTGACGATGGAGATTTTCACCCGCTCCGACTGGTCATTGATAATGGCAAATTGCGAAACATCGGCCGATGTACCCGCCGTAGTGGGAATAAAAATCAACGGCGGTATGGGGGAACGGATCTGGTCGATTCCTTCATAATCGAGGATATGCTTGCCGTTGGCGCTGACGATACCGATACCCTTGGCGCAATCCATCGGACTGCCACCGCCCACGGCAACGATAACGTTACAACCCTGCTCCCGGTAGTAATCGACACCGGCCATCACTTCATGGGAGCGAGGATTGGGAGAAACCTGAGTAAAGGTAACGTGATCGATTCCCGCCTCGCCCAGGGTCTGGGAAACGTCATCGACCCAGCCCGCCGCTTCGACTCCCGGATCAGAAACCAGTAACACCTTGCGGGCACCGAAAGTCTTGGCATAGTTGGCGACGCTTTTACGCGCGCCGGAACCAAAAATCACTTCAGGTGCGACAAACTTACGAAGATTGGACAAATCATTACTCATTGATCCATTCCAGCTGCTGATGAGGGGGCATATTCAGGGAAGTGTCAAACCACTGTCTACCTTTATTTAAGGTGAGCCATACCCAGATACCGGTCAAGGTTGAATCCGCCACCAACCTGGCAGGCACCGGAACATATCTGAGTATAACGTATTCGTTATAATTATTATTTGCCGGCCAGGTCAACCCTCAAAACAGCGGGGTAGGCCGGTGTGGCTTATATGATATGACGGTTTGGGGGAGCAAACCGTTTGTGACGGACACGGCACTTACCGGATTTACAAACCCAATTTTTCCGGATCCGTCCCCGCCTCTTTGATCTCCTGAACCTTCGCCTCCTCCACCAGGCGAACCAGCTTCATATGCTCTTCCACCGGCAGCCCAAAGCGCAGGAACAGTTCCAGGTGGTCCAGCACCCGCTCCAGCATCTCGTCACGCCGGTGCAGATAAATCAACGCCTTGGCCAGATGATGGGGATCCTCTCCCTCATTGCGCATCTGTAACGCCGTTTGCAGCGCCAGCTCCAGTTCTTCTTCAGTCGGTTTCATCACTCATATCCTACAGGTCGGGTCTGCGCTATTCATAACCATTAAATAAGTCAATGGCCTCTCTGCTGCAACTGTTTTTCTCACCGCGACTTGCCATGGCGGCCGGGAATGAATGCCACTCAGGATTCGAACCGGCCCAGTTAGCGGGTTGTGCTAGGCGATCTCTTCACTGTTGAGTAAAGCCTTAATCTGGTCTCCGGTCACTGGCTGGCTGAACAGGTAGCCCTGGGCGTAGTCACAGCGCTGACTGATAAGATGGTGCAACTGCTCTTCGGTCTCCACTCCCTCCGCCACCACTTTCAAACCCAGCCCATGGGCCATGGCAATCGCCGCGTTGACCAATTCACGATCGCCTTCATCGATCGTAATATCGTTAATGAAGCTCTGGTCGATCTTAAGAATATCGAAAGGATAGCTGCGCAGATAGCTGAGGGATGAGTAGCCGGTACCAAAATCATCCATAGAGATAGCCACACCGAGTCGGTTCAGCTGTGACAAGGCCGATTCAACATGGGTATAACCACTCAGCAGTACCCCCTCAGTGATCTCCAATTCAAGCGATTCGGCCCGAATGCCGGCCTGTTCAATCTGCTGCTGGATAAACGGCACCAACTGGGGATCGCGAAATTGTCGCGGGGAGATATTCACTGCCATTTTCATCGGCCCCGGATGGTCCCGCTGCCAGACCGCCAGCTGTTCCATTGCCACTGTGATGACATATTCACCAATGGCAACAATCAGCCCCGTCTGTTCGGCGATGGGGATGAATTCAGCCGGCGATACCGCGCCCAATTTGGGATTGTTCCAACGCAACAACGCCTCGGTACCGATGATGCGACGCGTGGCAATTTCAATCAGCGGCTGATAAAAAACCTTGAACTCGTTTCGCACCAGGGCACCACGCAGTTGCTCTTCCAGATTCAATCGCCGCGAGACCCCCTGATTCATCTCATCGGTAAAATAGTGATACGTGTTACGCCCCGCCTCTTTGGAGTAATACATCGCCGTATCGGCATTCCGTAACAATTCAGCCGGGGTATCGCCATCATCGGGGTAGATCGCCACTCCGACACTGGCCGTTAATACCAGTTCGCGGCCATCCAGCACAAACGGGCGGCGGAACTGCTCCAGAATGTGCTCGGCCACGTGCACGGAGTGATTGATATCGACGAGACTACCCAGCAAGAAGAGAAACTCATCGCCACCCAAACGACCCACCGTATCCTGATCGCGAATGGTCGAACTGAGACGTTCCGCCGCCATGCCGAGCAGTTGATCACCCACTTCGTGGCCGAGGCTGTCATTCACTTTCTTGAAATCATCCAGATCCAGAAACAGCACGGCGACATAACGGCCGCTACGGCTGGCATCCTTGATCAATTGAGAGAGACGATCCAGGGAGAGAAAACGGTTCGGCAAACCGGTCAGACTGTCAAAATGAGCCTGTTGCAGGATCCGCTCCTCCTGCACTTTCTGTAACGTAATGTCTTCCTTCACCGCCAGGAAATTCTTAATATTTCCAACCTCATCCAGTACCGGGGCGATGTGCACACTCTCCCAAAACAGCTCGCCGCTCTTTTTCTTGCTTTGAAGTTCACCCTGCCAGGAATGGCCCGAAGTGATCTCCGCCCATAACTCCTGATATTTGGTCTCCGGTGTCAATCCGGACTGTAACAACCGGGTATGATTACCGACGACCTCCGCGGACGGATAGCCGGTGGTCCGCTCAAAAGCGCTGTTCACATATTCGATATTGCCATCGATATCGGTTATCACCACCGAGACCGGGCTCTGCTCCACCACCTGGGACAGGGTGGCGATCTGTTCTTCATAACGCTTTCGCTCAGTCACGTCCCGTACTACCTCCAATCGGGAGACGCTGCCATCCCGGTTCACAATAGGGGTACCGACAAATTCGAAATATTTCCCATCGGCGGTGGCGGATTGGTACTGCACTGTACGTCCCAGACCACTCTTCTGGGTGGAGGATTCCATACCACAGACCCCTTTGAGTCCGGTAATCGATTCACGACAGAACTCACCGGTGTGATCACCGAACCAGTCGATCATGGTCTGGTTCATGTATTCGATACGCGAGTCTGCCGCCACGATAAACAGTCCCTCACCGATCTGATCCATGGAATGGATGATGATGCTGTAGAGAGATTGGCTCGCTGCCAATGCCTGCTCAGCCTCTACCCGGTCGGTGATATCCAGGAAACTGACCGGCACGTTGCGCATATCCTCCTCGCTTTGGGAAAGGGGGAGCGAGATCACACAGGTGATGCTCCGGCCTGCCAAGGTCTTGAGTTTTACCTCGGCACTGAAGTGGTGACGCCGTTCCCATATGGCACACAGTTCATTGATGAAGACGTTATGGGTATTCTCGCCGAAGTAGTGCTCAATGGAGCCGACAAAGGCGCCTTCATCCGCTGCCTCGAACAGCCGCAGAGTCGCTTGATTGACATGCAGCACTTTGATCTTTTGCGTCAGTTCAGAAACAGCCGCCGGGTTCTCCACCAAATACTGACGTAAGCTCGTGATACCCTCAGCTTTTAACCGCTCCAATTCACCATACAGCTCGCTGAAATCCTCATTCCAGATCGAAACATCGGCGCTGTCAAACAGGGCGCGATAACGCATCTCACGCTTTCTGATCTCATCCTCGGCGTGCCGCTGCTCGGTCACATCATGCAGCATGGTGAGGATACAGGGTTCATCGGTGTAATCGATCAGGCAGGCGGAGAGTTGGATATCCAGCAGTTGGCCGGCCTTGTTAAACATCTTCACCGCATAGTTGTGCAGGATGCCATGTTGATACAGTGCCTCCAGCCAAGCATCCCGATCTTCCTTGTATGGCCACAAGCCGATGGTTACAGATCTGCCGGAGAGCAACTCCTCCTCGGTCCAACCAAACGTTTCGGTATAGGCTTCATTGACTTCATAATAACGACCATCCCTCACACCGGAGATCGAAGCCGCTACCGGACTCACCTTAAAGCTATTACGAAATAGCGTCTCACTGACCCTCAGATCCTGTTCTACCTGCTTGCGTTGACTGATATCCAGGTTGGTGCCACTCATCTGCAGCGGCCTTCCATCGCTTCCCCACCGCACGACTTTGCCGCGGGTATTGACCCACACCCAATACCCCCGTTTGTGGCGCAGGCGATACTCCATATCGAAATAATCCGTGATGCGGTGAAAGTGTCGCTTCAACGCTTCATTCAACAGGGGCAAATCATCCGGATGCAGACGACTCCGCCAAGTCGTGATATCGATCGGGAGCAATTCATCCAGGGTCCAACCGAACATCTCCGCCCAACGGGCATCCACAACCAACTGCCCGCTGGCAATCTCCCATTGCCAGCTACCGGCATGGGTTCCCTCCAGGATGTTGGCCGCCTGGTTGCGCTCCTTGACCAGTTCCAGTGCCGCCAGTTCACGCTCCGTTACATCGCGAAAGGACCACATACGCCCATAGCTGCCCCCGTCTTCCCCACGTAGCGGTGTGCAGTAAAGATCAAACACACGACCATCCTTTAACGGGACAAGGGTACTCAGTAATTCCCGCGGACTTTCCTCCAGGTGACTCAATTGCCGGACAAGTGTTTCCGGCTCAGTGATCTGATCCAGAATCAGTTGGGTGATCGCCTCTACGGAATGGCCGGCAAGCTGTGCCTCGGGAACTCTCCATAAATCGATAAAACGCTGGTTGGCGGAGAGAATATGCCCCTGCTCATCCATGGTCAGGATGCCATCACCCGACGACTCCTGTTCCGTCTCCAGCAAGGCATTCTTGAATTTTATGTCTTGATACAGTTGCCGCAGTTGATCCTGCCGCTGCAGCATCAACCCCATCACCAGGGTAGCAACCGGATAGATCACCAGTATCGGCAGCGACACTGTCTGAATAACAGTCCAGCGTATTCCTGACGGCATCAGCAGCATGCAGACAAGCATGACCAGATGGGTGACGACACCAAACAGATACAATTCAAACCAACTGATTGAAGCTGTTTTGGCAGCACGCCTATGGCGCCACCCCAGACCGACCAGCGCCATGGAGACAATAACGGCAATACCGGTCATCATCCCATCGCCACCTTGGAGTACGCGCACCGACCCAATTATGAGCGCCGCAATCAGCGTGGGAACCCAGCCAAAAAACAGTCCACACAAGCTCAACAAAACCGATCGGGTATCGAAGAAGATTCCGGGCGCCAATTCCCAAGGGGTAAGCATGAGCACGACACCGGTCACGCCCACCAACAGACCCGTACTGACCTCCCGCCAACGCTTGTGGGCCAGTTGGGTCAGTCCCAATACTTCATAAATAACCGCCAATGCCAGTAGCAGGATGACGTTATTGAGAAGTTCGGTGTAGCTACCGGTATCCATTTATTTCTGAAGGATGGTCTTGGCCGAATCCATTCATTACCACTCCCGCCTCATCTCGATTGAATTTTACGGCGCTCCATTGGGTTGGATTCCCTTCTCGGATCACCGATCACCCAATGGTCCGAAAAGCACGCCTGGCCACAATCGGCTCGTCCGTCACTAGAGGTAGCGGCTACCAAGCCAGAACCTATAGCCTATAAACATAGACGAACAGGGTGACCTCGTGGATTTCGAATTGCGAAAAAATGTGACCGCAATTAACCCGTTGCGCCAAGAAAGGAGAAAATGACGCTTCAGAAAGATAACCCGGAAGGCCCTCATCGTTTCCGGAAGAGGGAATTTTTGAGCAAACCGTTCCGTATCTCTCGGGTGAGAATCCTCTATACTTTAAGGCCCAGGGTCGTCGACCCGATCATCACCTGAGAGAGGAATAATTATGAATGCAGCCTGGGTAGTTGTAGCTGACACAAGCCGTGCACGAATCTTCTCCGCCGAGAACGCCTTTAGCCCACTGGTCGAAATCCAGACACTGGATCATCCTGAAGCCCGCCTGCATACCGGTGATCTGCTCGCGGACAAGCCGGGCCGCGACCGCAGTGCCGGCCCACGCAGCCACGATATCGGACACACGGATGAGGCTAAATATGATGAAGCGGTACGTTTTGCACACCAGGTCTGTGCCACCCTGGAATCCGGCCGCGCCCAGGGCCATTTCAACAAACTTCACGTCATCGCCGCACCCAGCTTCCTCGGTCTGCTGAGAAAACAACAGCCGCAACCGTTGCAAAAAATGGTAGCCACGGAGATATCCAAAAATCTCACCGCCCATGATGTGGAGACCATCCGCAAGAATTTGCCCCACAGACTCTGACCGACCCCCTGCCTACGCCATGATGGCAAGCTGCTTCACGGCGTAGGCAGGTATATCAAAACAGGCCAATACCATTCCCCGTTTCAACCGCTTCTTCACCACAAATAGCCGCATTAACTTGACCGCCGCCGCACACCAACCAATAAAAATCACACTCCGCCAACAAAAACATCAAAAATAATAATACGGTCATCCTAAATTAACAGGGAGATCCGTTCTATTTCTGGCCCGAACCGTATACACAGGGTATACTAATGATTATATTAAAAAATTAGATAACAAGACTTGGGCCGGCATTGCCGCCACAGCAGTTCGGCGGACACCTTCCGGCCACCCACTAGCCTCTCTGAAGAACTGACAATATGACGCAAAAGCATTTCGACACCATCGTTATCGGCAGCGGCCCCGGCGGCGAAGGCGCGGCCATGAAGCTGACCAAATCCGGCCAGAAGATCGCCATTGTCGAAAAACACGACAAGGTCGGTGGCGGCTGCACCCACTGGGGTACCATCCCCAGCAAGGCGCTACGCCATAACATCTCAATGATGGTGGACTACAAGCGCAACCCCCTGTTCCAGCACACGGTGGAACAGGTCAACGTGGACTATCCACGCATGTTGCGGGCAGCGGATTCGGTTATCCAGGAGCAAGTGAGTACTCGCTATCGCTACTACTCCCGTAACAATGTGGATATCTTCTATGGTATCGCCAACTTTCTCGACGCCCACACGCTGAATATTCTGCATGTGGACGGCTCCTCCGAGCAGGTAACGGCCGATCACTTTGTGATTGCCACCGGCTCATCCCCCTATCACCCGGACGATATCGATTTCTCCCATCCACGGGTACACGACAGTGACACCATCCTGTCCTTGAAACACACCCCCAAATCTTTGACTGTTTACGGCGCAGGGGTGATTGGCTGCGAATATGCCTCTATCTTCTGCAATCTGGATGTGAAAGTGAATCTGGTGGATACCCGTGACCGCCTGCTCTCCTTTCTCGACGATGAGATCACCGATGCCCTTAGCTACCACCTGCGCAACCAGGGAGTGGTGATTCGGAATAACGAAGAGTACACACAAGTCGAGCCGTTGGATGACGGTGTAGTGTTGCATTGCAAATCAGGGAAAAAATTTAAGACAGACATCCTACTCTGGGCCAACGGACGCTCGGGCAACACCGGCGGCATGGGGCTTGAAGAGATCGGCGTCCGCATCAACCACCGGGGGCAGATCGAAGTCAACGAAAAGTACCAGACCGACCTGGCGCATATCTTTGCCGCCGGAGATGTGGCCGGACCTCCCGGATTGGCCAGCGCCAGTTACGATCAGGGTCGTTTTGTCGGGGCACAGATTAGCGCCGGCAAGTGTGACTGGAGCCTGATCGAACAATTTCCTACCGGTATCTACACCAATCCGGAGATCAGCTCACTCGGCAGGAGCGAACGGGAACTGACAGAACAGCAGATCCCCTACGAGGTGGGCCATGCCATGTTCAAAAGTATCGCCCGGGCGCAGATCACTGGACATACCGTGGGCATGCTGAAGATCCTGTTCCACCGCGAGACCTTCGAGATACTGGGTATCCACTGTTTTGGTGAGACAGCGGCGGAGATCATTCACATCGGTCAAGCCATTATGTCGCAAAAGGGTAGCGCCAACAGCCTGCTCTATTTCACCGAGACCACCTTCAACTACCCCACTATGGCCGAAGCTTACCGCGTGGCGGCGTTGAACGGCCTCAACCGCATCTTTTAAATCCGAGCAGGGGACGCTCAGGCGTCCAACTGTTTAAGGCGCTTGGCGGCACCGGGGTGTCCCTGTGCCGCCGCCTTGCGATACCAGCGGATCGCCTGCTGTCGGTCCTGCTGCCCACCCCGCCCGATACGGAACATCTCGGCCAGGTTGTATTGAGCCATGGGATCACCGTGCAGGGCCGCCTCACGGTACCAGTTGATCGCTTCTTGGGGATCTGCGGCCACGCCCAGACCGTGATCATACAGGTAACCCAGATTCACCTGGGCGTAGCCATAGCCCTGTCTCGCCGCCAGGGTCAACCAATAGAGCGCCTGCGCGTAATCGCGCTTAACGCCATCACCGGTTCGATACATGTCGCCCAGGCAGTTGCGCGCTGCCGCGTGCCCTTGCTCCGCCGCTTTTCGGTACCAGGCAGCCGCTTGGCTCGGATCTTTGACCAACCCCAAACCCTGGTCATAACAGCGGGCTAAACGATATTGCGCCTCGGCATCGCCCTGCTCGGCCGCCTTGCGAAACCAACCTATCGCACGCTGGCGACTGGCCTGGACCCCGATCCCCTCGTTGTAGAGCAGGGCAAGATTGTACTGTGCATCCGCCACGCCCTGGTTCGCTGCCCGCTGGTACCAGTCCACCGCCTTGGAGAGATCCCGGGCAATCCCCTCGCCACGATCGAACAGCACCGCCAGACCGTATTGCGCCTGCATATCGCCACGTTCAGCCAACTGCGACCAGCAACGATACGCCTCGTCATAGGCACGCCGCGCGTAGGCGGCCACGCCCAGTTCGTAGGTGACGGCTTCCTGCCGTTGCGACCGATCGGTATCCTGCCCCTGCGATATGGAACGCCGCGGTGAGAGCATCCCGTAGACTCCTAAAGAAAAAGAAAACGGCGTAGTATCCCATGAAAATCGACCCATTTCCCCTTCCTGGAGACTATCCGCAATCCATTGCTGAAGATTCGCCCGGCAACTGGCACAATAGCCGTCTGATTTCACCCTTTCGCCCCGATTCCAACAACGATGAATAAGCTACGCCACCTGATCCCTTTTCTGCTGTTAATCTCTACTCCGCTTGCGGCCGATGACCCGGCAAAGATGGCGACGCAACGGGATCGGCTTCAGCAAGAGGCCGAGCAAATACGGCAGACGACCCAGGCACAGCGGAGCCGCCTGGAGGCGTTACAGGCACAGATCGCGGCACAACGTGAGCGGAACCGTCTGCTCGATCAGCAGTTGCAACGCGAAGCCCTTCCCGCGCAAAAAAAGCCCCCGATTCAAAACACCCCTCCATCTGCTGGCGTCGAGTAATTGCCGCGCAACCAGTTATCCACAAATCCTGTGGATAACATTGTGGAAAAGCGGCTGAAAAGACCCGGAACGGCCCATTCATAAAACCTTAATATTAAATTGGTTATTTTTTATACGATTTTAATTGTTTTTATAAATCAATATCTTATGTTGACTTTTCAAAATAGGGCCACTTCGCCCGCTTCAAACCCCGGTTGTTGGGTTCAATCTCGGCTTGGTGTGGACAATTTCCCAAACGGACAAAGGGTTAGCGTAAAATTCTGATAGAAAATAGTAACTTTAGCCAAGGCCATTCCACGCGCAGGACGCTCTGCTTCCACTCCCCCATCCCATCCTGCCAACTCGGGATTTTAGCCGCAGACGCACGTATTCCGGCGACGGGGTCGGTTTTTCACTACGTCCTCTCTCCGACGAAATCCAACAGAAGGGGAGCCACACCCCTTCAATGGCTGGTAGAATACGCGCATGTCTTCCGCCGAATTGTCTTTCTGGACCCAAAAGCCCCTCTCCGCCATGACCGCCCAAGAGTGGGAGTCACTGTGCGACGGCTGCGCCAAATGTTGTCTGCACCGTTTTGAAGATGAAGAGACTCGGGAGATCCAGTTCACCAATGTCTGCTGTCGCTATCTCGACCAGTCGGATTGCCGCTGCAGCGATTATCCCAACCGATCCACCAAC
This sequence comes from Sedimenticola sp., assembly GCF_050289425.1. Taxonomy (NCBI): domain Bacteria; kingdom Pseudomonadati; phylum Pseudomonadota; class Gammaproteobacteria; order Chromatiales; family Sedimenticolaceae; genus Sedimenticola; species Sedimenticola sp. The sequence goes on along the minus strand of NZ_JBNKFS010000003.1, from coordinate 213,785 downwards.
GTACCGGACTGTGTCACCATCACCCTCGATGTCCTGCAAGACCCCTATTGGCTACCCGAGACCTGCGCCTATCGCCTGCTGGCGGAAGGCAAGCCGCTGCCGAGTTGGCACCCGCTCATCAGCGGGGAGGAAGATAGCGTTATCTTCAGCGGCCACTCGGTGGGCGGACGGGTGATCAGTGAGCTGCAGGCCGACGACCTGGAACACCACATCATAGACTGGATCCGGTGACCCCATCCATTCCTTGCGAGACCACCCGTGCAACAGATCAGTACCATCACCGAATTCCTGGAAACCACCGGCGCCCGTTTACGCTTTTTTGACATGGGACGCCGGGTGGTAAAGATCGCCCGCGATCGCTTCCTGCAATTTGAACAGACCGCCATCCCCTACCCTTACCCACTACAGCAGCAGGCGTGGTTTGCGTTGCTATTCCAGGATAAGCGTGGACAGCAAGAACCTTTAATCTGGTTCCTGCGCATGCCGTTGGATGAGCAGGGAAAACTACTGCAGGCGGCGCGTGACGATTTCATGCATCGCCTGATTGAGCGAATCGGGGAAAAGATGCAGGCCGACAAAGAGGGCGAGCAGTTGGAATCGGCACTGCAGGACAACCCCTACAGCTTCAAACCGAAGGATGACCGCATGGCGGTGTTCCATGCCCGTATTTCTCGCCTGCTCAACGCGCCCCCTTCCCGTTTTTACACCCACGCACAGCGCTATTTTGCCGGTGAACCCGGTTGGGAGCAGTGGTCCTTTGTCGGCTACCAGGGCATCGCCGACGTGGCGGCTCGGCTGGATCAGGAAGAGAATGAGACCCTGGTAACCAAGGCGATAACAGCGATGCCGACGCAACCGCTGATCGCGCTGTGCCACTGCCTGGAGAATGAGACCCTTGCCGTGCCGGTCACCGAGGCATTGCTGAAGCGGGTTGAGCAGGAGTTGGCACAGCCCTCACCCGACCCCGGCCTGCTGGCGGCCGCCATTCGCGGCAGCGCCTGTTCCCGCTCTCAATCGCTACAACAGAAGCTGATCCATGACGTCCTGTCCTCTCCGACCGGTAACCACATCGAGATCCTGACAGCTGTCTCGGGGCGCGCCTGGGAGCAGCTCCTGGACGGAACTCTCGGTAATCTGTTCCTGGAGCGACTGGCCGAAAACAGCGCTGGACAGGAGGCGTTTAATCTCTGCATGGCCGACCTGCTCTATCTGCCGGGCATGCGCCAACCGATCCTCACGGCGGTGCGCGATCCCAACCGCTCTGCACCACTCTCCCAAGCGATCGGCGCCCTATTCCACGGTGTGAATCAAAACTGACCAGGCGAACGCTGGTCGCGGCCTCACATCAAGAATTTATCTACCTGAGACAGGGTCCGAGTACGACGCCGGATCCTATCCAGCCTCACTAATACCACATTAAATACCTGTTAAATCATAGGGTTCCGGCAAAAAAATATTCCGTTGCCAGAAATATGCCCTATTCTTTGTACATGTCACACCTTTACTTGTCCCAACATCTGCGTGATCAGCTGGGGCTGTTGGCGAGTCTCGCCTATCCCCATGAGACCTGTGGTGTGTTGTTCGGCAAACAGGTACAGGGGCATATATCGGTACACAAGGTTGAGCAGGTGAGCTATCCCGAGCAGATGGAAGGCGACTTCCGGCTGGAACTCCTCAACCCGCAACAGGTTGAGGAGACAGCCGAACACCAGGGATTGGAGATCGTCGGAATCTGGCGTGCCCTACCAGACCAGAGTCATATTCCCACAGAGGGCGAACGACACATGGTCTCCCCCGGCTACTCCTACCTGATCGCGTCGATCACCCCGGGGGGAATCGCCGAACTACGCTCCTGGCGACTGAGCAGTAACCGGTTTGAAGAGGAAGACCTGGTTTCCTGACACCCTCTGATCACAGATCGCCCAGATACTCGGCATAACCGGCGGCCACCAACTCATCTCGCGGGATAAAGCGTAACGCCGCCGAGTTGACGCAGTACCTCAAACCGGTGGGCTGGGGGCCATCATCAAACACATGCCCCAGATGAGAATCGCCATAGCGGCTGCGCACCTCGGTGCGGGGCCAGATCAGTTTGAAATCTCTCTCCTTCACCACGGCATCCGGTCTGATCGGCCGGGTAAAACTGGGCCAGCCGGTCCCCGACTTAAACTTGTCGCGGGAGGAAAACAGCGGTTCACCGGTCACCACATCCACATAGATCCCGGCCCTTTTCTCATTCCAGTAGGGATTCTTGAAGGGTTGCTCGGTTGCTTCTTCCTGGGTGACCTCATACTGCAACGGCGTTAGCCGTTTACGTAACTGCTCATCCGTCGGCTTCGCATAGCGCTGGGCCGGCGTCATCATCGAGGTCGACGCCGGTTGCGACATCGTCTTGTCCGATGCCATGTTATCGCTGGCCGCCTGGGCTCCCAGCGTGGTCGCCGCGGCCATCAGGGCAATGGCTGTCAAATATTCTCTCATCTCGTACTCCTAAATAAATGCGTGAATGTCTGCAAACAGAGACCCAGAACACCGGCGCTTTGTTTCGCCCGTTATAAAACTGTGACATTTGCCAGATTGAGCCACACCAAGCCAACGGACAGGCCCGAATTGCATTCGATGTCATGAAATGTCATGCTCCGCAAACCCCTAATTTAGCGAACGTTTTGCATGGATATTGCGCTGCTCAGAACATTCCTTGAAGTTGCCAAGGTTCGCCATTTCGGCAAAGCGGCCGAAACACTCTGCGTCACCCAATCGGCCGTCAGTGCCCGCATCAAGCAGCTTGAGTCGACCCTGGGGGTCGAGCTGTTTATTCGCAAGCGAGGCGACATCCAATTGACCGTGGCCGGCAACCGTCTGCAGCGCCATGCCGAAACCATTGTAAAGGGGTGGGCGAGAGCGCGGCAGGATATCGCCATGGAGTCGTCACTGTCCGACTCCATCGCTATCGGCTGCATGAATGACCTCTGGGCCATCCTGGTAAAAGCGGTCTGCCTGGAACTGTCCCGGAAGACCCCGGAGATGATGATCCAGGTGGAGATTCTGACCCGGGACACCCTGATCCAGCGCCTTACCGCCGGTCTGCTCGATCTGGTGTTCATGTTCGAGCCGCCCCAGATGTCGGAACTACTGATCCGCAAGGTCATGGATGTACCGCTGCTGATGGTCTCTTCTCACCCGGGACTATCCGCTAACGAGGCGGTACAAGCCGACTATACCATGGTGGATTGGGGCAACAGTTTCGCCACGCAGCATGCGGAGCATTTTCCCGACGTAACCATGCCAAGGCTGCGCTGCGGCTCCGGTGATCTGGCTTACGATCTGATTCGGGAACAGGGAGGTACCGCGTACCTGGCCGAGCAGATGGTGACCCAGGCGTTGCAACAGGGGACCCTGTTCCAGGTTGAAGACGCACCGGTGCTGGAGCGGCAGATTTATCTGGTCATTCGCCCGGAAAGCGAGCAGCGCCAACCGATAAAAAGTGCCTGGGAGTACCTGAAGCCGTCACGCTGAATATTGGCGCGGTGACGCAGGCAGGAGCGGGATAGAGCCGGCGCGGCGGGAGCGCGCGCCGGCTCAAAATGAATCAAAAATAGTCCGAATGCTTGTTGGTATTCCTGCGTGGGCTGTTCGGTTTACGTGGGCCACTCTCCTTGTCGCGCATACTTGAGCGTTTGCTTCTGCCCCCATCATTCTGCTTGCGATTCTTATGATGCACCACATCCGACCACTCGCCGAGGTCGTCATCATACTCATCCCTATCGGAACGTCTACTCACTGTCAGATCTCCAACAATTAATGGCTAGAAATTGATTATTCAGATGATAATTTTTACTGCGAAATGGCCCGGAAAAACAACTTAAAATTTTTATGAGAAATCAAAATTGCCTATTTATTCCGGTTCTTAACCCTGGATACTCCTGGCCAGAAAGGCCAAACAGTCAATCAAAGCCGTTGAAATCTGGATCGCCCAACAGCTGTCGCAACCGGCGTAGTTCCATCAGCTGCTCGACCCGGCGCCGCGCATCGGGCGAACTCTTTTTCGCCTTGGAGGAGATATAGTCCAGGTCGGACTCTTCCTCAGCGTCCAGATCATCGTCTTCCAGCACGTCATCTACCATATTCATTTGAGCCCAACTCACGCAAACAAAAGAGGTGCAGTAATTACCCCTGTGGCAAGGCCAGGTAAAGTTAATAATTTTTGTCGTGATGATAAAAATTATTAATCAACGCTTTACCCTACAGATTGGAAAAATCAGTGGAGATTGGCAAATTTTTTCGGGGTAAAGGGATAACCCTAGAGTGGATGGCCGGTCTCTTCCAGCAGGCGGGTAATCAACCCCATGTCGGCACATTCACCCGGCAACCGCGCCTTGACCACATAGCCGCCTCCCGGCGCTTCCGTCATGGAACGGCCGTCCAAATCTTCCAGCGATTCCAGCACAAACTGCCGGTTACCGGCCGGAGTGAGGAGCTCCAGGCGATCGCCGACGGCAAATTTGTTTTTCACATCCAGTACGGCTTTGCCGTCCTGCTCATCTACAGCGGTCACTTCGGCCACAAACTGTTGCCGGGCACTGCGGGAAGAGTTGTCGCGATAAGATTGCAGCTCCTGGCTTTCATGACGCTGATAAAATCCGTCCGTATAGCCGCGGCTGGAGAGGTTCTCCAGCTCGCTCATCAGCTCGGGACGAAACGGCCGGCCGGCAACCGCATCGTCGATCGCCTGCTTGTAAATCTGAGTCGTCCGGGCGGTGTAGTAATGGGATTTGGTACGGCCCTCGATCTTCAGGCAGTCGACCCCGATCTGCACCAGCCGATGGATATGCTCCACCGCCCGCAGATCCTTGGAATTCATGATGTAGGTGCCGTGTTCATCCTCGAAGATCGGCATGTACTCGCCGGGCCGTTCCTTCTCTTCCAGCAGATAGACGCCATCGGCCGCCGGATGACGTGTCTGCCCCGACTGGGCGACGCCGGTCATCGCTTCCCCGGCTGCCGTCTGACCCACCTTGTATTCCCAGCGGCAGGAGTTGGTACAGCTACCCTGATTGGCGTCACGGTGGTTGAAATAACCCGACAGCAGACAACGGCCTGAGTAGGCGATACAGAGTGCGCCGTGCACGAAAACTTCCAGTTCCATATCCGGACAGGCTTGGCGAATCTCCTCGATTTCATCCAGCGACAGTTCACGAGAGAGGATCACCCGTGACAGCCCCACCTGTTGCCAAAACCGCACCGACGCCGCATTGACCGTGTTTTCCTGTACCGAGAGGTGCACCGGTAACGCCGGCCAGCGCTCCCGCACCAGCATGATCAATCCCGGATCTGACATGATCAGCGCATCCGGCCCCAATGCCACCACCGGGGCGATATCCTCCATAAAGGTCTTCAGCTTGGCCCCATGGGGCATCAGATTGCAGGCCAGGAAAAATTGCTTGGACTGGGCATGGGCCTCGGCAATGCCGGTGGCCAGATTCTCCTCCATGAAATCGTTGTTACGCACTCGCAAGCTGTAGCGGGGCATCCCGGCGTAGACCGCATCGGCGCCATAGGCAAAGGCGTAGCGCATGTTTTTCAGGGTTCCCGCCGGGGAGAGCAATTCGGGTCGTTTCATGGGGGTAAAAGGGTTTGCTGTTTCAGAGGAGCGCACTATAGCGCAGAGCCCGACACAGGGCCAAAAGAACAAATCCACGAATTCACCGGGGAAATAACCAAAAAAGGATTCATATTAGCTAAAGGTAATAGGCATCCTGCCGCCATAACCACAGTATCTTCTGGGTTATCCAGGCCAGTCGGTCAAGCTACCCGAGAATGACACGAACTCGATTACCGCTCGCGGTACAATACTTAACCCTGGCAATCCGGAATGATCTGCAGTCAAGAATTCGTCAACGAATCCAAGCGAAGCATCACCGTTGGCGACATCATTAGTAAGAAGATCCTCAACTGTCCACCTTCGACACCGGTCATTGCCGCTGCCGAGATGATGTGGCAATCCCGCTGCAGCTCCATCGTCATTACCGACCATCAAGTACTGCTGGGCATCTGGACGGAATCTGACGCACTGAAACTGGATCTGGTGGGCGATCCGCAGGCGATCTTTCAGCCGGTCTCCTCCGTCATGAGCAAGCCGGTCAAATGCATCGACCAGCATGCCAGCCTGGAAAAGGCCGAACGACTGCTGCAGATTGAACGCATCCGTCACCTGCTGGTGATCGACAGCGATGTCCAGCCGGTCGGCTTGCTCAGCCAAAGCGACCTGGTCCGCGCCCAGGGGGTTGAACATGACCTGCTGCTGCGCGACATATCCACCATCCTGAAACGGCCTCTGGTCATGCTCGATGCACAGTTGCCGCTACCCCGGGCGATAAAAAAGATACGCGACGCCCAGGTGGATGCGGCGGCCGTCTTTTATGGAGAAGGGTCCCCCTACGGCATCGTCACCGAGCGGGATTTTCTCAAGACTATCGCCACCCAGCAAACCGAGGCATGTGTCGGAGAAATCGCCAGCAGCCCGCTACTGATGCAACCGGGTCACCTGTCCTTGATGCAGGCCAGGACCATCTTCGATCAGCAAGGCTTCCGCCACCTGGGCATCACCGATCGAAACGGTCAACTGGTCGGCATTCTCTCGTTTTCCGAGATCCTCGCCGGCATCGACCACAGCCATGTCGATGACCTGCGCAACGCATTGCGGGATCGGCGCATCGCCTTGGAGCATTCGCAAGAGAACCTGCACTTGGCACAGCAAGTGATCAAGGCTTCACGTGACGGCATCATGGTAACCGATGCCAAAGGCTTCATTCAGTCGGTCAATCCCGCCTTTACCCGTATAACCGGCTATAGCGCAGAAGAGAGCATCGGCAATACACCGGCGCTACTCAAATCCGGCCGCCACGATACCGCGTTCTACCAAAAAATGTGGAGCGCCGTGCACAACGACGGCTACTGGGCCGGAGAAGTGTGGAACCGACGCAAAAACGGGGAGATCTATCCGGAATGGCTGAGTATTAATGCCATCCGAAATCACAAGGGCGAGATCACCAAACTGGCTGCCATCCTCTCCGATATCACCGATCGGAAAAAGAGTGAAGAGCAGATCAAAAACCTCGCCTACTACGATGTACTGACCGGTCTGCCGAATCGGCGCCTGTTCCATGACCGCCTCAAGGTGGCCATCGCCAACGCCCACCGACACAATCATCTGCTGGGGATGGTGTTCATCGACCTGGATCTGTTCAAGCGCATTAATGACACCCTGGGACACAGCACCGGCGATCAACTGCTGGTGGAGGTGGCGCAACGTATCCAGAATGAGATGCGGGAGGGCGATACCGCCGCCCGTATGGGCGGCGACGAATTCACCCTGTTATTGCAGGAGATCGATGATGCCGATGCCGCCGTAGCCATGGTGCACCGGGTGATCAACGCCATCTCCAGGCCGATCACCCTGGCCAACAACACCCTCTATATCACCGCCAGCATCGGCATCAGCATCTATCCCTATGATGGAAACAACAGCGAAACATTGATCCGTAATGCCGATACCGCCATGTATCGCGCCAAGGATGACGGGCGCAACAGTTACCAGCTCTATACCGCCACCATGAACGCCACCTCGCTGGAACACCTGGCCATGGAGAGCAATCTGCGTAAAGCGATAAAAGATCAAGAGTTCACCCTGCACTATCAAGCCAAGGTGATGGCGGGCAGCGGTAAAGTAACCGGAGTCGAGGCGCTGATCCGTTGGCAACATGCCGAACTGGGGTACATTTCACCCGCACTATTCATACCGCTGGCAGAAAATATCGGCATCATCCCCGAACTGGGAGACTGGGTAATGCAGACCGCCATCAACCAGTGCCGTGAGTGGATCCAGATGGGGATGGACGGGTTCCGCATAGCAGTCAATGTTTCGGCCCGGCAATTGATACAGAGTAATTTCAGTGAGCAGGTGATCGCCATGCTGAATGCGGCAGAGGTGGCACCTCATTACCTGGAACTGGAACTGACCGAAAGCGCGTTGATGGAGCGCCCGGATGACGTTGTGCCAATGCTGACGGCATTGAAGAGTCGGGGGGTACATATCTCGGTCGATGACTTCGGCACCGGTTACTCCAACTTCGGCTACCTCAAGCGGCTGCCGATCAACAAGCTCAAGATCGACCTCTCCTTCATCCGCGACGTGCCGACCAATCAAGATGATTCCGAGCTGGTATCGGCCATGATCGCCATGGCCCACAAACTGAGTCTTTCGGTCGTGGCTGAAGGGGTGGAAAACCGACAGCAGGTCGAATTCCTGAAACGCCACCAGTGCGATGAGCTGCAGGGTTACTTCATTACCCGACCGATGCCCGCCAAATCGATCGAACCGATCTTGCTGGCCGGTTCATTCCCGCTGGAAAACTAGTCACTTACTTCCCGGCGCTTTGTTCAGCGTCGGGATTGCAGTATCCTTGCCCGTTCTGAACTCAACCTAGGGACAACCGAGTAGCACAGGGCAGACGCATGAGTAACCAGACAGCCACATTTTCCAAAGATGCCGCCATCGTCGTAGAGGCACTGAAAGACTATATCCGCGAATCAGCCGAAAAGGTTGTCCCGGTCATCCACCAACCGATTCTGGAACAGTTGGTTGAACAACTGAAGTTGCCGCAACACATCGCCGAGGGAGGGCTGACCGGTGAACCCCTGAAACAGTTTGTCGACAACTACCTGGCCGCCACCACGCGCCTCCATCACCCCGGCTTTCTTGCCCATCAAGTCGCCGTGCCGCACCCCACCGGCGCACTCGGCTCCCTGATCGACGGCGCCACCAATAACGCCATGGCCATCTACGAAATGGGGCCGGCCGCCTCCAGTATCGAATACTTCATGCTCAACTGGATGTTGAGCAAAATCGGTTGGCAGGGTGTGCCCAGCAACCGACAGCTTGACCCGCAATCCGCCCATGCCGGCGGGGTCCTGACCCACGGCGGATCACTGGCCAACCTGACAGCTCTGCTGGCGGCACGTAGCGCCCGGGTACCTGAATTCTGGAAATCGGGCAATCCCGGAAACCTGCTGGTATTGGTACCGGAGCAGTCCCACTACTCCATGAAGCGAGCCGTGGCGATACTCGGCCTGGGAGAAGATAACTGCCTGACCCTGCCAGCGGACGCAGACGGCCGGGTGCAACCCTCGCGCATGGCGGAGCAGATCGCCACGCTCGAGGCACAGGGCAAACGTATCCTGGCGATCGTAGCCAATGCCTGTGGCACGGCCGCCGGGCTCTATGACCCGCTACCGGAGATCGCCGCCATCTGCCAAGAACACGGCATCTGGCTGCACGTAGATGCCGCCCATGGCGGGGGAGCCCTGGTTTCGGACCGACTGCGTCACCTGCTGCAGGGCATTGACCAGGCCGATTCGGTGGTCTGGGATGCCCACAAGATGATGAGCACCCCCACGGTCTGTGCCGCGGTCTTGGTCCGGGATCACCGCCACCTGGATCACGCTTTCGAACAGGAGGCCAGTTACCTGCTGCATGCCAAGGATCAACCCGGATTCGACTTTATCTCGCGTACAGTGGAGTGTACCAAGGCAGGTCTCGGTCTACGCCTGTTCATGACCGTGGCGGCGTTGGGGGAACAAGGTCTCGCGCAACAGATTGAGGGGCTGGTGCAACGCGCCGCCGAAGCGGCCGCAAAGATCGAACAACGAAGCGGTTTCGAACTGGCGATTCACCCGGAGATCAATATCGTCTGTTTCCGCATCGAAGGTGACGATCAATGTCAGTTGGAGATCCGCCGGCGACTGTTGGAGCGGGGCGATTTCTATATCTCGTCCACCCTGTATCGCGGCCGACGCTGGTTACGCTTGGTCTTCATGAATCCCTGCACCAGCCTGGAAGATGTTGAAACACTCTTAGACGAGATCGAAACGATCCGGGCTACCCTCAACTGAGCCCAGAAAAAAAGGAGCGGCGACGATGCCAGAAGGTCCGGAGATCCGCCGTGCCGCCGACCAGGTTGAGACGGCACTGTTAAACCAACCCTTGCGTCAGGTCACCTTCGGACTTAGCCGGCTGAAGGTCTATGAAAAAGTGCTCAAGGGAAGTCGGATAACGGCGGTTGAGACCCGGGGTAAAGCGATGCTGACCCGCTTTGACAACGCGTTGACGCTCTATACCCACAATCAACTCTACGGGCGCTGGTATACCGGTCCGGCAGATCTACAACCGACTACCCGGCGCCAACTGCGGGTCGCCCTGATCAGCGATCGCTCAGCCGCGCTGCTCTACAGCGCCTCCACCATCGAACTGCTGGATGAGCAGCAACTCCGGGAGCACCCCTTCCTGAGCCGCCTGGGACCGGATATTCTGCACCCGGACAGCGACCGTGACCGGCTGCTGCAACGCTTAAACCTACCGACCTTCAGAAACCGCCAGCTTGGCCAACTGTTGACCGATCAATCCTTCATCGCCGGACTGGGCAACTACCTGCGTTGCGAAATCCTGTTCGACAGCGGCCTGCACCCCTCCCGGCGCGCCCGCGACTGCTCTGCCGACCAACTCAAGCAGTTGGCCGATGCTCTGTTCCGCCTGCCCCGACAATCCTATCGTACCGGCGGCATCACTAACGACCCGGCTACCGCCCACCATCTGCTGGCGGATGGCGCCAGCTTCGAGCAGGCACGTTTTTATCTGTTCAGACGCGAAGGGCTGCCCTGCTATCGTTGCGGCCATCCCATCAAAAAACGAATACAGTCAGGACAGGCGTGCTACCTCTGCACACACTGTCAGCCCTCGAACGAGGCGTAAATACCAACCACCCTTTAAAATCGAGGTATCCGTCTGATCAGGAAGTTCGGAGTTAGTACACCATGCTCAGCGCGCCATGTACTGTTAAAAAATCCTCCTTCGATAGCTTTCAGCACCGTATTACAAATGCACTAGACATGACCCCAACGGCCGATCAGTGTATAAGGGTGCAAACGGCGAGGGATCATGCGACCGGCTATCATCGATATTGAGGCTTCAGGATTCGGGCGTGACAGCTACCCTATTGAGGTAGGTGTCATCCTCCCCAATGGGCAAAGTTTCTGCCATATCATCAAACCGGCCCATCACTGGACCTTCTGGGACAAAGACGCCGAAGCCATCCACGGCATCTCCCGACAACTACTGTTGGAGAGGGGAAGACCACCCAAAGAGGTTGCCGACAAACTAAACCGCCTGCTACAGGGCAAGAAGGTCTATACCGACGCCTGGGCACACGATGTCTCCTGGATCGGAAAACTCTACGACCTGTGCGGCATGCCCCAACTGTTCGCATTGGACAGTCTGCGCAGCCTGATCAGCGAACAGCAGGTGTTGCTCTGGCACCCCACCAAAACAGCCGTGATTGCGGAGATGAAACTGGCTCGCCATCGGGCCAGCAGCGACGCGCTGATTCTGCAGGAGACCTTCCACCGCACCTACTCCCATTGCAAAGGATGCTAGAGCCCACTACCTATCCGCCATACCGTAAATTGCCTCTTCATCGGATTCCCCCTCATCCTTTTCCATCCAACAATCACTGAATTCGGCCGCGGGTATCGGTTTGCCAAACAGGAAACCCTGTGCGGTTTCGCAACCCTCTTCGGTCAATATCGCCAACTGTTCTTCGGTCTCCACACCCTCTGCCACCAGTGACAATCCCAACGCCTTGCCCATACTGATAGCGGCAGAAACAATGGTGCGATAATTCGGGTCTTCGGTCATATCGTTTATAAAGCTACGATCGATCTTCAAAGTATGGAACGGGAAATTTTTCAAATAACTGAGGGAAGAGTAGCCGGTACCGAAGTCATCCATTGCCAGCCGGACACCCATCCGGTCCAGTGTCGTAAGCGCCTCCTGGACTTCCGGATTATTTCTGATCAGCAATCCTTCAGTCACTTCCACCTGCAATTGCCTGGCCGGGAACATTGACCGTTCCAGGCTGCGCTGGATGGTGCCGGTAATAAAGCTACCGCGGAACTGTCGCGGCGAAACATTGATTGAGAGCAGAAAATCAGGCAACAGGTTCTGCCACAGACAAGCTTGCTGACAGGCATGCTGCATGGCCCACTCCCCCAACTGCACAATCAGGCCGGTCTGCTCCGCCAGCCCGATAAACTGGCTCGGTGACACCAAGCCAAAGGCGCGACTATTCCAACGCATCAGCGCCTCGGCACCCATCAGTTGGCGACTCTTGATATCGATCAGCGGCTGGTAATAGAGCTCCATCTCATCCCGATCCAACGCATGTCGCAGTTCCCGCTCCAGCTCCAGTCTCTGCAACGAATAATCATGGATCATCTGATTATAAAAATGGAAGGTGTTGCGCCCATCTTCCTTTGCCTGGTACATCGCCAGATCGGCATGACGCAGCAGCCTGCTCGGATCATCGCCATCATCCGGATAGACGGCCAACCCGATACTGGGTGTCACCACCAGGTCGTGACCATCGACCAAAAAGGAGCGGTTAAACGCTTTGAGGATATTCTCCAGTACCGGTTCCGCATCGGCACCGGCAGCCAGTCCGCCCAATATCACTAGAAACTCATCGCCCCCCTGGCGCGCAACGGTATCGTTTTTCCTGACCGCCTTTCTCAGTCGAGCGGCAGCCTGCATCAATAATTTGTCACCCATCTCATGGCCGAGCGAATCGTTGATCTTTTTAAAATCATCCAGATCCAGGAACATCAGTACCACCTTGCTCTCATGCCGCTCGGCAGTGGCGATAATCTGGGACAGACGATCCATGGCCAGTGCACGGTTGGGCAGGTCGGTAAGGCTGTCGAACTGAGCCTGATAGAGGATTTTCGCCTCTTGCTGTTTACGCACCGTGACATCTTCCTTGATGGCCAGAAAGTGGGTAATTTGCTGGGCGGCATTCTTAACCGGCGTGATCAGCAGGCTCATCCACTCCAACGATCCGTTCTCAAGTTTAACCTCGACCTCACCATGCCACTCCATGCCGGCATTCATGTTGACGATCAGTTCACGGGCCACATCCCGCGGGATGGTTTTCTGGATCAACAGCAGAAAACTCTCTCCCGTCAAATCACTGCTGCTGTAGCCGGTATTCTTCACGAAGGCGTCATTGACGTAATCAATGCGCCCCTTGATATCGGCAATAAAGACCCCAACCGGGCTCTGCTCCATCGCCTGCGACAACAGTTTCAGAGAGATCTCCACCCGTTGCCGCTCTTCCATCTCCTGTTGTAACTGTAGATTGGACTGGTTGAGTTCTTGGGTACGACTCTCCACCCGCATTTCCAACGTGTCATGGGCCTCCTTGAGGGCACGCTCTCGAGTCTGAATCTGCTTCTGCATCTGATTGAAGGCGTCAGCCAGATTGGTCAGCTCGTCATCACCGTCGACATGAATGGGACTGCTGGTGTGACCCTGGGATAGACGTTCGGCGGCATCACGCAACGACGTCACCCGTATCGATAGGGAACGGGCAAACAGCAACACAAACAGAATTCCGATAAACAGACCCAGCAGTGAGACAAAGGTAAAGCTGCTTCTGAGCTGTTGCTGCTCGGCCTCGGTCTCCAGATAGGCCGCCCGCACAGCCTGTTTCATGCTGTTGGTCACCGTCTGCAAGAGCCGCTGGATGTTTTTAAAGTGGGAGTCGGATTGATAGGTAGATACCCGGGAGGCCTCCGCCATCTCCATACTGGTCGCATGCCGGATCACCGTTTGCAGATCTTTTTGATACAGATTCCAGCTACTGCGGATACTGCGCATCACTTCGCTGCTGGCATGCTGCTGTTGCGCCTCAAACCGATCCAGCTCCGCTTGGAACTCCTCTATCTGTTTTTTCAGCGACTGAATCTCAGTCACAACTGCAAAGTAGTCCGTCAGGCTTGGCAACTCAATCTCAACCAGTCGCAACCGCCCGATACGCAGATGCAGATCATTGGCGCTGGCCAGTACCTCCACCTGATCGGAAATCACCTGGGTAAACTGCTTAATCGATACCCCGGCAATCTGATTACCCAACAGCAACATGATCATGACCAGGATGCCGATACCGCCAAACGCCGCCAGCAGTTTTTTACGGAACGATCTGAATCGTCTCATGTACATCAGTAACCGGCTCCCTGCTACTCTTCACGGCCATGGGGATAAAGTTGATGGCTCTGCCGCCAGTAGTGCATTTGCTTTTCACGTCCGTAACGATCGGTGATCCGCTCCCACTCCTGTGCAGTGTTCGCCATGGCGGAGGCGGCCGTCAACTCCCCTTTGGCGGCACGCCAGAGATTTTGATTCAACGCAGCGATATATTCGTCGTCTCCCGGTAACCCTGTTCCCGCCGGTACGACATCGGTCAACCCATTTCGCATAACCGCCAATGCCTCTGTCGTGTAAACCGCATTGATTCGGGCATTACCCAAATGGTTATAGCGAAACGGATCGGCAAAACCAGCCTTAACCCCCACCGAATCGACCGACACATCCGGATCGGTCACCCACATGGCATAGAGAAAGGCAAGCAGGGGCTGACGACTCTGTCGGGGAATGACGATATTGTTTCCGTAGATCAGTGTGGAGCGACGAATCAACCGACCATCTACCCGATTACCCGGCATGGGCACCACTTTGAACTTACCCTTTACGGCCGAGGTGTCAAGGTTGAACAGTTTCGCGCCGGCCAATGTGATAATGGTGGCAAACCCTTTTCCGTTGAGAAAAAAAGGCAGCGTATAGCTGTAATCTTTGCCCATACCGAGAATATCCGGTGGCGAAAAAGGCACCGTACGCACGAAGTTCTCCGTCGCCCGAACGCCGGCAGGAGAGGCGATCAGCGGATGCATCTGTTCATCGAACAGATACTGGTTGGGATATGCCTGAGAAGCGTAACGCGGCATCCAATACATCCAGGCAGTGAGGGGTTCCCGGGGTTCAAGCGCCCCGTAAAAGCCGCTGTCCGGACGATTAAAGAACGCGACCAGGCGCAGATAATCCGCCCAGGTCTCCGGCGCTTTTAACGCCTCGCCGTAGCGTTCATGAAAGCGCTTGCGATTCGCCTCATCCTGCAGCAGGTCCTGTCGTAGGTAGAGTAAAGCCATATCCCCATCCGCCGGTATGGCGTATATCCGATCGTCAAAATAAGCCTGTAAACGCGGCAGGATGTAGCCACTCGCCGTATCCTCCGACAGCGTAAAACCGAACCGCTGCGTCAAGGGAGTCAAATCGGTAATCAGTCCCTGTTTCACCAGGTCCGGATATTCGCGGTTACGGGCGATGGTGATATCCACTTCTTTACTGCTACGGATAAATTCATGGGAAGCCAACTGGGGCATGATGCCGACATCCAGAACGGTGCCGGTCAAACGCTCCCACTGCGCCTTTAGCTCAAAATCCTGACCAAGAAAGCTGGCGATATTGCCCTGCTTGACCATCAGTTTCAGAGTGGTACCGGGAGCTATCTCCCCGTTATCAACCAGCTCACGCACCATCAGCACCGCCCGCGTAGCCTGCTCACCGGCGTGCACAATTGGCAGCATCAGGAGCAGGGCTAGCCAGAGTGGTATGGTCATCCGCTTCGGTTTGAAAAAAAAGGAACGCTTCATCATTACTCCTGCACCGGTATTCGATATCCTGGAAACAGAAACCGCCGGTAATCCTTGGCCGATAGCGACAAACTTCACCCGGGGTCCCTGTGCGGTAAACAGCAGCTGTTCGCACTTATTATTCAGATACTGGATCCTATTAGCGGTGTTATCGGCCCGGACACATGAAACATTAGCCAGAAAAAACCGCCGACAGCATCCTGCATAAACCTTATCCATTTGAAAATAAAGGTTTTATTCACTTAGTACTCCACAGACAAACTGGTATAGTGCAGACAGATTTATCAGGGCAGCTCCAGCCCCCGTCGACAAGACACTCCCGACAGGTGACCGATTAAGATGAAACCCTCCGATCTAATCCAGGCACTCGCCGTCGTGGTGATCTGGGGATTTAACTTTGTGGTGATCAAAACCGCGGTGAGCGAAATCCCCCCGCTGACCCTGACCGCGTTGCGCTTTACCCTGGTCGCCTTGCTGCTCACCCCCTTTTTTCGCCCCTCCCGGGATCAGTTCGCCAGTATCGCCATGCTTGCCCTGGTGCTGGGATTCGGTCATTTCGGCATGCTGTTTATCGGCTTGCGCGGCGTGGATGCCGCCACCACCGCCTTGATGATCCAACTTGGTATCCCGTTCAGCCTCATACTCTCCACTCTGCTGTTTGCCGACAGCCTGGGGAAGGTACGTATCCTGGGTGTGGCGCTGGCTTTTTCCGGTGCCGCCCTGTTGGCCGGCGAGCCGAAGGGAGGTGCCCCGCTATCGATGTTTGCATTGCTGATATCGGCTTTTTGCTGGGCCTGGGCCAATGTGCTGATTAAGCGGCGTAGCGATATCCATCCGCTAACCATAATCGGCTGGATGAGCCTGCTGGCCATCCCTATTCTGGTCGTCTGTTCACTCCTGTTCGAGTCGGATCAGTGGCACAGCATACAGGGTGCCAGCTGGAGCGCCTGGGCCGCGCTGGGTTACATTGTCGTCGGCTCATCCATCCTGGCCTACTATCTGTGGTATCGGCTGATTGCCCGCCTCAGCATCAACCAAGTGGCACCGTTCTCTCTCCTGGCGCCAATGATCGGTGTGGCGGCCGGCATCCTGATACTCGATGAAGCGTTGACCCTGTATAAGGTGGTCGGCGGCACCTTGACCATTGCCGGTGTCGGCCTGATCGAACTGCGCCAGGCCAGACTACGCCGGCTCAAACTCCTCACACCCGATCTCTGAGCGGAAACGCCCCCCATCCGCTGTCATACTACTCATTTCACAGACAGCGGCGATGAAAGCCCTATACTGGGACATCATGACATCCTCTCCGTACCCTATATGGCGGATAATCCGAAAACCGCTAGGCATCTATGGCGTAACCGCCATGCTTTTGTTCGGTTTGGGTCCCACTTGGGCGGCCGATGCGGCCATCGCCAAAAAACCGTTCCACGACCTGGCCACGCGCATAGCCGAATCAGACAAGTTGGCGCGCTATGACTTCGCCTCCATCGCCCTGGACGAACTGATCACCGCCTACCAAAAGAGTTACCGTGAGAGCGCCTTCGAACAGCACCAAAAGAGCCGGGCGCAGTTGAAACTGGCGCGTTGGCGGCGGGAATCGAAATCATTCATCGACCAGCTCAAGTCACAAGTGCAAGCACTCAGCTATCAAAGCCGGATCGACATTGAACCGGACCACTCCGGTCCACTTATTATTTTCGTCGACAATACACCGATCGTGATCAGTGGCCCGGAAATCGCCGAGGCCGGATCGATGGAACAGCGGATCATCGACCGCTACTGCCAACTGCATGACTGCGCGCATGAATCAGGTGAGCCCCCGACAAAGACACCCTCCGCATCTCACGTACCACGGGGCGGCTGGCGTATCACGCACCGGCAAGGGGCGATCTATGAAACCGGCGATGGTCTGATCTTTGTTTTCCGCACGCTGGACGATCGCGCAGACAAACAGGCACGCTGCGAAACGATTGCCCGTGACTTGAGAATACTGGTCGAACAAATCCAGAAAGCGCAACGGGCCGGTTATTCGGTTGAGTGGGAACAACTCACGATCGCCACGCTGCATGACGGCATCACAGAGCAGGTGGTGATCAACCGTGCCGGTGACTATCTAAATATGGATCTGAACTATTTCGGTCAGCAGCGCGGGTTGGCTCAACCCTTTCTCGGCTGGGCAGCGCAGCGCTCGGCGGGAAAAGCGGTATCCGTTGTAATCGCCGACGCGGAAAAGCTGATCCGCTAGTGATACAACCGCTCTATCCGCGTCAGCCACTCCCGAACAGATCACGACGAAGAGACCGGGCCATCCCCGAAAGCTGAGACTCGACCAACTGCCGGTCCATCACTTCCGGCCACTCCAGATGCGCCAGGTGGAAAGCACTCTCCCGGTTTTCGATATCCACCAACCTGAAGATGACGATCGACTCACGCTTTAGCGAGTAACGGTTGATCAAAGAGAGGGAAAAACCGGTGAACCAGGCAGCCGCCTGCGCGATAAGGGGTAAACGCCGGTCGCCCTGAAATGGCGGGTGTTGTGAGAAATCGTTGATCAATCCGCTCAATTTCTCCGCCAGTGAGAGCAGATCACCCTGTTCGGAATGCCGAACCCGCCGTGCGATAGCTTTCAGGCTGGCAGGATCAATCACAGAATAGAGCAACAATCGGGTGTGATCATCGTAAATATATATCGATACGCCACCCACCGCTTGCGCGTCCAACCGGGTCGGCACCCATCCCTTGTTCACCAATTGCTGGTCGTAATCCCTGCGCGCTTTGTACTTCGAGAAATCAGCGACATTGCCCATTACACACCTCAGGTAACCGCCTCATTAATTACAACCATAGTTTAACAAGGCGGCTGTAACAAGTTTCCCTCGCGCGCAGTATGTGCCTGATAACAATCCAAAGCGGCCGCACTCACTCCTTCAGTAACTGAGCCAGCACAACACCGTCCTGAACATTGAGACTATGGGGAGCGCTCACCACCGTCACATCGGATTGCCCCTGCAGGGCCGGGATACGATTCATATCCTGACTGAAAGCGGGCACCAGTTCATCACCAAGCCCGACTGGGCCGGGACGTACGATGGAGTGATAGGCGATGTGCGGATGGGGTTGGCTGTTAAGCCAAAACAGCAGACTGCCCGGTTGGGCCGGCACCAGATCCACCAACGCTCCACGGGACTCACGCAGCAGACGGGTCTTGCCGCCAGTGAAGAAGTTCTGTACCAGACAGAACGGATAGGGGATATCGGTACTCTCCAACGCCTGCACCGCCCGGCCGGTGCCGAGATGGGGTGAGGCGATAGTGATCAACGCCTTTGCGTGGGGTACACCACCCCGCACCAGGACAATACGTGCCACGACACCGCCGGCTGAATGGGCCACCAGGGCAATCGGCTCGTCCGGATGCAATTCGGCCACTTGCTGCAGCATGGCCTGCAGTTGATCCGCCTGCACCATCATCGGCGCCAGGGACGGCAACTCCACCTGGTAGAGGCTGTTATCACCCTCATCGCCCACTACCGGAATCAACTCCACGCCGTAGGGATCGGTACGTAGGATGCCAGCCCGCTTCCAGCCGTTGGCCATCAGCACTGCATTGACCCCGCTCTCCTCCCAGGAGGCGGCGCTGCCCAAATAACCGTGCACCAGTACCGCCACATCGGCCTGCAGCGGCGCACTGGCAAACAGTAGCGCCCACACAGCCAGCAATCGTTTCAGCTTTTTCATATCTGCCTCCCTTAGATACCGGCCATTAGGCCATCGACTGGTAATAGATATTCTGTGGATGTTTCGCTTCGGCAAAGAAGTACCAGCGCTCGGCGATCAATCCCAGATATTGCAATACAAAGGCCGCTATCGGCAGTGATGTCGACTCCAGGCTATACGCCGTAGCAATCAACACCACCGGCAGCGGAAACACCGCCAACAAAAAGAACCAGCGGATCAGCTTCAGTGCCCCCGGCGTACGGCCGTGAAAAAACTCTTTGGTGTTGAAGGCGCCTCCCATGAAACCCTGACTCAACTGTTTCATATTGGGATGCCGCACGCCGATCGCGGTGCGCAATCCGTATTTGTTGCGTAGCGCCCGGTTACGCACCAGTGACGCGCCACGGGAGAGCGCACCCAATAAGGTAAAGATGACCGCCCATGTGCCAAACAACGACACCAAGCCAAGATCGATATAGGCGGAAGCGGCGGCGGCAAACATGAAACCGGAAGCCAGTCCCAGCAGCGTGTAGTTGGTCACGGTTAGCGGCGTGTGCCACTCCTGCAGAAATTTCAGGCTGGCATAAATCATCGCTGTACAGATAAACAGGGCAAACGCCATCACGCTGGCCAGCAGACCGATAAGCAGCGTCAGATCCACCGGCAAGGTATCCGACACCGTGAACAGCGGCTCGGTCATGCCGAAGAAGTGGGCCACGCCATAGAGAAACACCAGCAGCATGAAAAACGGCAGGACAATCACCTCGCGCGACAACCAGGAGGTGCGCCACTGGGTGACGGCACGCCAGGCGCGCTCAGGACGTCCCAGATGAAACACGGAAGCAATCAGTCCAAGCAGTAGAAACAGCAGTGAGACGAGACTGCCGACGGCATAAAAGCCCAGGCTCTCCTGCACCGGGATCAGATTGGCCAGGGCATACACTTGGCCGGTAAACAGCGCCAGAAACAGTCCCTGCCCGATACCAATCAGGGTGGTGAGAAAAATTACTGAAAAAGCTGGATGCATCGTTTTGTCCTGTTCATAAATCCGCTAGCACCGTCGGCGTGGGCACAAAAAGCGTTCCCACTCTATCGGACTACCAAGCCACATCGTCCAGGGTATCGCCCTGCTCGATCGGCATTTCCACCTCTTCCTTGCGCAACGGATTATCCGCTCGGATCAACTCATCTTCATGAATCTGCATCTGGCTGCGGCGGCGCGGCAGATAGTGGTTGGCCGGCTGGGTGCCCCACTCCGGCTGCAGCTGATAACCGCCCTGCTCGCGGATCGCTACCGAGGCAACGGAGTCGGGATCGTGAATATCACCGAAGATGCGCGCCGAGGTGGGACAGGCCAGCACACAGGCAGGCTTGCGCTCCGATTCGGGCAGCGTCTCATCGGTGACCCGATCGACACAGAGGGTGCACTTCTTCATCACTTTGTTCTGCGCATCGATCTCACGGGCACCGTAGGGACAGGCCCAGGAGCAGTATTTACAGCCGATGCACTTGTCGTAATCCACCAGTACGATACCGTTATCCTCACGCTTGTAGCTGGCCCCGGTGGGACAGACCGGCACACAGGGCGGATCTTCGCAGTGCAGGCAGGACTTAGGGAAATGAACCGTCTCGGTGTGCGGAAAACAACCCACCTCGTAAGTCTGCACCCGGTTGAAGAAGACCCCGCTGGGATCGGCGCCGTAAGGATTTTCGTCCGGCATCGGACCGGCCCAGCCGGAGCTGTTCCACTCCTTGCAGCTGGTGACACAGGCGTGACAACCGACGCAGACATTCAGATCAATAACCAGTGCCAGTTGAGTCATACGCGGCTCCCCTTCTTTCTGCCCAGCTTGCCGGCGAAAAACGCCTGCCAACGGCCGCGACGTACCTTTTGTCCCGGCAGCGGTTTCATGGCACCGAACTGGGGCGATGTCTGGGCAGGTTCATCCGGATCCGCCTTGTAGATCTTCACCCGTACATCGAACCAGGCTGCTTGGCCGGTGACCGGGTCGGAGTTGGAGAGGTGTTCGCCCGACTCGCAGGGCGGCAGCTCCTCCGGGATCAGGTGATTGAGCAGGAAACCCTTCTGCGACTCGTTGGCCTGGGGCGACAACCCCCAAGAACCGGCCGCCTTGCCGATCGCGTTCCAGGTCCAGACCGTGCCCGGCTCCACCGCCTCGGAGTAGCGGCACATACAGCGCACCTTGCCGGTGGGTGACTCGACCCAGATCCAGTCACCGTCATCGATCCCCTTGGCATGTGCCAGGGCCGGATTGACGAACAGGTAATTATGGGTATGGATCTGCCGCAGCCAGGCATTCTGGGAGTCCCAGGAGTGGTACATCGCCATCGGACGCTGGGTCAGGGCATTGAGCGGATACTCGTGGGTATCCACCAACCGGGAGAGCAGCGGCTCACTGTAGAACGGCAGCGGGTCGAAGTGCATCTCGATGCGCTTGCGCAGCCGCTCCGGCGGCTGGCGTCCCTTGCCCTTGCCCTGGGCCGCCAGACGAAACTTTTGCAACACCTCGGAGTAGAGATGGATGGTAATCGGTTCGGCATAACGGATCATGCCGTGGTTGCGCGCCCAGTGCAGATAACCCTTGTTCCAGTTACGCATGTACTGGTAGGACTTGGGCAACTTGTAGTGGTAGTAGCAATCGTTCTTCTGGTACATCTCCCACTGGCGCGGATTGGGCTCGCCTTTGAGGAACTTCTCACCCCCCTTGCCGCGCCAACCGGCCAGGAAGCCGATACCGGAGCCGGGTGAAGTCTCGTAGTTGGTGATGAAGTCCGGATAGTCGCGATACTTGCGCTCGCCGGCCGCCGTAACGAAAGCCGGCAGCTTGAGCCGGCTGCCCAGCTCCACCAGCACCTCTTGGAACGGCTTGCATTCGCCGGTCGGCGGCACCACCGGGATGCGTACCGAATCCACCGGCCCCTCGAATTCAGAGATCGGCCGGTCCAGCATGGAGAGGGCATCGTAACGCTCCAGATAGGTGGTATCGGGCAGCACCAGGTCGGCAAAGGCCACCGTCTCCGACTGGAAGGCGTCGCAGACGATCAGGAACGGGATCTTGTACTCACCGGTTTCCTCGTTCATGTCGGTGAGCATGTGGCGGATCTGCTCGGTGTTCATGGAAGAGTTCCAGGCCATGTTGGCCATGAACAGCAGCATGGTATCGATCGAGTAGGGATCACCGCGCCAGGCGTTGGTAATGGCATTGTGCATCAAGCCGTGCACCGACAGCGGATACTCCCAGGAGAACGCCTTGTCCAGGCGCACCGCCTCGCCCTGCTCGTCGACAAACAGATCCTCCGGCTTCGACGGCCAGCCCAGCGGCATGCCGTCCAGCGGCGTGTTGGGTTTGACCCCATCCGGTGAGTTGGGCGGCTTGGGGCAGGGGGGAATCGGCCTCGGGAACGGCGCCTTGTGGCGGAAACCGCCCGGCCGGTCGATGGTGCCGAGCAGGGTCATCAGAATACTCAGCGCGCGGATCGACTGGAAACCGTTGGAGTGGGCGGCGATGCCGCGCATGGCGTGGAACGCCACCGGGTTGCCGGTGATCGACTCATGCTCGTTCTCCCAACTATCGGTCCACTGAATCGGCAATTCGATCTTCTGGTCGCGGGCGGTGACGCCCATCTCATGGGCCAGGCGGCGGATGGTCTCGGCGGGTATGCCGGTAATCCCCTCGGCCCACTCCGGGGTGTACTCCTCCAGCCGCTCCTTTAACAACTGGAAGGCCGGTTTCACCCGGGTGCCATCCTCCAGCCGAAACGCCCCCAGCAGCCGGGGATCGCTGCCCGGCGTATGGGTGGAGATCTCCTTGTCCAGATCCCGGTCCCACCAGAGCTTGTTCTCCGGATCGAAACAACCCTCCTCCACATGCATTTCGAAACGCTTGAACAGGCCGTGATCGTCGCGTCGCGGATCGTCCACCACCAGTTCGGCAGCATTGGAGTACTGGATCAGGAATTCCCGGTCGAACAGCCCCTGATTGATCAACTCGTGGTTGATCGCCAGAATCAACGCGCCGTCGGTGCCCGGCTTGATCGGCACCCACTCATCGGCGATGGCCGAGTAGCCGGAGCGGATCGGATTGATGGAGATAAAACGACCGCCGCGCCGTTTGAACTTGGAGATGTGGATCTTCAACGGGTTGGAGTCGTGATCCTCGGCAGTACCGATCATCACGAACAGCTTGGCCCGGTCCAGGTCCGGGCCGCCAAACTCCCAAAATGAACCGCCGATGGTGTAGATCATGCCGGCCGCCATATTGACCGAGCAGAAGCCGCCGTGAGCCGCATAGTTAGGCGTGCCGAACTGCTTGGCAAACAGGCCGGTAAGGGCCTGCATCTGATCGCGGCCAGTGAACAGGGCGAATGTCTTCGGGTCCTCGGCGCGGATGCGGGCCAGCCGTTCGCTGATCATTTCAAACGCCTGTTCCCAGGAGATGGCCTCAAATTCCGAGGTGCCCCGCTCCGCACCCGGCTTACGCAACAACGGCTGGGTTATACGGGCCGGTGAATACTGCTTCATGATGCCGGAGGAACCCTTGGCGCAGATCACCCCCTGGTTATGGGGATGCTTGGGGTTACCCTCTATATGCCGGATCTCACCATCCCGCAGGGTCACCCGGATACCGCAACGGCAGGCGCACATGTAGCAGGTGGTGGTTTTGACCTCCAC
The DNA here is from genome assembly GCF_050289425.1 of Sedimenticola sp. Classification (NCBI taxonomy): domain Bacteria; kingdom Pseudomonadati; phylum Pseudomonadota; class Gammaproteobacteria; order Chromatiales; family Sedimenticolaceae; genus Sedimenticola; species Sedimenticola sp. The sequence continues at coordinate 189,781 of NZ_JBNKFS010000003.1, read as the reverse complement.
GCGGCCCAGGTCGTTATCGGATTGGGTGGTTGGATCTTGCATGGGCAGTTCCCGGATCAGTGAATGACAAAAATCATTAATTAATCTTATTCTAATATTCTATTTGTTGCCACCGCAACTACAGCGCTGTTTATAGAGACATGGAGTGAGTGAATGGGCAGGAAGGGATTACCCTACCTTATAAATCATAGGCTTATCGCATCACGCCGTGTAGGGGCAGGCCCCCGTGCCTGCCCGGTACCCGGAGCCCGGAAACATCGGGCAACCACGGGGGGTTGCCCCTACACTTGCGTTGATGTTTTTTTGTGTCCACGCAGAAACCGTATCCCTCGTTCCCACGCTCCGCGTGGGAACGCATAGGGTCGGTAGAAACCCAGCACGATGCATGGACATCACCCGTATTCCAAGCAGAGCTGTATAGAGGAAAATCTGGCAGGCTAGCCTAATAAGGCACCTGGGGACCGCGCCAATCCGGCCCGATCGGCCTCGCCCGCGCGATCGCCGCAGCGGCGGAACCCCAGCCTTCGCAGCGGGTAGCCCCCTTTCGCCCCCGCAAGAAATTGAGCCACCCCTTGCAGCGGGCGTAAATGTGGAAAAAACGCAGCGCCAGACGACGCTGGTTGTCACGCAGCGGTTCGACACTGCAGATCAACTTATCGTCATACATAAAGCGTTCCGACAGGCCGATCGCCCCCCAGGCCCTTACCGTCACCCGCGTCCCCAGCGGCAACCGCGGCCCCAGCACCACCGCATCCAGCAGATCCCCCTCACCACCGATATAAGCCGGTACACAACCGTAATTAAACGGGCAAGGTAGCGGCGAAACAAAATCGACGAGTCCGTTACTGCCGCGCTTGAGAAAACTGCCGCGCGGGATCTCAATCACCACCTCCACTTCGGGAGGGCCATGGATTTGATCTTCAAGTGAAACCATATCTTGAGAATAGCGGAATTCCGCTTTCGATCCTGTGATATTGCTTACCTTGTCAGTGATTTTGAAGCATGCGCGTGGGCGCAAAAAACGTGCCGTCCCACGGATCTGGTATGTATCCTAGCGGTTTAATCATCAAGGCAACGTACCGGTAACAGGGTCAGATAGATCAGGCCGCCATGACCGAAACAGATGCCTCATTTGAATCCAGTCGCGACTATTTAAAACCCGCTACCGGCACCTCTCCACGCTATCCTTATTAATCGCCGATCAGCCGAACCCGAAACGAGCGCCCTTTCAATTTCCCTTCGGTCAGTTTCTTCAGTGCTGGTTTCAGCGCATTTCGACTCACCGCGACAAACGCCCAGTTATCGGCCAGATGGATCTTACCCACCTGTTGGCCGGTAATCCCCTGTTCTCCGGTCAAGGCGCCCAGGATATCGCCCGGACGTATCTTCTGCTTCTTGCCCCCGTCAATCTGCAGTGTCGCCATGGCGGGTTTCAGTGGCGGTTTATCCAGAAGATCGAGGGGAGGTAACGGTTCGCTGTCCAGGATCGGATCGATACCGGCATCCAGTTGCGCCACCCGATGGCTCTCTTTATCGCTGTACAGCGAGCAGGCGATGCCCGTGCTACCGGCACGACCGGTGCGGCCGATACGGTGCAAATGGCTCTCCGTATCATGGGCGATGTGATAGTTGATTACTGCATCCAGCGCATCAATATCCAGTCCGCGAGCGGCCACATCGGTCGCTACCAATACCGAGACACTACGGTTGGCGAAACGGATCAATGTCTGATCGCGATCCCGCTGCTCCAGATCGCCATGCAGGGCCAGGGCGCTGAAACCGGCGCTGCATAACTGGTCGGCCACCGCCTGGGTCTCTTTTTTTGTGTTGCAAAACACCAGCGCCGACTCCGGACGAAACTGTTGCAACAGCAGGCGCAGGGCGGTCAGACGCTGTTTGCCGTCACTCACTTTGTAGAAGTGCTGTTCGATGCTGAGATTGTCATGAGTCGATGCCACCTTCACCATCGCCGGTCGGTTCATGATGCGCTGGGCAATCGCCTGTATCTGATCGGGAAACGTGGCGCTGAACAGCAGTGTCTGCCGCGGCTTCGGTATCTGCTCAATAATCCGATCCAGTACCTCCTGAAAACCCATGTCCAGCATGCGGTCCGCCTCATCCAGTACCAGGGTATGCACAGCCTCCAGCTTCAACGTGCCGCGGCCAAGGTGGTCCTCGATCCGTCCCGGGGTGCCAACGATAATGTGGGCACCGTGCTCCAGTGAGCCCACTTGGGGACCAAACGGCATGCCACCACACAGGGTCAGCACTTTGATATTGTGAATACCCCGGCCCAGGCGACGGATCTCCTTGGCGACCTGATCCACCAGTTCCCGGGTAGGACAGAGCACCAGCGACTGAACCCGGTAACGCTTCACGTCGAGCCTTTGTAACAACCCCAGTCCAAACGCCGCCGTCTTGCCTGATCCTGTCTTGCCTTGGGCGATGACATCCTGCCCGGCCAGAATCGGCGGCAGACTTTGGGCCTGTATCGGGGTCATCCGGGCATAGCCCAAGGTTGCCAGGTTATTTAGCAGATCGGCATGCAGATTCAACGCAGAGAAGGGGGTGGCGTTCACGTGATTTGTCCTATCGAGGTATTGACAGTGTGAGCATTCATCGGCTAACAGCGTACCCGGGGACACGACTGGGAAATGTATGCGCTGCGTTCTGACTGGTTAACGGCGGTCATCATACGCCATAACCGGCCCGGCGCCCCACTAAATACTGTGGACTCGATATCGCAGGCTTGAAAATCGAATGTAACGCCCGGTGTTAACGCGGCTCTGCAGATGGCGCTAAAAACTGCGCCGGTACCAGTGTCCGTTCCTTCAGGAAGGGGTGGTAATCCATCGCCGCCTTGATGCTCTGGATGGCCAGGGCCGTCTTCCCCTGGTGCAGCCGGATGACACCGCGACCGGCCATGGCACCAAAATGGCGCGGCTCCAGTTGCAGTGTTCTGGCAACATCCGCCAAGGCCGGCTCATACTCGTCCCGCAGAAAATGGATGGTGGCCCGTTGGTTCCATGCTTCGGCATATTGGGGATCCATCTCGATCATTCGATCCAACAGTCCGAGCGCCTTGTCGTAATCTCCCCAGCGGCGCGCCTCCAGCGCTTGCTGCATCAACTTATCGATCTCGGCACTCCCTGACTTCATCCACAGTTTCCAGATCGCCTGTTCGATTTCACGCGCACGCGACTCATCCGGCGCCTGCTTCAGTTCGGCAAAGCGCTGATCCAGCAGCCGATCATGCGGCGGTTCTGCCGCCATGACTGCCGTAGCCACGCAGAGCATGGTAAACATCAGCTTATGAGTCAGACCAACCATCCGGTTATCCTCAATTTGAAAGTCCCGGTTATATTGTAGGTTATTGAAACGGTAGGGGCAGATCGCCCTTCACTTATCGATCCAAACACCCGGACGGATTCCGCTTGTCGGTCACAAACGTCACCCAGACAATCGGGCCAGAGTTATCTCCACCGGTCAGTCAAAGTTGCATCAGATTCAATACAATCTGACAGACGTTTAACATATACTAAATAGCCTAAGGCGATTTGATTTCAGGGGATGACATGCAGTACTTAATAGGGAGTTACAGCCATTCTCTGGTTGTCCTTTCCATTGCAGTGGCAATCATCTCTGCATTTGTCGCCCTCACCAGTGTCACGCGTATCTACTCCTCCACAAACTGGAAATGGGACAGCGTGTGGATCTCCGCCTTCGGCCTGAGTCTCGGAACAGGCATCTGGGGCATGCACTTTATTGCCATGCTCGCATTTCATCTGCCTATTCCTGTCCACTACGATACCACCATGACGTTGTTGTCATTGGCGCTCGCCGTAGGGGTCTGTTCGATGGCCGTTGTCCCCATACGTTCCAGGCAGGAGATCAAACCGGCCAAAGCCATGCTGTTTGGTACGGGCGTTGGATCCGGCATCGCCGGTATGCATTATACGGGTATGGCGGCAATGGTGATGAATGCAACCATGGAGTACGCCTGGCCTATTGTTGTCTTATCTATTGTTATCGCCATTGCGGTCTCATCCATTGCCATCGTCTTACTCAACTATTTCCGTAGTTCACCGATCCTGCAGCGGCTAACCTTGAAGATTTTTGCCGCCATCATCATGGGGGTTGCCATTGCATCGATGCATTACACCGCCATGTTGGGGGTCGATTTCATACCGGTCGAGTTCACCCGAACCTTTTCAAATTACATCGATACCTATCTGTTGGCGGCGATGGTGATCGTCATTGTTTCTCTGATTCAGGGAGGTGTCTTTACCACCGCCCTGCTGGATGAATCCAATGAGATGACGAAAAAGCGGGCCGAAGCGGCTTCCGCACTCTATGATGTTTTGACCGTCGCACATGGCAACAAAAATCTACACGAAATCCTGCGTAGATGCCTCGATATCATCCTTAACGTCAAATGGCTGGCAGTTGAATCGAAGGGCTGTATATTTCTGGCAGGCGATGACGGCACCAGCTTGGAAATGGTCGCCTCACAAAATCTTGGCGAACCGCTATTACAAAAATGTGGACGGGTGGATTTTGGCACCTGCCTGTGTGGTAAGGCGGCAAAGCATGGAACCATTATCCACAAGACGGAGATCGATCATCACCACGAAATTCGCCCAAATGGAATGGAACCCCACGGCCACTACTGCATTCCGATATTGGATAAAAATAGAACCCTGGGAGTCATTAACCTCTACGTCATGCATGGCCATAGGCAATCCCCACTTGAAGTCCAGTTTCTTGAAACCGTCTCCAATGCGCTCGCCAGCGTCATTATGCAAAAACAGATGGAACGGATACTGGAGAAGAAATCCTATGAAGACCCGCTGACGGGCATTGCAAACCGCAGGAAATTTGCCGACACCATGGATCGGACGGTAAAGCTGGCCAAACGATCCGAGAGGAAGTTCAGTGTTCTGCTGGTGGATTTGGATCTATTCAAGCCCGTCAATGATCGACACGGACACCATGTCGGTGACGCACTACTGATCGAAGTATGCAGGAGAATTGAGACCTGTCTGCGAGAGACGGATCTGCTGGCCAGGATCGGCGGTGATGAGTTTGCAATATTATTGGAATTTATCAGTGACTACGGGTTCGTCCAGAAAATCGGCGACCGGATTATACGTGCTTTGCAGGAACCCTTCCTCATCAACAATCACGTTCTGGAAATAGGCGCCAGTATCGGCGCCAGCGTGTTCCCCGAGCATGGCCTAACCCCGGACGAGCTACTGCAACAAGCAGATGTTGCCTTATATAAAGCGAAGACCAAACGATCCGAAATCTGCTTTGCAACCTGAGTAGGACAATAGCTGTAGCGTTCAGTCCGACTGCTTATGACTCCAGCTCTTCCCAACGCCCGTATGCGGTTTCGAGCGCCAACTCAGTCTCCTGCAACTGTCGCTGCGTCTCGGCTTTCTCCTCCTGGGGGCGCTTATAGAAAGCGGGATCAGCAACCATCATCTGCAGTTTTTCCAACTCCCCTTCCAACTGCTCGATCAGCTTGGGCAGAGCATCCAGTTCACGCTGATCCTTATAACTCAGTTTTTTCGGCTTGCCGGACGACACAACCGGCGCCTGTCTGGCCGGAGTCGATTTTGCCTGCACAGACTTAGCCGGTACAGATTGGGTTATGGTTGGCACCGCCGGCACCTTGCGCTGGCTGAGCCAGTCATCGTAACCGCCCACGTATTCGTTGATCTGCCCTTCACCTTCAAATACCAGGGTACTGGTCACCACGTTGTTGAGAAACACCCGGTCATGACTCACCAGCAGCAGGGTACCCTGATAATCCAGCAGCAGCTCTTCCAGCAGCTCCAGGGTCTCCACATCCAGGTCGTTGGTCGGCTCATCCATCACCAGCACATTGGCGCTCTTGCTGAACAGGCGTGCCAGCAAAAGCCGGTTACGCTCACCGCCGGAAAGCGCCTTGACCGGCTGTCGCACCCGGTCCGGCATAAACAGGAAATCCTGCAGATAACTGATCACATGTTTGCTGCTGCCGTTGATCTCCACCTTGTCGCTGCCGTCGGCGACGTTATCCATCACCGACTTCTCGTCATCCAACTGGGCGCGCAGCTGATCGAAGTAAGCCACCTCCAGTTTGGTGCCGTGCTTGATCGTACCGCTGTCCGGCTTCAGCTTACCCAACAGCAAGTTGAGCAGTATGGTTTTGCCGGCCCCGTTGGGTCCGATGACACCGATACGATCCCCCCGCATGATGGTCGTGCTGAAGTCACGCACAATCGGCTTGCCATCCCAGGCATAGCTGATCCCTTCCGCCTCGATCACCAGCTTGCCGGAGCGCTCGGCCTGTTGCAGCGCCATGCTGACATTGCCGGCGCGTTCACGACGCTGTTTGCGCTCGGCACGCAACGCCTGTAGGGCGCGCACCCGGCCTTCGTTGCGGGTGCGCCGCGCCTTGATGCCCTGACGGATCCACACCTCTTCCTGGGCCAGCTTCTTGTCAAAGCGGGCATTGGCCTTCTCTTCCGCATTCAGCATCTCGGCCTTGCGGCGCTGGAAGTTTTCGTAGTCGCCCGGCCAGTCGGTGAGTTGCCCCCGGTCCAGTTCGATAATACGGGTAGCCAGTTTGCGCAGGAACATACGGTCGTGGGTAACGAACAGCAGCGTGCCGTCGTAACTGAGCAGAAACTCTTCCAACCAATCGATAGAGGCGATATCCAGGTGGTTGGTCGGCTCATCCAACAGCAACAGATCCGGCGCCTGCACCAGGGCACGGGCGAGTAGCACGCGGCGTTTCAAACCACCGGAGAGCGCGGCAAAGGCGATATCCGGATCCAGGGAGAGTTTGGAGATCACCGTCTCGACCCGCTGCTCGGACTGCCAGCCGTCCACTGCCTCCAGCTCATGCTGCACCCGGGAGAGTTGATCCAGCAACTTGTCACTGCTTTCGGTGGCCAGTTGATGACTAATCTGGTGAAAGCGACGTACCAGATCGCCCAATTCACCCAAGCCGGTCGCCACCACGTCAAACACCGAGCCTTCTATGCCTTCCGGAACCTCCTGGGTGAGGCGGGTGATCACCGCTCCCTGCTGGATGGAGAACTCCCCGTCATCCGCCTGCAATTCACCGGCGATCAGCTTCATCAGGGTCGACTTACCGACGCCATTGCGTCCCAGCAAGCAGATCCGCTCGCCGCGCTCAATCGCTAGGTCCAGATTGTCCAGCAGGGCCGGACCACCAAAGCCCAGCTGTATCTTGCGCAGATTGATCAGCGCCATTGTTCACCCATCACACCGTTGCTCCAAGGGACGCCGATTGTACCGTAGCCAGCTGCCAGAGGATAACGACGAACTATATTATTGATGGTTTTCACCTTTATAAGCCAGTCTCCCGCACAGATGAATTTAATTACAACGGAAACTTCCTCTATCCTTCTCTCGGGTCAATGTGGGCTAAAACGGTGGCATCGGGCACACCTAATATGTGAAGATTGCGGGATCGGTCCGACAGAGACCCGCAGATCTGATCCCTCCAAACTACAAAAACTTGGGAGTAGCCTTGAGATGAAGACCAAGATTCTATTAAAAGAATCCGAGATGCCCACCCATTGGTATAACGTGGTGGCCGATATGCCGAATCCACCCTCCCCGCCGCTGGGGCCCGACGGTAACCCGGTGGGGCCGGATGCCCTGGCTGCCATCTTTCCTGAAGAGTTGATTAAACAAGAGGTGAGCGCCGAGCGCTGGATCAAGATCCCGGACGAAGTGCGCGAGGTGCTGCGCCTATGGCGCCCTTCCCCGCTGTACCGCGCCCATCGTCTGGAAAAGATGCTGAACACGCCGGCCAAGATCTTCTATAAGAATGAATCGGTCAGCCCGGCCGGTTCTCACAAGCCAAATACCGCGGTGGCCCAGGCCTACTACAACCAGCAGGCAGGTATCAAGAAACTGACCACCGAGACCGGCGCCGGACAGTGGGGTTGCTCCCTGGCACTGGCCGGACAGATGTTCGGCCTGGATGTGGAAGTATTTATGGTCAAGATCAGCTATGGCCAAAAACCCTATCGCCGCACCATGATGCGCACCTGGGGCGCAAACGTTCATGCCAGCCCTACCGACCTGACCGAATCCGGTCGCTCCATACTGGCCAAGGATCCGAACAGTGAAGGTTCGCTGGGTATCGCCATTTCCGAAGCAGTGGAGATCGCCGCCGGCCGTCCCGACACAAACTATGCGTTGGGCTCGGTGTTAAACCACGTGCTGCTGCACCAGACCATTATCGGCGAAGAGGCGAAAAAGCAGTTAGCCATGGTCGGCGAATACCCTGACATGATCTTTGCCCCCTGTGGCGGTGGCTCCAACTTCGGCGGTATCGCCTTCCCGTTCTTTGCCGACAAGGCGGCAGGCAAACAGGTGGAACTGGTCGCCGTAGAACCTACCTCCTGCCCGACACTGACCAAGGGTACCTACGCCTATGACTTCGGCGACGCCATCGGCCTGACCCCGCTGATGAAAATGTACACACTGGGCCACGACTTCATGCCCCCCGGTATTCATGCCGGCGGTCTGCGCTACCACGGTGACTCGGCATTGATCAGTCAACTTTACAACGAAGGGCTATTGGGTGCGGTGGCGGTGCCCCAGATCGAAACCTTTGAGGCGGGCGTGCTGTTTGCCAAGAGCGAGGGTATTGTACCGGCTCCGGAATCGACCCACGCCATCGCCGCCACCATCCGTGAAGCGCGGCGCTGTGCCGAAACCGGCGAAGCCAAGACCTTACTGTTCAACCTCTCCGGCCATGGACATTTTGACATGACCTCTTACGACCGCTTCTTTGCCGGCGAACTGGAGGATTATGACTATCCGGAAGAGGCGATCAAAAAGTCTCTGGCCCATCTTCCGAAGGTAGGGTGACCGGATACCGGGGACGACATCCAACCCGTAGACCGCCGGTGGGGCCCGAACCGCATTACTGTAAAACAGCGGCTCGCCGTCCCTCCGGCTACCTCTACTGAAAGTTGGCGACACAACTGGGGTATAATTTGAAATACTCCCCTGTGTAATGGATACCGGGTCCCTCATATAGAGTACTGTGAATGAAAAACCTCTCCGATAAAGAAGCCTGGGAAGGCGTTGCCGACTGCATCAGCTGTACGCTGCGTAATTCCGTGCTGTTTGCCGGTTTGGATGAGAAGGATTTCGACACTATCCATCAGCCCATTGATCTGTACACCCTACCTGCCGGTTCAACCCTTTACCGTGCGGGCGACCAGGCCGATCGGCTGTATACCATCCGCAGTGGCGTACTGAAACTGATCCAGTACCTGCCCGACGGGACGCAACGTATCGTGCGGTTGATCCGCTCTACCGATGTCACCGGACTGGAAGCACTTTTGGGCCAGCCCTACAAACATGATGCGGTAGTGCTGCAACCGACCCAGGCCTGCAGTCTGCCGGTCAGCGTCGTGCAGGCACTGTCAAAAACCAATCCAAAATTACACCAGGAACTGCTGAATCGCTGGCAGCGAGCGCTGGAAGAGGCCGATGCCTGGCTCACCGAGCTCTCTACCGGTTCCGCCAAACAGCGGGTCGCCCGGCTGTTGCTGCGACTGGTACGCAATCAGGAATCCAGTGAGTGCGAACTGTTCCCCCGGGAGGATATGGGGGCGATGCTCGGCATCACCACCGAAACCGCCAGTCGGACCATCGCCGAATTCAAACGCCAGAGTCTGCTGGTGGAGACCGAACCAAATAAATATCTGCTGGACATACGCAATCTCGAATTTATTGCTGACAATTGACAAACAATTTTGTGACATTGAGATTTTTCAATGCACGGGCCCGCTGAAGCCATTAACCTCTGAGCAAATTGATTGAGTTATGGAATTCACACAGCATTCTTCAGGAGCCCGCCATGCAGCAATCCCTCACGCGAGAGTCATACTCCCTGTTCTCGCTGGAGATTGGCAAATCAGAGACCACCTTTCGTAGTGTCGAGCAGATACTCAACCACCTTAAAAGCTGTATCGAAGCCGATTCCGCCGCGACCTTTATCGCCGTCTTTGATCATTACGCCCATACAAGCGCCTTGCCGAATGGTCAGATTCATGAAGATATCCTGGCCGCGAGCAATATCGTTTTCTGTTTCGGTTTTACCCTGCCGACACCCCAGGCCATGGCTGTACGCCCCCGCTCAATCGGCGTCGTTGAACTACCGGAGAGCTTTCATATCACCTTCATGGAGGCGCCCATGCCTGTCGCCAACACCGCCATGGAGAGCTGGGCTCGGGCAATACAGAATCGGGAAACAAACGATTCGTCGGCTTGACAAGCACACCCGTCGGATGGGGTAATCCTGCGACAGTCAAAAACAGGACACACTCTCGCTTCCATGAATCGATTTCAACAGGTATACGCCATACTGACCAGCCTGTTGCTGATTAGCGGCTGCGCCAGTACCGCCCGGTTTCCCGACAATCCACCCCTGGTGGTAGCCAAACCGATCGAAACTACCTACTCGACGGATTCCACCATCGTGCTGATGACCCTCTCCGGGGGCGGCAACCGCGCCTCCGCCTTCGCTTATGGGGTCATGGAAGCATTACATCAGACCCCGCTCACCACCCTGCCTAATGCGGCATCCCTGCTGGATAAGGTGGACATCATTTCCGCGGTGTCTGGGGGTAGCATCATCGCCGCTTACTACGGCCTCTATGGCGAACAGCTATTCAAGACCTTTCGAAACGACTTCATTGAAAAAAATGTCCGGGATGAAATTCGCCAACGCCTGTTGTCCCTGGATAACCTGTCTCGCCTCTCATCCACCACGTTCGGTTCCGGCGATATACTGGATGAGTATTTCCGGGAGAAATTGTTCGGCGAGCACACACTGAGCGAGCTGTTCGACAACCAGGGACCGGTCGTGATCATCAACGCCACCGATCTGTTTAAAGGCAGCCGCTTCGGCTTCACCCCGGAACTGTTCTCCCTGATCTGTTCGGATAGCGACCACTTCCCGGTTGCCCGGGCCGTCGCCGCCTCCAGCGCGGTTCCGCTTATCTTCACCCCTATCGTCCTGAACAACCGGGCCGGCAGTTGCGGCTATCCTATCCCGGAATGGGTACAGATCGGCCTGACGGAAAAACACACCAACCCCAGACGTTATCGGCTGGCCAAAACCTGGAACCGTTACCTGAATCAGCCGGCACACCCCTACATCCATTTACTGGATGGCGGCCTGGCCGACAACCTGGGACTGCGCGCGATGGTGGACCAGATCGTCATTCATGATGGTCTGAATGACGCCAAACAACGTAAAGTGGTGGAGCAAGCCAAGCGCATCGTGCTGATCGAAATCGACGCCGCCGCGCGGTTGCCCAGTGAGTGGGAAAAGAGCCCGGACCATCCGCCGCAATCGGTGATTCTGGATGCGGCCAGCACTACACCGCTCAGCAACTATAACTTCGAGACCAAGGCGTATCTGCACAGTCAGATGGGCCCTTGGCTAAAGGAGAATGGCGCCGGCCCCTGCCAGGATAAAACCCGCTGTCAGCCTGAGCTCTATATTATTGAAATCAACCTGGAAGAGAGTCCGGGGCAGATTGATGGCGAACCGCTCTCCACCATCCCCACGGATTTCAACCTGCCGAAGCAGGCGGCACAACGTTTGATCGACGCAGGACAACAACAGTTGCTAAACCATCCCGAATTTAAACGTCTGCTGAAAGATATCTATGCGGAACAGGTCGGATTTAAATAGCGACAGATCAACACGCGTAAACTGGGGTATTTTCAGCCGTAGTGGCGCATCACATACTGCTCGACCAAGCGCTGAAACTCCTCGGCAATATGCTCCCCTTTCAGGGTGACGGTTTTCTCCCCATCTTCATACACCGGGGCCACCGGCACCTCGCCACTGCCGGGCAGGCTGATACCGATATTGGCATGCTTGCTCTCGCCCGGTCCGTTGACCACACAGCCCATTACCGCAACGTTCATCTCTTCCACACCGGGATACCGGTCGCGCCACAGTGGCATCTGCTGACGCAGATAGGCCTGGATCTCCTGGGCCAATTGCTGAAAGAATACGCTACTGGTGCGCCCGCAACCGGGACAGGCGATGACCATGGGGGTGAATGAGCGCAATCCCATGGACTGCAGAATTTCCTGAGCCACCTGTACCTCTTGGGTACGGGCGCCACCCGGTTCCGGAGTCAGGGAGATACGGATGGTGTCGCCGATACCCTCCTGCAGCAGCACCGCCAGGGCGGCGGTGGAAGCGACGATCCCCTTGGAGCCCATGCCCGCCTCGGTCAAGCCGAGATGCAAGGCATAGTCACAACGCCGAGAGAGTTCCCGATAGACCCCAATCAAATCCTGCACGCCACTCATTTTGCAGGAGAGGAGAATCCGCTCACGCCCCAGTCCCAACTCCTCGGCACGCCGAGCGTTATCCAGTGCCGATACCACCATGATTTCACGAATCACCCGGTCATTATCCAGCGGTTCGGCGGCACGGGCGTTTTCGTCCATCATGCGCACCACCAACTCTTGATCCATGCTGCCCCAGTTGACGCCGATGCGTACTGCCTTGTCATAACGGCAAGCCAGTTCGATCATGGCGGCAAACTTTTCATCCCGATTGGCCCCTCTTCCCACGTTGCCCGGATTGATCCGGTACTTGGCCAACGCCTGGGCGCAGTCTGGATATTTCTGCAGCAACTTATGGCCGTTGAAATGAAAATCGCCCACCAGCGGGACATTCACGCCTAACTTATCCAATCCGTCACGGATCGGTGCGACGGCACGGGCCGCTTCTTCGGTGTTGACCGTGACACGCACCAGTTCGGAGCCGGCACGGCTCAGCTCCGTCACCTGACGGACGGTAGCCGCGATATCCGCCGTGTCGGTATTGGTCATCGACTGGATGACAACGGGTGATCCCCCGCCAATGGTCACGCCATCGACGCGAACCGCCACGGTTGTAGCACGTTTAATCGTCTGCTTGGACATGGGTTATAAAAACCTGATGGCGATGCCTCGGCCAGGTTCGGTCCTCACCACTACAGCACGTTGCGGCAACGGGTCTTCAATATCCATCGCCGTCACCTCGACTTCCGAATCAACGGCCGGGAGTGGCTCTTCCTTGATAATCAAAAACAGGCCACCATGTGAAAGATCCTTGGTGTAGACCTCCCGCTGTTTGCCCTCGGCGTCCACCAGTTTTACCTGGGAACGCAGGGCAAAGCGGGTGTGCTCGCGATTATCCGTCACCTGGCTCATGTCAGCGATTGCGACGGCGGGCCGCCACACGCAGACGCAGGGCGTTGAGCTTGATGAAGCCGCCAGCATCCTTCTGGTCATAGGCCCCGGCGTCATCTTCGAAGGTGGCGATGGATTCGTCGAACAGGCTGTGGGTTTCCGATTTACGGCCTACTACCATGATGCCGCCTTTATACAGTTTCAGTCGTACCACCCCATTCACCACGGTCTGGGTCTGGTCGATGGCCGCCTGCAGCATTTCGCGCTCCGGGCTCCACCAGTAACCGTTGTAGACCAATTCGGCATACTTGGGCATCAACTCATCCTTCAGGTGAGCGGACTCGCGATCCAGAGTGAGGGACTCCATGGCGCGGTGTGCCTTGAGTAGGATGGTGCCGCCCGGTGTCTCGTAGCAGCCGCGCGATTTCATACCGACATAACGGTTCTCGACGATATCATCCCTTCCAATACCGTTGGCGCCGCCTATCCGGTTCAGCTCGGTCATCACTTTGGCCGGGCTCATGGCTTCACCGTCAATGGCCACCACGTCACCCTTTTCAAAAGTGAGTTCGATGTAGGTAGGGGTATCGGGCGCCGCTTCCGGCGACACACTCCAGCGCCACATCTCCTCCGACGGCTCACACCAGGGATCTTCCAGGTCGTAGCCTTCGTAGGAGATGTGCAGCAGATTGGCATCCATGGAGTAAGGGGATTTGCCCTTGCGCTTCATCTCCACCGGAATGCCGTGCTCCTCGGCGTACTTCATCAACTTTTCGCGCGAGAGCAGATCCCATTCACGCCAGGGGGCGATGATCTTCACATCCGGCATCAGCGCGTAGGCGCCCAGCTCGAAGCGTACCTGATCATTGCCCTTTCCGGTGGCACCATGAGAGATGGCGTCGGCGCCGGTCTCTTTGGCAATCTCGATCAATCGCTTGGTGATCAGCGGCCGGGCGATAGAGGTTCCCAGCAGGTATTCACCTTCATAGATGGTATTGGCGCGAAACATGGGGAACACGAAATCCCGCGCAAACTCTTCGGTCAGGTCATCGATATAGATCTCCTTGACCCCGGCCGCCTGCGCCTTGGCACGAGCCGGTTCGACCTCTTCTCCCTGACCGATGTCGGCGGTAAAGGTCACCACCTCACATCCATACTCCTCCTGAAGCCATTTAAGGATGATTGAGGTATCCAGACCACCCGAATATGCGAGTACGACCTTTTTTACGCCAGACGCTGACATGGGGAAACTCCGTAAATTGCTGCCGACCATACGGCAATACCGTCAAGAAAGCGTAGTATTATAACCCAGTCAGGCGACTTTCGTACCAGCACCTGGGGCCGCGGGACGACCTTTATTTAACCGCGAAAATCACGAAATCAATTCGTCCCTTGCGGGTCCTTATTTCGCGTACTTCGCGTTTTTCACGGTTAATCTGCTTTCGCTCTGGGCCAGCGACTCATCTTATGGGACGGCTCAACGTCCCTGGCGTCGCCAACGGCGCACGATTGCTTCCACATCGACCGTGCCGGGGCCATCACGCCACATATTGTAGAAGTCTATATCGTTGCTGTTCGGCGCTGGATTGGGCAGATGGAACTGGAAACGGGTCGGCAAGGGCACCGCTTCGCCCAGGGCCATCGCCTCGCCCCGTCCCAGTGCGGCCAGGATATTCACCAGATTGGACTCCGCATCCGGTACCAGATCGCGAATATACTGCTGATCGTCCGGATTGGTTACCCGCAGGCAGATAAAGCTGCCACACTGCGCCAGGACAGTCTCCGACAATTCATGGGGGCGCTGACTGACCACCGCCAGCCCCACGCCGTACTTGCGCCCCTCTTTGGCGATCCGCTCCATCGAGCGGCGGGTGCCCTCGAACTGGGTACCGGCTTCACGCGGAATATAATTGTGGGCCTCTTCGCACACCAGCAGGAGAGGAAACTCCCGGGACTGGGGGTTCCAGTAGTTGAATTCAAAGGCGAGCCGGCCGATCTGTGCAGATACCGTCGGCCGCACATCAAACGGCACCGAACTGAAATCGATCACCGTGATCTGTCGCTGCGGCTCAACCAAACCGACAAATTCTTGCAGCAGATCCACCAGAGAGGCGGATGATTTGCGTCTTTTCGGCTTGAACAGGAAATCGTAACGGACATCGTTAAAACGGCTCTGCATCTTGATCAGAAACTCATCGAACTGACCATACAACGCCCCTTTAACCTTACCGAAATCGGTCACCTGTTCATTGGCCCGTTTGAACTGGTGAAACAACTCCGCCAGGGAGAAATAGACCGGCGAATCGATGGTGATATGGGCATCCTCCATGCCGCTGTTGGCCTTACGTCGCAACATCAACAGCACTTCACGCAGAAACGCCATTTGCGTGGAGGCCTTGGCGTCATCGCGATCGATCAACAGATCCACCAACTCACCATAGGTCAGCAGCCAGTAGGGGATCTCCAGGTTGCGCGCATCCAGATAGCGATAAGTTCCCTCCTCAAACGCAGAGTGGTGTTCATCCCCATCACTCCAGACATATTCGCCGTGCAGATCGAGCAGGATCACCTTCGCTTTCGGCATCACCTTGACGGTGCGTTGTAAAATGCTGGCCACCGACCAGGACTTGCCGGCGCCGGATTGACCCAGAATCGCCATGTGGCGCCCAAACAGGGCGGTAGGATCGAGACAGACCCCCATGGAGGTGAGGGTGGGAAGGTAACCCAGTTCAAAACCGGTGGACTGAAACTTTTCGAACAGGATGGCAATCTCATCGGGACGTACGACGTGCACCGCCGCACCGGGTGTTGGATAATGAATCACACCGCGGTGAAAACGATGATCCTTATCCAGCTCACCCAGGGGCACCAGGGTCAGGGTGCCACAAACACCACCGCCATCCAGACGTTCCTGACCGGCACTGATCACCATGACCACCACCTCAATGCCGCGCTGCTTGACCATCATGTAGGCCCCCAACTGGCCCACCGCCACTTCATCGGACGCAGTGGTGACAACGGGAAAATCTTCGCCATCCATCCGGGTCAGTTCGGCAATCATGATGTTTTCGCGTACTTCGGTAACCCTGCCGATCTCGGTTTGCGTGCTGTCCATCATTGTCGGGCCCCACTCTTGATTATCTGTTTTTTTGCTTTAGGAAGAGTTATAGGCAAAAGAATACCGCACATTGCGCCGGCATGTTGTGAATAATTTAACCCCTACCGATTGGCGGTGCGCCTTTAAAAATACACTGCGACAGGTTGAATGACATCAAGACCGCCCGTCAGCACGCGTGCCGAAAAAAGAATGTTCAGGGTGTCAGAAGTTATCCAGAAATGCGTCCAACCGGGCAGAGAATGCCTGGGGTTGCTCGGCATAAACCCAATGTCCGGCCTGCGGAATCTCCTCCAGACGGGCATGAGGAAACAAACACTGTATGATCGGCTGCGCCGCCGGTTGCAGGTAATCCGAAAGTTCACCGTAGATAAACAGCGTAGGGCCGGTATAAACTGGACTATTAGCTAGTGGAAACCCCACTATTTCCGGCATACCGCGGGTCAGGGCCGGCAGATTCATGCGCCAAACCCACTGCCCATCCTTTTGGTGGAGATTTTGCAGCAGAAACTGCCGCAGGCCGACTTCATCAAGATAACCCGCCAGGATCGCATCCGCTTCGGCGCGACTGCCAACCGCCGCCTGATCAACCGCGTGCAGCGCGTCATAGATCACGCCAAAACGGTTCGGATAAACGATCGGAGCAATATCCACCACCACCAGACCCACCACCTGTTGCGGTTGTTCCAATGCCAGCCACATGGCGGCCTTGCCGCCCATGCTGTGCCCGATTAGCAGGGCCGATTCCAATCCCTGTTCATCGATCAGTTGCGCCACATCCCGGGCTAGGGCCGGGTAACTGACATCATCGTCATGCGGGGAACGCCCATGATTGCGCAGGTCAGGTACCAGAACATGGAAGCGATCGCCCAACCCACGCGCCAGCGAGTGCCAATTCGAGGAAGAACCCAGCAGGCCGTGCAAAAAGATCAGCGTCGGGTGCTGTTCGCTGTAGCGGCCGTATTCCCGGTAGTGGAGTCGCATCGCTTATCCCGCTCCCATAATAAGGTTCGGCGCAGGATTGCGGGTGAGTGAATCCCGCAACACGCTGCGCCGAGAGGGTTAACCCGGTTTATCTCTTTTTCGGCGGCATCAGGTCGGTAATGGAACCTTCGGCCATTTCGGCGGCAAAACAGATGGTTTCGTTGAGCGTCGGATGCGGATGAATGGTCAGACCGATATCTTCGGCATCGGCACCCATCTCCAGGGCCAGAACCGTCTCACCGATCAGCTCACCGGCATTCACACCGACAATACCGGCACCGAGGATACGTTTGGTTTCAGGGTCGAAGAGGAGTTTGGTCATCCCCTCTTCGCGACCGATACCCAACGCGCGTCCCGAGGCGGCCCAGGGGAAAGCGGCCTTTTCATAGGCGATACCCTCTGCCTTGGCTTGGGTTTCGGTCAATCCCATCCACGCCACTTCCGGATTGGTGTAGGCCACTGACGGGATGGTCAGTGGATCGAACAGGGCGTGATGGCCAGCTATTATCTCTGCAGCAACCTTTGCCTCATGGGTCGCCTTGTGCGCCAGCATGGGATTGCCCACCACGTCACCGATGGCGAAGATATTCGGCACATTGGTGCGCATGTGCTGGTCCACCGCGATGAAACCACGTTCATCCACCTTGACCCCGGCCAGATCGGCGCCGATCAGCTTGCCGTTGGGGACGCGCCCGACCGCTACCAGCACCTTATCGTAAACCACTGCCTTATCCGGTGCGTTCTTACCTTCGAAGCTGACTTTGAGACCACCCTTTTGTGCCTTGATCTCGGTAACCTTGGTGTCCAGCATGATGCTGTTGAACTGATCCTTGAGGCGCTTCTGCAGCGGCCGGACCAGGTCGGTATCGCAGCCGGGAATCAAGCTCGACTGCAGCTCGACCACGTCGATCTGACTTCCGAGGGTGGCATACACCGTACCCATCTCCAGGCCGATAATACCGCCACCCACCACCAGCATCTTTTTCGGAATATCCTCCAGCGCCAAGGCGCCGGTAGAGTTGATCAGACGGGGGTCGTCATTGGGGAAGCCGGGGATCGCCACCGGACGGGATCCGCAGGCGATAATGGCGTTTTCGAAACCGATAACCACCTTACCTTTATCGGTATCGACGCTGATCCGGTTCGGACTTTCAAATTGTCCCCAACCGTTAACCACCTCAACCTTACGCTGCTTGGCCAGCGCCGCCAGGCCCTGGGTCAGGCGTCCCACCACCTTATCCTTACCGGCACGCATCTTGTCCAGGTCGATCTTCGGCTTGCCGAAGCTGATCCCCATGTGTTCGATCTCAACTGCTTCATTGATGATCGCCGCCGAATGCAGCAACGCCTTGGAAGGGATACAGCCCACGTTCAGGCAGACTCCGCCCAGGCTGGCGTGCTTCTCGATCATGACCACTTTTTTACCCAGATCGGCGGCACGGAAGGCGGCGGTATAGCCCCCTGGGCCTGCGCCAAGAACTACTACTTCAGCCTGGATGTCTACTGCGCCCTGGGCGCTGTTGGAGCCGGAATCGTTATTCATCTCTTCTGCTTCACCCTATGCAAAATTCCATAATTCTGGATAGACCTTCATTACACTGCCCACTCCTAATCCAAACCGGAAGAACAGACCCATTTATTGATGTTCAGGCTATCCGCTGCTGATCTGGCCCGACTGTTTTTTATAAAAACCCCGAAAAAAACAAAAAAGCCAAAAATAAATTAAAAAATAGTTGGATAATCGTACTATTTTCTGATCTCACCCCGAAATCATGCAAAGAGTAGCCTATCTACCAATAAATTGAAATTATAAATTTTCATAAAACACCCCTAAATGGAGAAAAACAGCCCTCAGTCCACCCACCTATAACAGCAACCGGCGTATATCAGACAGCAGCGACGACAAGAGCGCGGCAAACCGTGCCGCTTGCGCGCCATCGATGACCCGGTGGTCATAGGAGAGTGAAAGCGGCAGCATCAGACGGGGTTTGAACTCCTTGCCATTCCAGACCGGTTTCATGAATGACCGCGACACACCCAGTATCGCTACCTCCGGGGCATTCACGATAGGAGTAAAGGCCGTGCCGCCGATACCGCCCAAACTGGAGACCGAGAAACAACCACCTTGCAGGTCAGTCGGCGTCAGCTTCCCCTGCCGGGCACGGTCACTCAGCTCACCCAGTTCCGCCGCCAGTTCGAAGATCGATTTTCCATCCACTTCCCGCAACACCGGAACCACCAGACCGCTCGGCGTATCCACCGCGACACCTATATTAAAGTACCGCTTGTAGATCAGGCTCTCCCGGTCCGGGCTGAGGGAACTGTTGAACTCCGGCATCGCTTTGAGTGCACCGACACAGGCTTTCATCAAAAACGGCATGAAGGTCAATTTAATAGACTGTTCGGCAGCACACGCTTTCTGTTCGGCCCGAAACACGTCCAGCCCGGTGATATCGGCCTCATCAAATTGGGTAACATGCGGAATATTGAGCCAGCAGGCGGCCAGATGGGCACCACTGATCTTCTTGATGCGGTTGAGCGGTTTTATCTCTACCTCACCAAAACGGGTGAAATCGACCTCCGGTACCGTCGGCAGGCTTAAGGCACCGGACGGGGAGGCCCGACCATGTTCTCCTGACTGGAGTGCCCGTTTGATATATCCCTGGACGTCCTCCTTGGTAATACGTCCCTTGCGGCCGGACCCCCGAATCAGACTCAGATCCACACCCAGCTCCCGGGCAAAACTGCGGATGGAGGGACTGGCATGGGCAACCCCGCGGGGGTCGTCCAGTGGGTGAGGCAACACCGGTGGCGGTTGCGTCGCCTTATCCCCCGGCATCCGTTCAATTACCTGCGCCCTATCGGGAGATTCACCACCATCACTATCCGGTTCAGCCTCCCTGGCTTCCTGCGTCGCAGCGGCCGAGCCGTCATCCGGCAGCACCTCGTCAGAGACCGGCGCTTCATCTCTCGCCTCCTCCATCTCAAGTATCAGCAGCAGATCACCCTGACTAATGGTGTCCCCCACCTTGACCTTGACTGACTTAACCCGTCCGGCATGGGCGGCCGGTATCTCCATTGTGGCCTTATCACTCTCCAGGGTGACCAGCGAATCCTCTACGGCAATGCGGTCTCCTTCTGAGACCAACACCTCTATCACCTCCACACCGGCAAAGTCACCTATATCCGGCACCCGTTCATCTATTTCTTTCGCCACAGTGGGCCTCCAACTCTTTTTATGCCTTATCCTGTACTGTCAAATCGACGCCTCCCTAACCATCACACAGTTACCGGGTTGGGCTTCTCCGGATCGATCCGATATTTCTTGATCGCCTTGGTCACTGCCGACCGCTCCACACTCCCTTCGTCAGCCAGTGCCTTGAGGGCAGCCACCACCACGTAGTAGCGATTGACCTCAAAGAACTTCCGCAACTGACTGCGTTGATCGCTTCTCCCGTAGCCATCCGTTCCCAATACACGATAGGAGGCCGGTACAAAGGGACGGATCTGGTCGGCATAGCTACGAATGTAATCGGTGGCCGCCACCACCGGACCGGGGCATTGACGCAACTGCTGTTCCACAAAACTGATTTTCGGCTGCTGCTCCGGATGCAACATGTTCCAGCGTTCTACAGCCAGACCCTCGCGCCGCAGTTCATTAAAACTGGTGACACTCCAGATATCCGATGAGATAGCAAAATCCTGTTTCAGCAATTCAGCCGCTTCGATCACTTCACGCAGGATGGCGCCGCTTCCCAGCAACTGCACCCGGCATTTTTTGCGCCCGTGCGAGGCGAACCGATACATTCCCTTAACGATACCTTCCTCCGCCCCCTTCGGCATTGCCGGCTGGTGATAGTTTTCATTCATCACGGTGATGTAATAAAAGAGGTTCTCCTGCTCCTGATACATGCGCCGCAAGCCATCCTGAATGATGACCGCCAATTCGTAGGCGAAGGTGGGATCATAGGAGACACAATTGGGGATGGTCGCCGCCTGCAGATGACTGTGGCCATCCTGATGCTGTAACCCCTCACCGGCCAGGGTGGTACGGCCCGCAGTGCCGCCGATCAAAAAACCACGCGCCTGCATGTCACCGGCCGCCCAGGCCAGATCGCCGATCCGCTGGAAACCGAACATGGAGTAATAAGCGTAAAACGGAATCATACTGACACCGTGATTGGCATAAGCAGTAGCCGCGGCAATCCAGGAAGACATGGCGCCAGCTTCGTTGATCCCCTCTTGCAGAATCTGTCCCCGCTTGTCCTCGCGGTAATACATCACCTGGTCCGAATCCACCGGGGTGTAGAGTTGCCCGACTGAAGAGTAGATACCCAACTGCCGAAACATACCCTCCATACCGAAGGTGCGCGCTTCATCAGGAATGATCGGCACCACCCGCTTGCCCACCTGCTTATCCCGTATCAGTATTGACAGGATACGGACAAACGCCATGGTGGTGGACATCGCCCGTTCACCGCTGTCTTCCAGCATCACGCTGAAAAAATCCAGCGCCGGAACATCCAGTTTCGGCGTATCCGCAAAGCGTGCCGGCAGATAGCCGCCCAGTGCCTCCCGCCGCTCCTGCATATATTTCAGTTCAGGACTGTCGGACGCTGGCTTATAGAATGGCATTTCATTGATCTTTTCATCCGGGATCGGGATATTGAACCGGTCACGGAATCCCTTCAGCGCCACCTCGCCCATCTTCTTTTGCGAGTGGGTGATATTCTGCCCCTCACCCGCAATCCCCATGCCGTAGCCCTTAACTGTCTTGGCCAAGATCACGGTCGGCTGCCCCTTATGCTCCATCGCCGCCGCATAGGCGGCATAGATCTTGTGCGGATCATGGCCACCCCGATTCAGGCGCCAGATATCCTCATCGGTCATATTGGCCACCATATCGGCCAATTCAGGATATTTTCCGAAGAAGTGTTCACGGGTGTAGGCGCCGCCCTTCGCCTTGTACGCCTGGTAATCACCGTCGACCGCCTCTTCCATCCGTTTCTGCAACAGCCCCTGCTTATCCCTGGCCAGTAACGGATCCCAGTAGCCACCCCAGATCACCTTGATCACATTCCAGCCGGCGCCACGGAATACCGCCTCCAGTTCCTGGATAATCTTTCCGTTTCCGCGCACCGGCCCATCCAGCCGCTGCAGGTTGCAGTTCACCACAAAGATAAGATTATCCAACCCCTCCCGGCCGGCCAGCGAAATAGCCCCCAGGGACTCGGGCTCATCACTCTCACCATCCCCCATGAACGCCCAGACCTTGCGCGGCTCGGTATTGACGATATCCCGGTCGCTCAAGTAACGCATAAAACGCGCCTGATAAATGGCCATCAACGGTCCCAGCCCCATGGAAACGGTGGGAAATTGCCAAAATCCGGGCATTAACCAGGGGTGAGGATAGGAGGAGAGCCCTTCACCCTCCGATTCCTGGCGAAAACTATACAGATCCTCTTCGCTCAACCGCCCTTCCAGAAAAGCCCGGGCGTAGATACCCGGAGCAGAGTGTCCTTGGAAAAAGACCAGATCCCCATCCCGCGACTCACTACGGGCGTGGAAGAAATGGTTAAAGGCCACATCATAGAGCGTGGCTGCCGAAGCAAAACTGGAGATGTGTCCACCCAACTCCGGACTCAGGCGGTTGGCCTGCACCACCATGGCCATGGCATTCCAGCGTATAAAGGAGCGGATCCGCCGTTCCATCGCTGCGTCGCCCGGGAATCGCTGCTGCTTGGTCAAGGGTATGCTGTTGACGTAGGCCGTATTGGCACTGTGAGGAAGATAAGCCCCTGAGCGGCGCGCCTTATCGATCAGCCGCTCTATCAGGAAATGGGCCCGCTCTACCCCTTCGTTTTCCAAGACGGCCTCCAGGGCCTCAAGCCACTCCCGGGTCTCTTGAGGATCTACATCCGGTTTCATAGCGTTCGCTCTCTGTCTTTGTGCATAGATTCTGTCGTCATCAAATGCCTGGCACAGTTACGAAGGAAACTATTAAATCAGGCATTACTATTGATTTATTCAATTCTTTATATTGTAGAAAACAATATACAGGATGCGCACAAAATCGATCAACCAAACAGCCGGCGGGCACCTAACATCAGGAGTAGATGGGTAATAGACGAGCACTCAAGAGAGGAACATCACCGCGCGGCATCGGATGATGCCGCCCTCGCAGCGACACTTCCTGTGCTCGGCTCTGGCTGCGTGCTTCGCTCTACCTCCTCCATCCCTGGAGTTGTCCGCGGCATAAGTCCATCCCTTTCCAAAGCCGCTCCCGCAAATCCCTGGACAAAAAAAAAGCACCTGCAGCGATTCGCTCAGGTGCTTTTTTAGCCATGACAGGGGTTGCCCCCTGTAAGGTATATCAACAATCAGATATCGCGACGGGTTTGACGCGCGTCCATCTCTTTACGCAGGGCGTCGTGTTGCTCTTTGGCGGAGGCGCGTTGCGCTTCGACACGCTTCATCACCTCAGCTCGCCGGGCTTCCATCTGTTTCTGCATTTCGTCCCTGCGCGCCTGAATATCGGCCGGCAGTTCAAAACGCGGGCTGGCAGGTGCCGCAAAAGGCTGCGGCTGAGCAGCAAACTGTTCGGCGAACTTACGCTGCGCCTCTACTGCCTCCTGCATGGCTTTCGCTTGTTGCTCGGCAAACGCTTGCTGCTGTTGCTGCATCGCCTTTTGCTGCTCTTCGGTCAGCGGAGCAACCGGCGCATAGGCACCATAGTAGGGATAGCCGTAGTAGGGCTGGTTATAACCATAGCCGTCACCATAGCCTGAAAAACGACTGCTTCCACTGAAGTTCATGCTGAATGAACCGTCACCCACGCCATTTCCGAAGCCGTCACCCAGACCGTCCCAGGGGCCACCCCACCAAGCACTGACCGTCATGGACGCTGTTGAAAGGGCCGCCGCCGCGACCAGAGTTGCAATCTTTTTCATCATCAAAATCCTTCCGTTGTTGTTACCCAACCCCTTCATCGCTGCGTGTCGTGAGGCTGTAGCCCACACAACCAGGCCGCGCGAAACCGGGACCGTTTACAGTAATTCGGGTACGTCCTTGTACCTCACCCTTCCCTGGAGGGTTATCACTCTGCCGAGCCTGACTTACTTCGCAGGAGCAGGGGCCGGAGCAGCCTGAGGGGCTACGGGGGCTACCGGATAACCGTAAGGGGCATAACCGTACGGTGCGCCATAGGGGGCATAACCGTAAGGTGCACCATAGCCATAGGGGCCATAACCGTAGTACGGGTTGTTGTAACCGTAACCGCGACCGTTGCCGTAGACGTTGCTACGACCGCTGAAATTCATATTGAAGTCACCGGATCCGTCACCAAATCCATCGCCCAGACCGTTCCACGGACCACCGCCCCAAGGACCGCCCCACCAGGCAGAAGCAGAAGCGGAAGAAGCCAACAAGGCAGCGATTGCAGCAGCTTTAACAAATTTGTTCATCGTATCTCTCCATTAAATTGAAATCGTTTCTATCTCCAATGGGAAAGCCTTGATACTACGTTGCTTTCTTGCATTACAGAATATTAGTATTTACTTAATTTGTATAATGGATGATATTTATATGTCTATTTGTATTATTTATCGGTTTGCATTCGCGGAACCGTCTGCATTGCGCCGGAGAATATGCTCTCTAAAGCCACGCACAACAACGTCTGCTTCGGAATATTACCCCACCCCTGGAGTCGCGGCCTTTGCTGCATATGAGGCAAAAGCCGGCCCTGATAGGATCGGGAACAACCGCCGCAGAAACCGGAGGGATAGGACCAGATGCCTAGACGATTCCCGGATATCGGGTGAGAGCGGGCAACCACGGGGGGTTGCCCCTATGCCGGACTCGAAATAACCACCACAGCAACCCGAAGGGGCAGGTCCCTGTGCCAGCCCTCCTGGACAAAGCCGCTCCTGCACATCCCTGTGCTCCGCGGCATAAGTCCATCCCTGGACAAAAAAAACCCCTTCGCCTGGAAGGGGTGGGTTTTACCTGTTTTATTCCATCGGTTCCGGCGGTGGCGCCCCATCATATACGTCATTGCGGCGCTTCTGCAGATAGGCGTCACGTTGAAACTCATAGGGATCAAGCGCCGCCTCTTCCAGCACTCGACTGGCGCTCAACAGATCAGCGCGGGTATCAATAGCCCGAAGACCAATCAGACTATTGCGCCAGTGATTGGGTTTAACGTAGCGAACCGGGTCGGTATACCAGTCGACCACCAAGCCCACGGTATCGCGGCCGCTACTTGGACCGAAAAACGGCAACACGATATAGGGCCCCGGATCCATACCCCAGGCACCCATCGTCTGACCAAAGTCTTCACCATACTTCTGCATGTTCATGTTGCTGGCCACATCGATAAAGCCGAGCAGGCCGATGGTGGAGTTAACCAGCACCCGTCCCACATCCGTGGCGGCACGCTCCAACTTAAACTGCAGCAGATTATTGATAGCCGAGCCGACGTCGGCAAGATTGCCAAAGAAGTTGCTGATGCCGGTATCGACAGGGGCCGGAGTAATCGCCTTATAGCCCTTGGCCAGCGGCTTCATCAGGATGTCGTCCAGGCCCTCGTTAAATGAGTACATCGCGCGGTTGAACCCTTCAATAGGGTCACGCGGATCCTGATAATCACCCGTCGTGGCGCAGCCGGACAAAACAGCCGCCATTAGCGTAAGCAGTGTGATCCTCAACCGCTTGAAAAGACGCTCACCCTTCATTTTTTCTTATCCTTAACAGATCTAGATGTTTGACGTTTAAAACGTGGTGCGAAATCGTGCCCCAAACAGAGGCGAAATTTATCATATTTGACTTTATGGCACACCTATAAAACTGAATTATCAGTATTTTCTGATGATTCGATAGCCGCGCCTCTCCAGCAAACGGAGCATGCCCTGCTCACCCGGCAGGTGTAGGGCACCCACTGCCACAAAAACGCCGCCTTTTACCAATGCCGCCTCAAGCCTGTTGACCATGCGCTGATTGCGCTCGTCAATCGCCTTGATCTGAAAGCGCTCAGCCAGTTCAGCGACACTCCCCTCGGTTAACCGTTCATTGATCTCAACCAGTCCCTGCAAGTCCCGCTTGAGGTAGTGGTCAAGCAACGCTTGGTAGATTGTCGGCAGTTGCTCCAGATTATTTAGCGCATCTCGCAATAAAGTCACCTGATCCGATTCCGGCAAGCTATCGAACAGATCCAACTGCTCCCGCACCGTCTCCAGGCCGGCCACCTCCATGCTCAGCGACTGCGCCCGCTGATACAGTACCAAATCAAGAAACTGACCGGTTTCAGACGGAGGCAGACTCAGTAGCATGGCCAGCGCCCAGGGCTTGTAGTGTTGCAGCGCCACCTCGGGAAGACCCAACTTTGCCGCCGCCACCACGGTCTCCCGATACAGCTCCGGCTCAAGGATATCGGCAATAACCCGACCATCATCAAGCAACATCCCGGCCATTGAGGAGAGCAGATTGGTGGCGGCCATATCCACTTCGACATACAGCCTGGATGAATGGATAAAAGCTTGCTCCACCGGTTCAGGCAAAACCAGCACCCGCTTATCCTCCGAATGGATGGTGCCAAACAGATAGCCCACCGGGTCACCCCCGCGCTCGATCTGGAACAGCAATCCCTGCGCGAAGGGGAGTTCCGCTGCATTCAGGTTTAGCGTCCAGGCAGCAACCAATACACAGAGTATTAACAGGCGACCCAGTCGTTGTGGTAATCGGCTCCCTCTCATAGACACTTACTCTTAATTCTAAAATCCGTTTCCCATCTCGGCTGTTTATACCGGTGCGCGACCGCCCGTACAGGTTGATGGCATGTCATAGGGTACGGTATCTCGAACCGGATAACACCCTGACAAGATACGCGGACAATTTTCACGTGAAGCGGATGTTCTGATCGAAAACCGCGGTCGATTCCATTATCCTGTGCCGCTATGACTGACTACCCCATCAATCCAGCTATCGCCCAACGCTTCCGTGGATTTCTCCCCGTCGTGGTTGACGTAGAGACCGCCGGCTTCAATGCCGAAACCGACGCACTACTTGAGATAGCAGCGGTCATCCTGGTAATGGATGAAAACGGGATGCTGCACACCACTCCCTGCCACGCTCGCCATGTCGTACCTTTTCCCGGCGCCAACCTGGAACCCAAAGCGCTGGAATTCAACGGCATCGATCCCAATCACCCTTTTCGCAACGCGCTACCGGAAAAGCAGGCGCTGAATGAAATCTTCACGCCGATTCGCAAAGCCGTGAAAGAAAGCGGCTGCAACCGCGCGATACTGGTTGGTCACAACGCGTTCTTTGATCTCGGTTTTCTCAACGCGGCCGTAGCGCGCGCGGGTATAAAACGCAATCCGTTTCACCCGTTCAGCACCTTTGATACAGTTTCCCTGTCGGGTCTGGCATTTGGCCAAACCGTTCTCGCCAAAGCCGCAATGGCAGCAGGATTGGAGTGGGATAACAGCGAAGCCCATTCGGCCATCTATGACACTGAAAAGACCGCAGAACTGTTCTGCAGGATAGTGAATCAGTGGCAGCAACAAGCGCCTGAACACCCCTGGCAATCCTAGCATCCAGCGGCCATACAGGAGAACGGGAAACAGTTACGCCTCCGGTTCCTGCTTTATTTCACCCACCCTATCCTGGAACAAAAAAGCCGGTACGCACTGCTGCGTACCGGCTTTAACTAAACGAGACCGGTTATTTGCCGGCCGCCTCGGCGGTCATCTTCTGTAGCTCGCCGGTCTGATGCAGCTCCAGGGTGATGTCACATCCACCTACCAATTCGCCATTGATATAGAGTTGCGGGAAAGTCGGCCAATCGGCATAACGGGGCAGATTCTCAAAAATCTCCGGATCTGACAGTACGTTGACATAAGCGAATTCTACGCCGCAGTCCTGTAGTGCCGCAGCTGCGCGGGAAGAGAAGCCACACTGAGGAAACTGTGGAGTCCCCTTCATGTAAAGCACGATCGGGTTATTCTCTACCTGCTCTTTGATTCGCTCCAAAACGTCCATCATTCACCTCTAAGTTAATACTGACTCTGGGCGCATATTGGGCCACCTATACACGATTTCAAGGTCGCCGCCCGGACCCAAGCTTGGATTCCACTCTACGCCGTTGGTTCAATCCCTAAAAGGGCTTGGCTGCACCAATAATGGTTGTCACCAAACCAAGAATCAGATTGATACCGATTATCCGGCGGATAGCCATCAGCTGCACACCGGCCTGAGGCAGATCCCCGGCCTGTAGCGCCTGCCCCATCTGACGGTAGGGAAGAAAATAGATGTAGCAGAACAGGGCCACCATAATCAGGGCGATGCTGTGCATAATATGGACATGAATACCGGCGTTGGCACCCAAAATACCGATCAAAATCCCATAACCACTGGCCAGAATCAATCCAATAGATACCCAGACCCAGGGAAAAAAGCGATCCAGTGTACGTTTCATCAGCGGCAGGCGCTGGGGGGGCTCCAGTACCTCAATCGCAGCGGGACGCAATGCCATATGGGCAAAAAACATACCGCCAACCCAAACAATCACACCGAGCAGATGAAGCGTAATAATCATAGAAAACATAAAGTTACCCCTTAAGTCCTTACTTCATTATTAGGTTTCCCAACAGGAGCCCCGGTTCAAACCCCATCTACGTTACGCTGTAACCAGTATTCCAACAAAGCGAGATGCCAGAGCTTACTGCCGAGCAGCCGGGTGTGGTGCATCTCCGGAGCGGAGAGCAGCAAATCGAT
This sequence comes from Sedimenticola sp., assembly GCF_050289425.1. NCBI lineage: Bacteria > Pseudomonadati > Pseudomonadota > Gammaproteobacteria > Chromatiales > Sedimenticolaceae > Sedimenticola > Sedimenticola sp. The sequence continues at coordinate 160,659 of NZ_JBNKFS010000003.1, read as the reverse complement.
ATAGGCTCGCGAATAGAGACCGCGCTGGCGGCAGGCGGTCGACTCCAGGATATCCCGCATAAAGTGCAGAAAATCACCCCGGACATATTTGAGCGCCGGCATCGGAAAATAACCCTTGGGCCGATCGATCACCGCATCGGGCAGCAGCCCTCTGGCCATCGCCTTCAGCGGATACTTGCCACCCTCCCGCAATTTCAGCTCGGGGGGGCATTGCGCCGCCAATTCCACCAGTTGCTGATCGAGGAACGGCACCCTCGCTTCCAAACCCCAGGCCATGGTCATATTGTCGACCCGCTTCACCGGGTCATCCACAATCAAGGTCGTCACATCCATGCGCAGTACCGCATCCATGAAGCTGTCCGTGCCCGGCTCGTCAAGCAATTCGGCCACACGCTGGCTGGTGTAATCCTCACATCTGAACGCAGGTGCCACCATACGCAAATACTCTTCATGATCGCGGTCGAAATAGTGCCGGGCAAAACGCTCTACCGGCGTGCCCTGTTGTTCCGCCATCATCCGTGGATACCAAAAGTATCCACCAAACACTTCATCCGCCCCCTGGCCTGACTGAACCACCTTGATCTGCTTGGAGACCTGTTCGGACAACAGGTAGAAGGCCACCGCATCCTGACCAAACATCGGTTCGGCCATGGCATCCACCGCCCCCGGTAAACGCTGTAACACCTCCGCGTTGGGAACCAGGTACTTGTGGTGACGCGTGGCATAACGTTCCACCACCTGGTCGGAGTATTCGAACTCGCTGCCTTTTTCATCCGGATGATCTTCAAAACCGACCGAAAAAGTACGCAGATCCGAGACGCCGGCCTCCGCCAGCAGCGCCACTAGTAAACTGGAATCGAGTCCACCTGACAGTAAAACCCCCACTGGCACATCAGAAATCTGATTACGTTTATGCACCGCCTGACGCAGCGAATCATGGATCGCTTCCAGCCACTCAGCATCGCTACGCGGCTCGGCCGGACGGGTAGCGGTAAGCTGCCAGTAGCGTCTTTCCGTCACCTTTCCATCCACATCGACAAGCCGCGAATGGCCCGGCGTCAATTTGCGTACGCCCTGCAAGATGGTACGCGGCGCCGGCACGACCGCATGCAGCGTAAATTGGTGGTGCAAGGCAGCGGGGTCCAACGAAGTATCGACATCGCCGGCCGCCAACAGCGCTTGCATATTGGAGGCAAAGCGGAGCCGGTTTTCGTTGTGGCTGTAGTACAACGGCTTGATGCCCATCCGGTCCCTGGCCATGAACAGCTGCTTTTTGGCTTGGTCCCAAATGGCAAAGGCAAACATCCCCTGCAACTGATCGACACATCGCTCACCCCAGGCGTGCCATGCCTTAAGGATGACTTCACTGTCTCCGTCCGAATAGAAGTGATAGCCCTTCTGCTTCAACGTTTCCCGCAGAGATGGGTAGTTATAGATAGTGCCGTTGAACACCAACACCAATCCCAACTCTTGATCGACCATGGGCTGATTGGCCCGTTCCGAGAGATCGATTATGGCGAGACGCCGATGCCCGAAGGCGAGCGGCCCATCGCTGTAGGTACCCTCATGATCGGGCCCCCGACTTTCCAGTCTACCCGTCATTCTGGCTATTGCAGCCAGATCCGGCCGACCGTCATCGAGACGTAGTTCACCACATATTCCGCACATTAACCGTTTCCTGCCTTACACTTCTGTTCATCGGCACGAAGTACCCGAACCGTTATTGATCTAAGCCATTATAACCTTGCCCTGCCGGCATCCACACACTATAGGTAGGCTTACTCAAGAGAGGGTATTGAATCAAAATTTAGAACTGGTATTATAATACCAAGTAAAATACTATGTTATTACAATTTTAATTTTCATTCACTCTACATGTTAAGGAAGATACACCATGACATACGAACTGCCCCCATTGCCTTACGCCCAGGATGCCCTGGAACCGGTTCTCTCCAAAGAGACCCTGGAATATCACTACGGCAAGCACCATCAAACCTATGTGACTAACCTGAACAATCTGGTAAAGGGTACGGAGTTTGAAGGTGCTTCCCTAGAGGATATCGTGCTCAAAGCCTCCGGTGGCCTGTTCAACAACGCTGCCCAGATCTGGAACCACACTTTTTACTGGAACTGCCTCTGCCCCGGCGGCACCGCACCCAGCAGCGAACTGTCCGCCGCTATAGACAGCGCTTTTGGTTCCATGGATGAGTTCAAGAAGCAGTTTTCCGCCTCCGCTGCCGGCAATTTCGGCTCCGGGTGGACCTGGCTGGTAAAAAACAGCGACGGCAGCCTGGCCATCGTCAACACCTCCAATGCGGCCAATCCGATGACCGACGGAAAAACCCCGCTGCTAACGATTGATGTCTGGGAACACGCCTACTACATCGATTACCGCAATGCCCGTCCCAAGTATCTGGAATCGATTTGGGGCATTGTCAACTGGGAATATGTCTCGGCGAATCTTGCCGGCTAACAACTCCCCCGATGAAGTCCGGCGCCTCCCCACCCCCCGGGGAGGCGCTTTTTCTTGTCCTATCTCAAGCCAACCACTCGATACTCCCCTTGATTCCGGCAAAACCCACCCTATATTTCCAGTAGGGATAGCTGAATTAAAGGAGGTATGAAATGGCACGCTTAACATCCGACCCCTGGCAGCTGATGAAGCTGTGGCAGGATGAACTCAACCGCAACCCGCTCGCCAAAGGTGACGATTCCAGTATGGTGGGTGGCGATTGGACCCCCGCCATTGACATCAAGGAAGAAGACGACCGCTATGTATTACACGCCGATATACCGGGCGTCGAGCCGGACAAGATCGAGCTCACCATGGAAGACGGCATGTTGACCATCAAAGGCGAAAAGCATCACGAGGTAACTGAAAACAAAGAGGGATTCAAGCGGGTTGAACGTTCTTATGGCAGTTTTTACCGGCGTTTTAGCCTGCCGGACAACACCGACCCCGAACTGATCAAAGCCAGTGGCAAGGATGGCGTACTGGAAGTGATCATTCCAAAGGTCGAGGCAAAACGCGCCAAAAAGATCGAGATCCACCCAAAGCGCGGTAGCTGATTTTCAGGCCGCCCTCCCGATCAGGGCGGCTACTCTTTCTCCGCCAATTCCAACGCCACTTGATAGAGCCGGTTCTTTTTTGCCCCGGTAATGCGGGAAGCCAAAACGGCTGCCTGCTTGGTCGGCAACTCTTCGAGCAACAGGCTCAATATACGTTGCGTCTCAGGCTCGATAGCGTCCTCATTGCGCACCGCACCGGCGACCAGCACCACAAACTCACCCTTCTGCTGGTGCGGGTCTTTGGATAAAACCTCGACTAACTGGCCCAATGGGTATGAAAGAATCGTTTCATGCAACTTGGTCAATTCACGCGCCACAACCGCCGGACGCTCCTCTCCAAATACCTGTGCCATATCGGTCAGGCAATCGCTGATTCGATGGCTGGATTCATAAAAGATCAGCGTCATTTCCGCATCCTTAAGCCGGGTAAACTGTTCACGCCTGGCCGCCCCGGTTCTTGCAGGAAACCCCTCAAACAGAAAGCGGTCTGTTGGCAGACCCGCCGCCGACAAGGCGCAGACCAACGCGCTGGGGCCCGGTATGGGGACAACGCGTATATCCGCCTGCTGACACGCCCGTACCAGAGGGAAGCCGGGATCGCTGATCAGCGGGGTACCGGCATCTGAGATCAGGGCAATGGTCCCGCCGGCGGTCAGTTGCTCGATCAAGCTCCCCATCCGTTTCTGTTCATTGTGTTCGTGCAGCGCCAGCAAAGGCGTATCGATCCCCAGAAACTGCAACAGCGGACGGCTGTGACGGGTATCTTCAGCTGCGATGACATCCACCGAGGCGAGTATCTGTTTTGCCCGTTCCGTTATATCGTCACGATTGCCTATAGGCATGGCGACGACATACAAGCAACCCTTATCCATTGACACGGCACACCCCAAAAAAAGATACTGTCTTGCTCAATCCTGCCTGCCTGAAAGCGACCATGCAACAAAGACATACTAAATTTCTCCTCTCACTGCTTATTCTGTTGACGGTTATCGGTTGCGTTCCCGGACCAGGCATCCGTGGTACCGACACCCAAACCGATCCCCGACTTGAGCAGGCCGCCGCCCTTGAGCAAGCCGGTGAATATGCCGCTGCCGCGGCGTTGCTCGAGCAGATAGCGCAGCAAACCGTGCCGCCCGGTGATCAGGCGCTGTTGTTGAGAGCAGCGGAAAACTATTTCCAGGCAGAGGACAACGAACGTGCCACTGTGCTGTTAAACCGGATCAACACGCAGACGCTGCCCGGGCTGGACTTCCAGAAACGCCTGTTGGTGGCAGAATTGGCCCTGAGCAGAAATCGCCCCGACGAAGCCATGGCGCTATTGAGCCAGGACGTTCCGGAGGAGACCAGCCTGCCCCTGCAGCAACGCTTCCATCGTGATCGGGCTGAAGGCTTCCGTCTGGCCGGCAACCTGCTGGAAAGCGCCCGGGAACTGGGCGAACTGGATCTGCTGATCGAAGACATAGACAAGCGACTGGAAAACCAGCTGTTGATCATCAAGACCCTGACTGCCCTGACCGATACAGCCCTCGATCTGTTGCAACCCAACCCGCCCGGTATCCAAGGGGGCTGGATGGCCCTGGCCAGAATCATCAAGGGACACACGGGCGATAGCAACCGCATTCAAGCGCAGCTGAAGGGCTGGAGAGAACGTTTCCCCAGTCACCCGGCCATTCCCGGACTGCTGGACGGTTACTTTCAGAAACTGGAAGCCCAATACCAGCGCCCGCATCACTTGGCCATTCTGTTGCCCGAATCGGGCCCCTATGCCAAGGCCGCCAAGGCGCTACGGAATGGTTTTATGGCCGCCTATTACCAGCAGCCGGTTGAAACCCGTCCGCAGTTGCGGTTTTACGACAGCAGCGACAGTGCCGATACCTGGCCGCTCTACCGTCAGGCCGTCGACGCCGGCGCGGATATGGTGATCGGCCCGCTGAACAAAGAGGGAGTGGCTCAACTCGCCAGGGCCGGAGAACTGGATATTCCGGTACTCGCCCTCAATCAGGTACCGCCGGAAACCACCCCGCCGGTCACACTCTACCAATTCGGGCTGGCTCCGGAAGATGAAGCGCGACAAGCGGCTGAACGCGCCTGGCTTGACGGCCACACACGGGCTATCGCTTTCACCCCGAAGGGCGATTGGGGGGACCGGGTATTCAATGCCTTCCGCAATCGCTGGGAGCGTTTGGGCGGTACGTTGAGTGAACAGCAGCGCTATGATGCCAAAGAAAATGACTTCTCCGGGGCTATCCAGGCGCTGCTGAATCTGGACGAGAGCCGCATCCGCCGGAACCGTCTGCAAAAACTGCTCGGCCAAAAGCTGGAGTTTGAACCGCGGCGCCGGGAGGATGCGGACTTCATATTCCTGGCGGCCAATCCCCTCAAGGCGAGACAGATCCGCCCCCAGTTCCAATTCCATCACGCCGCGGATATCCCGATCTACGCCACCTCCAGCATCTACAACGGCACACCCACACCGGATGACGATCAGGACCTGGAGGGGATCAAGTTCCCCGATATCCCCTGGCTGCTGACCAATGAAGGCGATACCCCCCTATCCCGAGATAATCTGGCCCGCATTCTACCTGATAGCCAAGGCAGCTATCGCCGCCTCTACGCCATGGGCATCGACAGCTTCCGCCTGCTGCCCCACCTTGGACGACTGCAATCCTCAACCCGGGAATCCATCGATGGAAAAACCGGCAATCTGTATCTGGATAACATCCGTCAAATCCACCGCCAACTGGTGTGGGCAGAGATGAACAAAGGTATCCCCAAGGCGATAGGCTATGCACCCCGTATGATCAGCGTGACGGACGAGATGGAGAGTCTCTCCACTGAGACTGCCTCACCGCCGCCACCCGAAGCGGCTGAATCAGGCAAAGGCGTGATCCCGACAGCGGGAGCGGCGACGCTCAAGCCGGCCGAGTAGACAATGCGGCGTTTTTTCCAAGGAAGGAAAAGTGGCGAAGATGCCGAGACACGCGCCCAGCAATACCTGGAACAGCAGGGATTGCGCACCCTGCAGCGCAACTATCTCTGCCGCGCCGGGGAGATCGATATCATCATGCAACATCGGGATACACTGGTGTTCGTGGAGGTGCGCTACCGGAAGCAGTCTCGTTTTGGCTCAGCCGCCGAGAGCATCACGACTACTAAACAGAAAAAGATTATTCGCGCCGCCAACCACTATCTGAACCGGGAAAAACGCCACGATACACCCTGCCGTTTCGACGTGGTGACGCTGACAGGTGCGCAGGTCGAGCAGATAGAGTGGATAAGTGATGCCTTTCAACTGGAACTTGTGTAGATGAACCTGATCGAACAAATCAACGCCACCTTCCACCAGAGTATGCAACTGCAGATGGAAGCCCTGGCCGTGGTCGCCGAACCCGTTGCCAGGAGCGCCGAACTGATTGTCGGGAGGCTGCTCGAAGGAGGTAAGATATTAACTTGCGGCAACGCCGGCAGTGCCGGCAATGCCCAACACTTTTCATCGGTTATGCTGAATCGTTTTGAAAGGGAGCGACCCGGTTTACCGGCCGTGGCCCTGACCACAGATTCATCGACGCTGACCGCCATCGCCAATGACTACGATTATGATGAAGTCTTCGCCAAACAGATCCGCACCCTGGGACACCCGGGTGATCTGTTACTGGCCATCACCACCAGTGGCAATTCGGAGAATATCAACGCCGCCATTGAAGCGGCGCACGAGAGAAAAATGCTGGTAATTGCACTCAATGGCAGGGATGGCGGCCGCCTCTCAAGCCTGCTAAAGGAAGGGGATGAAGAGATCTGCATACCGGCCGATTCGACCGCCCGCATCCTGGAAACGCACCTGCTGATCATCCACTGCCTGTGTGATCTGATAGATAAACAACTCCTTGGTAACTAAAGGAAGAATGGAGAACCCCATGAAAAGAATATTCACCCTGATAGTCGTTTCAACACTCGCCCTGCCACTGCTGCAGGGTTGCGCCACCGCTGTCGTCGGCGGCGCTGCCACCGGCGCATCGGTGGTCCACGACCGCCGCTCGGCCGGCACCGTTCTGGATGACAAAACCATCACCATTAAAATCATGAACGAACTGCTGCACCAGAAGGAACTGCGGGAACATAGCAGCCTCAGCGCCACCAGTTATAACCATCTGGTACTGCTTACCGGTCAAGCTGAAAACGCCGCCTATAGTGCCCAATTTGAGCAGATCGCAGCAGCAACGCCGATGGTCAAGCGCACGGTAAACGAAATACAGATCGGTCCTAACGCCACCCTTACCGAGCAGAGCCAGGATAGCTGGATCACCTCCAAGGCAAAGATTGAGTTATTTAATGTCGAGCTGCCGCAGTTTGATCCGACGCGGGTGAAAGTGATCACCGAAAAAGGCGTTGTCTACCTGATGGGCATGGTGACACCCGAAGAAGCAGCCGCCGTGGTGGAGAAAATCCGTTACCTGAGCGGTGTCAAAAAGGTGGTCAAGGTCTTTGAATACCTCTAAAGCAATAGCCTCCCCGCTCAGCGCCGACTTGTGCCAAGCGCTGAGCGCGATTGTCGGCACGGATTCGGTGCTGACCGATCCTGGGGATTGCTGGCCTTACGGCTATGACAACAGTCGTCGCCACGCCCTGCCGCAAGCGGTGCTGTTCGCCACCACCCATGAACAGGTGCGGGATATCGTCAAACTCTGCTATCAACACCGGATCCCGCTGATCGCCCGGGGCAAGGGCACCGGCACCACCGGCGCCACGGTGCCAGACCATGGCGGGATCGTCCTCTCCCTGGAAAGGATGGACCGGATCCTGGAGATCGACCCCGCCAACCGCATCGCCCGAGTCCAACCGGGATTAACCAATCAAGCGCTGCAACAGGCATTGAAACCGAACGGCTTCTTCTGGCCGCCCGATCCAACCAGCGCGGCCGTCTGCACGGTCGGCGGCAACCTGGCTTATAACTCGGCGGGACCGCGCGCGGTCAAATACAACACCCCGCGGGAGAATACCCTGGGACTACGCGCCGTGACCGGCGCCGGCGAAGAGATCCGCACCGGCGTCAACACCACCAAGGGTGTTGTGGGTTACGACCTGACGCGACTGCTGATCGGTTCGGAGGGGACCCTGGCCATCATCACCGAGGCTGTTCTCAAGCTCACCCCCCTGGCCGAGGCAAAAGCCACTTTCCAGGCCACCTATCGGGACATGCATGCCGCGGCCAGGGCGGTTTCCGCCATCATGGCCCAACCGATCACCCCTTGTGCGCTGGAGTTCATGGATGGCGCTTCGATAGAGATGGTGCGCAATTACTCGGACCTCCACCTGCCGGCCTCTGTCGGTGCACTGCTGATGATTGAGGTGGATGGTCCGGCCCACGGGCTCAATGAGTCGATGCAGGCAGTGATTGAGGCCGCCCGGGTCGATGGGGTCATCGACATCGATATCGCAAACAGCGAAGAAGAGGTGGAGCGGCTGTGGCGCACCCGCAAAGCCCTCTCCCCGGCACTGCGCAATATCGCTCCGAAAAAGATCAATGAGGATGTGGTAGTGCCGGTTTCACGCATTCCCGACCTGATTAGCGGATTGGAGCAGTTGTCGCAGACCCACCACATTCAGATCGTCAATTTCGGTCACGCCGGTAACGGCAATATCCATGTCAATCTGCTCACCGATCCGGATGATCCGGAGAGGATGGCGCGTGCCCACCAGTGTTTGAGCGAAACCTTCGACCTGGTCCTGGAGCTGGGCGGCACCTTGTCGGGAGAACACGGTGTGGGATTGGAAAAGCGTGATTTCGTCGACCGGGAGATCGAACCCGCCACCCTGCGGTTGATGCACGCCATCCGCCATCAATTCGACCCGAAAGGCATCCTCAATCCCGGTAAAATGCTGCCGGCCGGCGAGCAGTGAAACGAGGCGTCTATTGCATCGCGCTGCTATTGATCGGCGCGCTCCCATCCCGGGTGCCAGCCGCGCCGATCAACCTATCCGATATAGCCAAAGAGGGTCTGACAGGCTGGAATGAACACCGGTTCAAAGGCCAGACCCAATACCGGGTGGTCACGCTGAACGGTATCCCGTTGATCAGCGCACGCAGCCACGGCACGGCATCGGGGCTGTATAAAAAGATCCGTATAGACCTGGATGCCACCCCCTACCTCAACTGGCAGTGGCAGATTGAAAAGCCGCTGCCAGTCATGAATGAACAAAGCAAGGCCGGTGACGACTACAGCGCCCGCGTCTATGTGATACTGGAGGGCGGCCTAATGCCGTGGCGGACCAAAGCGCTGAATTATGTCTGGTCAAGTAGCCAGCCAACCGGTTCGTCCTGGCCCAACGCCTTCAGCGGGCAGTCGAGGATGATTGCATTAAGATCTCCCATGGACAAACCCAACGTGCTGGTCAGCGAACGGCGCGATATCAAAGCCGATTTCCTGCGCTATTTCGGTGCGACGGTACACTATATCGATGTCATTGCTATCATGACCGACACGGATAATTCAGGCCAGCAAGCCCATGCCTATTATGGCGATCTGTTCTTTTCCAGATAGCGGCGCCAAGACAAACCCTGAGATTTCCCAAAACATATTCACGCTTCAGCCTCCACACCCCGGGCCTAAAATGGTATAACGTCGCTCCGATACGTCGAGTGGCCTCTTCCGTTAACCGATTCGGCCCCAATCCCTGAACCTATGCTAGGCATTTGATTAAGGAGCAATGCTGTGAGTAACGCCCTGAAATCCGTACTTTTCCTTCTGGTGGCCCTTCCCGGCACAGCCTTGGCCGCCGCCACCGGCGAACACAGCGTTGATCTGACCGGTCACTGGGTGGGTTACACCTCAATCGCCCTGTTTGTCGTGGCTTACCTGCTGGTGATGGCGGAAGAGTTTACCCATCTGCGTAAATCCAAGCCTGTGATCCTGGCGGCGGGCCTGATCTGGGCGATCATCGCCTGGTATTATGCCGCCCACGGCTTCACCCACGAGGCGGAAACGGCGGTACGCCACAATCTGCTGGAATACGCCGAGCTGATGCTGTTCCTGCTGGTGGCGATGACCTATATCAACGCCATGGATGAACGCAATGTGTTCGAGGCACTGCGCTCCTGGTTGGTCGCCAAGGGTTTCGGTTTCCGACAACTGTTCTGGATCACCGGTGTATTGGCCTTCTTCATTTCACCGGTCGCCGACAACCTGACCACCGCGCTGTTAATGTGTGCCGTCGTGCTGGCGGTGGGCGGTAGCAATAGCAAGTTCGTCCTGCTGGCCTGCATCAACATTGTGGTGGCCGCCAATGCCGGCGGTGCCTTCAGCCCGTTCGGCGATATCACCACCCTGATGGTATGGCAGAAAGGGATTCATACCTCCCAGGGCGTGGTCGCCTTCGGCAGCTTCTTCTCCCTGTTCATTCCCTCACTGGTCAATTGGCTGGTGCCGGCCGCCATCATGCATTTCGCAGTACCCAGTGAGCAGCCCAGTGGCGGCGGCCAGGCGGTAGCAATGAAGCGTGGGGCGCGGCGTATTATCGTGCTGTTCCTGCTGACCATCATTACCGCCGTCAGTTTCCACAACTTCCTGCATATGCCGCCGGTGATCGGCATGTTGACCGGTTTGGCCTACCTGCAACTGTTCGGCTTCTACCTGAAGAAGACCTACCACCGTGAGCAGGGCATAAGCAATGGCGAAGTTGCCACCGAACTGGAGCATGACGGCCAGATGGGCGACCCCATCGCCTTCGATGTATTCAGCAAGGTGGCGCGCGCCGAGTGGGACACCCTGCTGTTCTTCTATGGGGTGGTGCTGTGCGTGGGCGGTTTGGGCTTTATCGGCTATCTCACGCTCACCTCGGAACTGATGTATGTACAGCTAGGCCCCACCACCGCCAACGTCATCGTAGGCATCCTCTCGGCCATCGTCGATAACATCCCGGTGATGTTCGCGGTACTCACCATGCAACCGGACATGTCCATGGGCCAATGGCTCCTGGTCACGCTTACCGCTGGCGTCGGTGGGTCACTGCTCTCCATCGGTTCGGCCGCCGGAGTCGCCCTGATGGGACAGGCTCGGGGACTCTACACCTTCTTCGGACACCTGAAGTGGATGCCAGCCATTGCCTTGGGATATGCCGCTAGCATCTTTGCCCATATGTGGATCAACGCCTCCCTTTTCTAATACCTGCTCTTCGCCACCGGCAGTAGACACTGCCGGTGGTTCCGACACAGCAATATCCGTTATCATGTCGGCTGCTTAGGCGACGACTCTCGATACTATGCGAATCACACGGACCTTCCGATTGCTGACCCTGACGGCCTTATTGCCAGTTAGTAGTAGCACGCTGGCGATGGAGTCGGGCCAAGTTACCCTACAAATGGCAAGCCACTGGAGCGGCTATCTGGCCTTGGCGATATTTGCCCTGGCGATCATCCTGGTCAGTCTCGAAGAGTACACCGAGATCAGCAAATCGAAGCCGGTTATGCTCTCCGCTGGCATCATCTGGATCTTGATCGGCTGGTTTTCTACCCACAACGGCACCAGCCATTTGGCGGAACTAGAGATAAGACGCAGCCTGTTGCAATATACCGAGCTAATGCTGCTAATGCTGGTCGTGATGACCTACATCAACGCCCTTGGTGAACGACGTGTTTTCAAGGCGTTACGCGGCTGGCTGTGCAATCATGGACTCACCTATCGCCGGCTATTCTGGAGCAGCGGTATCGTCACCTTCCTGCTATCGCCTTTTTTGGATAATTTGGCCAGCGCGCTACTGGTGGGCGCCCTAATCCTGGTCATCGAGCCGGATAATCGACGCTTTATCAGCCTGGGTTGCCTCAATGTGGTCATTGCCGCAAACGCAGGCGGCGCCTTCAGTCCGTTTGGCGATATCACCACCTTGATGGTGTGGCAGCAAAATATACAGACCAGCTCTGGCTCCCTGGAGTTTTGGAACTTTTTCAACCTGTTCGTCCCGTCACTTATCAACTTCCTGATACCCGCCTGCGCCATGCACCTGGTGTTGCCCAAGGGACAGATCAACCCAACTTGCACGCCAACGCGCATGCTGCGTGGGGCAAGACGCATTATCCTGTTATTTTTTTGCGCCATCGCCACGGCGGTTTTTTTTCGTGGAGTGCTACACCTACCCGCCGTTATTGGCATGCTCACCGGCCTCTCCTATCTGCAGATCTTTGGCTACTACCTGAAAAAGACTCACCAACCGCAGGAAGAGGGTGTTGAAGATGCCGAACAACTCGCCTCACCGGTCCCCATCGACAGCAAGAACCCGTTCGATATCTTTGTCCGCGTAGCGCGGGTGGAATGGGACACCCTGTTATTCATCTATGGTGTAGCACTCTCGGTCGGAGGGCTCGGCTACATCGGCTATCTGGCCAGCGCATCCGATATTATGTACAGCCAGTGGGGAGCTACTGCCACCAATGTCACCCTCGGGTTATCATCGGCAGTATTGGAGAATATCCCAACCATGTATAGCGTCTTGGGGATGATGCCGGACATGTCTCAGGGAGAATGGTTATTGGCGACCTTCAGTATCGGCACCGGCGGTTCGCTACTAGCGATCGGCTCGGCGGCGGGTGTGGCCCTGATGGGGCAATCCAACGGGCAGTACACCTTTTTCAGCCACCTGAAATGGACCCCGGTCATTCTAATGGCTTACTTCGTCAGCATCTTCGTCCACCTGTGGTTGAACGCACACCTGTTCTGAACGTTTTCAGACATCAATGTACATCACCTGCAGGTATCTTCATCTGGCACAGAATACCTGTAGGGGCGCCCCCCTGTGGCCGCCCTTATTTGAGGAGGCACGAATACAGCAAGGTAACCAGGAAAGTTCAATACAACAGATTCATCATGACGATCATCACCAGCAGAAACAGTAACGTCATGACACCGCCGGCACGCATGAAATCCGCCACACGATAACCGGCCGGACCCATGATCAAGGCGTTGACTTGATGGGTGGGAATAAGGAAAGAGTTGGACGTGGCAATCGCCACCGTTAACGCGAATACCGCCGGATCGGCATCCACTCCAATCGCAATATTAACCGCCAGAGGGACCAACAGTACGGTTGCGCCCACATTGGACATCACCAGGGTGAAGAAGGTCGCCAACGCCGCCACGGCACTCTGGATCACCCAGATCGGCATCTCACCCACCACAGATATTGTCTGTTCGGCAATCCACTTTGCCGTACCGCTGGTCTCCACGGCCAGACCGAGCGGAATCAAACTGGCTAACAGAAATACCGTCTTCCAGGAGACAGCGGAGTACGCTTCCTCGATCTTCAGAACCCCGGAAAGTACCATACCGATCGCTCCGGTCAGCAAGGCGATGGAGAGCCGAATATCAGTAAACAAAACCAGACAAAGGGCAATCGCGAAAAACAGCCCGGCCCAACCTACTTTCTGTGGGCGCGTCTCTTCATGGGGATATTCTGTCGTGACCACGACAAAGTTACGATCCGACTCCAACCGCGCCAGCGATTCCCAGGTAGTGTGCACCACCAGCGTATCGCCGGCCTTGAGGGGCAGATCGCGAATATGGTCGCCTTCGCGCAGTGTCTCACCATTGCGATGCAGTGCCACCATGGCAACACCGTAGATCTTGCGTAACCAGACATCCCGGGCACTCTTGCCGATCAATTGAGAACCGGGCGGAATAACCAATTCGGCGATACCGGCCTTAGTCGAAGCCAGTGACTCGGCAAACGACTTGAGCCCGTTGCGCAAGCGCAGCTCAAACTTTTCCACAAACCCGGCCAGACATTTTGGCGAAGCGAGCACACCCAGTACCATGCCGCCCTCAATGGCAAAATCCCGGCCCAGGTCGCCACGCCCGATACGAATCCGCCCATTCGACCCTTTGGTGGCGATCACGCGAATCCGATAATCGGTCTCCACATCGTCCAACATCTTGCCGACCAGTTCGCTCTCAGATGGCACCACCGCTTCAAACAAGGCGTAGTCGATGTCATAGATACGCTGAAAATACTCCATCGAGTTGGTCGCCGTCGTGCCGCTCTCGCTACCGCCGCTGGGTAGGACTAAATGCCCCGCCAGGACAAAATAGACAATGCCGGTAACCACCAGTGCAACACCAACCGGCGTGACCGAAAACAGTGACCAGACCTGCATCTGATGATCGACCGGCAGCGCTTTGTTTGAAGTCAGAATCAAATCGTTGAGCAAAATCAGCGGCGAAGAACCGACCATGGTTACGGTACCGCCGAGAATGGCGCAAAACCCCATTGGCATCAGCAACCGCGACATCGGCAGTCCGGAGCGAGCGGAAATACGGCTGACGACCGGTAAAAACAGGGCGGCCGCCCCCACGTTTTGCATAAACGAGGAGATGAAGGCCACGGTACCTGAGATAATCGGGATAATGCGTTTTTCGGTACTGCCCCCGGCATCGAGAATGATGCCCGCCACCTTGCTCATCAAGCCGGTCTTGTCCAGGCCGGCACCGATAACCATAACGGCAATGATCGAAATAACCGCATTACTGGAAAAACCATCAAATAGATGGACGGTGGAGACCAGACCTTCGGACAGGCCCATCAACGGGGCAAACAGACTAGAGAGCCCCAACAGTACCATCACCGTCAAGGCAGCCACGTCCACTCCCACCACCTCGAAAGCGAACAGGTAGATAGTGAGTAACAAGAGCGCACTGACCCAGGCGATCTGAAGTGTTGGAACCTGGATTGAGACACCGATAGCCAGCAGGATAAAAATCAACGCCGCTAAAGCCTTTTTTCTGTCCGGCGTCACCGCTTCTTTCTTCTCCAATGAGACAGCAGACTCCATCGACCGTTATACCTCTGATTCTATATTTTGATTATTGGCTATCCGGGTACCGGAACCGCAAGTCATCAGCCAAACCAGGATAGCGGAAACCACAACCGCTTTATTGTATGAGCCCAGCTTAACGGCACCCTGTGCATACCATATAAGATCACTGACCCGGCGACTAGCCACTCCGCACCGGGAGCGCAAAAAATCGATCGACGACCCAATCCACCCATACGATTCCGCCCCTACCCCGTTCGTCAGACTGAAGAGATCATTTTTTACCCCTGAAAAGTTCCGTTGTCGTACACCTCTCTCAACCAGGGTGAGATGTGTTAATCTTGGATTCTTGGTAATTCATCTGTGGCTCTTTACATGTCTCTGATTAATGGCTTTCATCTGCGTAATTTGCAAGGTGATATTTATGGCGGCCTGACGGCTGCGGTTGTGGCATTGCCCCTGGCACTGGCAATGGGTGTCTCCTCGGGAGCCGGGCCCATTGCCGGCATATACGGCGCCATCTTTGTCGGTTTTTTTGCGGCCCTGTTCGGTGGCACCCCGGCCCAGGTCTCCGGGCCAACCGGCCCAATGACCGTAGTCATGGCCATGATATTTACCCAATACACCGGCATGTTCCCGGACAATCCGGCACATGGCGCCGCCGTCGCCTTCGGCGTCGTAGTACTGGGAGGACTGTTCCAGATCCTGTTTGGAATGCTGCGGGTGGGCAAGTTCATTGAACTGGTGCCACACCCGGTGATCTCCGGTTTCATGAGCGGTATCGGCGTCATCATCATCCTGCTGCAGATCGGTCCATTGGTGGGGTTCGACAGCCCGGCCCGCCCACTCCTGGCCATGCAGGCGATCCCTGAGTTTTTGCGCAACCTCCACCCTGATGCCGCCACCATCGGCCTGTTAACCCTGGTCATTGTCTATGCCGTACCGGCACTGCTGCCTAAGCTCAACAAGTTGATACCTGCACCGCTGCTCGCCCTGGTGCTGGGCACCACCGGTGTAATGCTGCTGTTTCCGGACAGTCAAGTCCCGGTATTGGGCGATATCCCCTCCGGGGTACCGGTATTGCAGGTGCCGTCATTCGACCTACTGCTGCTTCCCGGCATGATCAAGTCCGCCCTGACGCTGGCCGCCCTCGGTGCAATCGACTCCCTGCTGACCTCACTGGTGGCAGACAATATTACCCGTACCTACCATAAATCGGACCGGGAACTGATTGGCCAAGGCATCGGCAATACTGTCGCCGGCTTTTTTGGAGGTTTGCCGGGAGCAGGGGCGACCATGCGAACCGTGGTCAATATTAAGGCAGGAGGTAAAACACCTATCTCCGGTGCCCTGCATTCGCTAATCCTATTGACCTGTGTCCTCGGGGCCGGCGGTCTGGCCAGCCATATCCCGAATGCGGTGCTGGCAGGAATCCTGATCAAGGTCGGTACCGACATCATCGATTGGGACTACTTCAAACGCCTGCATCAAGTACCCCTGTCTGGCGTTGTGAAGATGCTGGCAGTCCTGTTACTGACGGTGTTTGTAGATCTGATGATCGCCGTAGCGACCGGCATGGTGATGGCCAGCCTGCTGTTCATGAAGGAGATGGTGGATCTGCAGCTAAAGAGCATCAATACCATCACCGATCCGGATCAAGCCGAGACCCCGCTCTCAGACGAAGAGAAGGCGATCATGAAAGCGGCCCGTGGTGACATTCTGCTCTACCACTTGGCTGGACCGATGAGCTTCGGCGCTGCCAAAGAGATGTCCCGGCGCCTGGCCCAGTTCGATCAATACCGTGCCCTGGTGCTCGACCTGAGCGACGTCGCCAAAGTCGACTTCACCTCGAGCCGCGCCCTGGACGACATGATATTCGATGCCCAGAGTACGGGCAGGCAGGTATTCCTGGTGGGAGGGCGTCCCCAGGTCTATGACATGCTGCAAAAACAGGGCGTCCTGGGTCGACTTCAATCGGGACACAAACATGATCGGCGCCTCTCCGCACTGCAGCACGCCGCCAGGGAGTTGGCTATCACAGCCGGTTGACCCACCCAGGTTGTGGTATTCCGGGCAACGCTGCATACTGAAAAAACTGGAGAATCAAATAGCAAGACTGATAAAAAAAGCCATTAACATAATAATGACTTATGGATAAGGAAATATATTGTTACTTCTCCTCGCGCCACGCCACTGTCAGAATTGTTCACAATCCAGGGGCCGGCAGGTTTGATCTAACCGTGCTTTCCTAGCACGCACGCCCTTTTAAAGAGGGGATCAAACCTGACCTGACGCCCAAGCCTGACCGTTTTATACCAACCGGGCTCTAAGCAGTATTAAGTTAATAGACTCAGGGGTTTAACATGTCCAAACAACATCCGATCGTTGCCGTCACCGGCTCATCCGGCGCAGGGACTTCCACGGTAAAACGTGCCTTTGAACATATTTTTTATCGTGACGGGGTTACCCCGGCGATCATTGAGGGTGACAGTTTCCACCGGTATGACCGGGCAGCGATGCGCGAAGCCGTGGCCGAGGCATCAAAACGTGGCGAAAATCTGAGTCACTTCGGTCCCGCCTCCAATCTGTTCAATGAGCTGGAGAACCTGTTCAAATCCTACGGCGAACACGGCAACGGCAAGAAACGTTACTACCTGCATAGCGAGGAAGAAGCAGCGGAGCACAATGAGAGACTGAGCACCCAGCTTGAACCAGGCCAGTTCACTCCCTGGGAAGATCTTCCGAGCGCAACCGATCTGTTGTTCTATGAAGGCCTGCACGGCGGTGTGGTGACCGATGACGCCAATGTCGCCCAGTATGTCGACCTGTTGATCGGCGTGGTACCCATCGTCAACCTGGAGTGGATCCAGAAGATTCACCGTGACAACGCGGAACGCGGATACTCGGCCGAAGCCATTGTCGACACAATCCTGCGACGTATGCCGGACTACATCCACTACATCACGCCGCAATTCTCGCGCACCGATATCAACTTCCAACGCGTCTCAACGGTGGACACCTCCAACCCGTTCATTGCTCGTGACATTCCCAGTCCCGATGAAAGTTTCGTGGTAATCCGCTTCCGTGACCCGAAGAAGTTCAATATCGACTTCCCCTACCTGCTCTCCATGCTGCATGACTCCTTTATGTCTCGCCGCAACTGTATCGTGGTACCGGGCGGCAAGATGGGACTGGCTATGGAGATTATCCTGACCCCCATCATCGAACAGATGATGGATGAGCGGAAAGCCTGACAGCCATTACCGTTGAATAAAAAAGCCGCCGTAATGGCGGCTTTTTTATGTCCCCTCTAAGACGGCTATTGTGTCGGTGTCGGCAACGGAATGGTCTTGCCGTTAACGCTCAATAGTCCATCCTTGAGTATCGCCTGGGTAGCGATATTTTGGCCATCCACCACCAGGATCTCCTGTTCGAGTAACAAGCCGAGCTGCCGCTCGGCCAGAGTACCGGCCATCTCATCCAACTGTTCTGCACTCGGCATATCACTGTCCGGCTGGGCCAGCTTGCGCTGGGCAAACTGTCGTTGCAGATCGGCCGCTGTTTTCTGCCGCAAAAGTAACAGGAACAACTTTTTCGGCATCTGTAACGACGCATCGGCCAACAGCTTTTGTAGCACGGCCGGTGCGTTACCGATCTCACCCCACTCCAGCCCCACCGACTGCACCGACAGTTTCCCATCGATCAAGCCGTCGGGCGTCTGAATGCTCAGCTTATCGATGGTCACCAACGGATCGCCCTTGATCAACGCCGGCGCATTGCCCATCAGCACGCTCAACAACGCCATCCCCTTCTTCTCCTCAGAGAGTTGCTGGGCATTGATTTCCTCAATAGACCGCTGAATCTGTAGCAAGGTTTTGGACGGCAGGTTAGCCACACCCATCTGGATATCGGCCGGACCGTAAACGGTGTCATTCAGTGCCAGTTGCTGTAGACGGTAGCGAACCGAAGCACTCGCTTTCGACGCTTGGGCACGACTCTCTGCCTCAATACCCAACTGGTCTATCTCAATCCGGGTATCCCTTTTGCTATCCTGCAGGGCAATACGGTCGATGGCAAATTGCCCACCCCCCAGCGTCAGTCCGGAGACATCCTTGGTGGAGTGGGAATCGAGACGCATCGACCCGACCTCCAGCAAAGTTTTCCCGTCCTGGACGAAGCGCAGGGTCGGCAAAGCAAACTGCGCGTCCACCTGTTCAAAGGTAGAATCAAATCGGACTTTGCCGCTCACACCGCCAAAACTGACTGCCGGATGATTACCGCTGGCCGGCAGTTCAGTGGCGGGGAAATCGACCTCCGTCTCCCCCTGTCCGTCGATCGCAACAAGCGTCCGGATCAGTGCCGCGTAGTCCGGTGGTAACGCTTCGCCTTGCACCCGAACTTCACTACGGATATCCGCCAACTTCAGCCCCTCTCCGGTTAGCGGACCGTGGACAATATGGCTGGTCAGGGAAAAACGGACCGACTCGATCTTTTTACGATCCGATCCAACCGGGACCTTAACCAGAAAATCGGTATGGCCCTCGGCACCGAACCAGTGTCGCTGATAATCCTGCGAAACCACTTCGACGCCGCCTTTGACAAATTGCCGCATCAATCCCTGATAATAACTCTCCACCTGATAGCCGATAATACCGGGCGCCGTCATCAGCGCCGCACCCAGCACGACAAACAGGGCGATAAATCGCTTCATAAACATCCTCGCTTTATTTTTGTATGATCCAGGCAGGAAACATCAACCAACGGCGCGGTCACCTGCCGCTTGCTGCGCCTGTTTGATGACCGACAGGATAGATTCCCGATCGAGACCCGCTTCCTGCAACTGTTCCGCCGGTGAGGCGTGCTCGATAAAGTGGTCCGGCAACCCGAGATTGATTGCCCGAACACTGTGCTGTATCGCCGCCAGATACTCATTGACCGCCGACCCGGCGCCGCCATGAATCACATTCTCTTCCAATGTAACCAGCAGACTGTGGCCGTTCGCCAACTGCTGTACCAGCGATTCATCCAGCGGTTTTACAAAACGCATATTGGCCACCGTGGCATCCACCGCTTCCGCCACTTCCAGCGCTGTATCCAGCAAGCTGCCAAACGCCAGGATCGCGACCCCCTGTCCCTGCCGGCGAATTTCACCCTTACCCAACGGTAGCGTCTCCAACTCGGCGGTGACCGGCGCCCCGCAACCCGCCCCTCGCGGATAACGCACCAGGGCCGGTCCCGGATATTGATAAGCCGTCTGCAACAACTTGCGGCACTCGTTCTCGTCGGACGGTGCCATGACGACCATATTGGGAATGCAACGGGCATAGCTCAAATCAAAACTGCCTGCATGGGTGGCGCCGTCAGCGCCCACTTGGCCGGCCCGGTCCACCGCAAAGGTGACATCCAGGTTCTGTAAGGCGACGTCGTGAATCAGTTGATCGTAGGCGCGCTGCAGGAAGGTGGAGTAGATCGCAACCACCGGTTTCACTCCGTCACAGGCCAACCCGGCGGCAAAGGTAACGGCATGCTGTTCGGCGATGCCCACATCGTAATAGCGGTCGGCAAAACGTTCCGCATACTGCACCATGCCGGAACCGGAACACATGGCCGGGGTAATCGCCACCAACCGTTTATCGGAGGCTGCCGCATCACACAGCCAGTTACCGAATATTTCGGTATAGCTGGGGCCGGTAGCGCTCTTCTTATCCATCTTGCCGGTAGCCGGATCGAACGGGGTAACCCCGTGGTAGACCAGCGGATCCCCCTCGGCCGGCTTATAGCCCCTTCCCTTTTGGGTCACCACATGCAGCAGGCGCGGACCGTGCATCGCCTTCATGTTTTGCAGGGTGGCCGTCAGGGTCTCCAGGTCGTGCCCATCGATCGGACCGATATAGTTGAAGCCCAACTCTTCGAACAGGGTACCGGGCATCACCATGCCTTTCATATGCTCTTCCCAGCGTCCCACCAGTTCGGAGATGTGCGGCAAGCTGCTCAAAGCCGATTTACCACCCTCCCGCACGCGGGTATAGAACTTGCTTGAGAGCAGGCGGGCCAGGTGATTTCTGAAGGCCCCGACCGGATCCGAAATGGACATGTCGTTGTCGTTCAGCACCACCAATAGATCCAGATCCAGCGCACCGGCGTGATTCAGCGCCTCGAACGCCATCCCGGCGCCCATGGCCGCGTCGCCGATCACCGCCACGACATCGCGTTTAACGCCCAACCGTTTGGCCGCCGCCGCCATACCCAGGGCGGCGCCGATAGAGGTACTGGAGTGGCCGGTACCGAAGGTGTCGTATTCGCTCTCTTCGCGGCGGGGGAAACCGGAAATGCCGTCACGCTGGCGTAGTGTTCCCATGCGGTCACGCCGGCCGGTGAGGATCTTGTGGGGATAGGCTTGGTGGCCCACGTCCCACAGTAACCGGTCTTCCGGTGTATTGAGGACGTAGTGCAGGGCAATGGTCAGCTCCACTACCCCGAGTCCGGCCGCCAGATGTCCGCCTGTACGGGATACCGTATCGATGAGAAAGCGCCGCAACTCATCGGCCAACATGGGTAACCGCTCCGACGGCAGCAACCGCAGATCCCTGGGAGATTCAATACTGTTGAGCAGTTTGAATGTCCCGGACGATCCTGATTCGCTGCTCTGTTGGCGCTCTGACATGCGTTTACCTGTAAGTTCCGCTGGCGGCTCCAGCGACCATTGTAAAGTATAGCCACCGGGGAATACCCACCCACATAATGGTGGAAGCTCGCCCTTCGTCGGGTTAAAAATGCTCTCGCAATAAGCGAAACCGAGCATTTTAGCCCAACAGGCCGCATCAAGTCCCTACCTAATTTTTTGTATCTCGCTCAGTCCATCGCCCAGCAGGAAATCATGGAATGCTTGCGCCGAGGGTGACAGGCGCTTGCCACGACGATGCACCATGAACCATTTTCTCAGCAGCGGGAAATCCTCCACATCCAGGATCACCAGCCGTCCGGTCTCCAGTTCCAGCTCAATGGTGTGGGCCGACACCACTGCCAGGCCCAACCCGGCTCTGACCGCCTGTTTGATCGCTTCGCCGCCGTTGAGCTCCATACCGCAGACCAGATCGAGCCCTTTTTCCTGGAAAAAACGCTCCAGCGCCAAACGGGTCCCCGAGCCGGCCTCGCGCATCAGGAAGGTCTCCTCCGCCAGCTTTTGTAGCGAGATATGTTTTTCGCCCACCAGGGGATGTTTGGGAGGCGCAATGACCACCAGTGGATTGTCCATGAACTCTTCATACTCCAGATCGAGGGCATCCGGCGGCTGTCCCATCAGCACCAGGTCCTTCTCGTTCTGTTCCAACATCCGCATCAACTCCTTGCGGTTATTCACCGAGAGACTGAGCCGGACACCGGGATAACGTCGGGAAAATGCGCCCAGGGCGCGCGGGGCAAAATAGTTGACGGTACTGGCGACGGCGATATCGAGTCGTCCGCGGCTAAGCCCTTTTTGCGCCTCCATCACCTCTTCCATCTCATCCAGTTGACGGAAAATGGCCTTACCGTAGGTATGGAGTTCGCGACCGGCAGCGGTCAAATGGATCTTCTTGCCCAACTTCTCGAACAGCGGCAATCCCACGCTCTCTTCTAACTGTTTGATTTGCATAGAAACCGCAGGCTGACTAAGATATAACTCATCAGCAGCTCTGGTAAAACTCAGATGAGTGGCTACGGCCTCGAACACCTTCAATTGACGAATTGTGAAATTCATAACGCATCACCCCATACCTATACATAAGCGCTACCTTATCACAACAATCAAAAACTTTTAGTTTTATTTATAGTGATCGATAGCTATAGTCACCTCAACTCCTGAGGGAGAAGCCGATTCAACTCATCGCACTGAATGCAAACCCGCCAATCATAATAGAGAGTAGTGAGGTAACAACAGATGGCCCTTGACCAAACCAGTCGCTATGCCGACCTGAGTCTGAACGAAGACAAGCTGATTGCTGACGGCAACCATATCCTGGTCGCTTACACCATGGAGCCTGCCGCAGGCCACGGCTATCTTGCTACCGCAGCCCATTTTGCGGCCGAATCGTCCACCGGCACCAACGTGGAGGTCTCCACCACCGACGACTTCACCAAGGGTGTGGACGCGCTGGTCTACGAGATCGACGAAGCCAAGGGGATCATGAAGATCGCCTACCCGAACGAACTGTTCGACCGCAACGTCACCGACGGCCGGATCATGCTGGTCTCCTTCCTAACCCTCTGTATCGGCAACAACCAGGGCATGGGCGACGTGAAGAACGCCCAGATGCAGGACTTCTACATCCCGCCCAAGATGCTGCAACTGTTCGATGGTCCGGCCAAGGATATCAGCGACCTGTGGCGCATCCTCGGCCGCCCGGTCAAGGACGGCGGCTACATCGCCGGCACCATCATCAAGCCGAAGCTGGGCCTGCGCCCCGAACCGTTCGCCTCGGCCGCCTATCAGTTCTGGCTCGGTGGTGATTTTATCAAGAACGACGAGCCCCAAGGCAACCAGGTTTTCTGCCCGCTGAAGAAGGTCATGCCACTGGTGGCCGACGCCATGAAGCGCGCCCAGGACGAGACCGGGCAGGCCAAGCTATTCTCCGCCAACATCACCGCCGACGATCACTACGAGATGATGGCTCGCGCCGATTACATCCTGGAGACCTTCGGTGAGAACGCCTCCCACGTCGCCTTCCTGGTGGACGGCTTTGTCGGCGGTCCGGGCATGATCACCACCGCCCGTCGTCAGTACCCGAACCAGTACCTGCATTACCACCGTGCCGGTCACGGCATGGTTACCTCACCCTCCTCCAGGCGCGGCTACACAGCCTTTGTGCTGGCCAAGATGGCCCGTCTGCAGGGTGCCTCCGGTATCCACGTCGGTACCATGGGCTACGGCAAGATGGAAGGCTCGCGGGACGACAAGATCATCGCCTACATGATCGAGCGCGACAGCTGCGACGGCCCGTTCTATCACCAGGAGTGGTATGGCATGAAGCCCACCACCCCGATCATCTCTGGCGGCATGAACGCCCTGCGCCTGCCCGGTTTCTTCGAGAACCTGGGCCACGGCAACGTGATCAACACCTCCGGCGGCGGTTCCTACGGCCACATCGACAGCCCGGCGGCCGGCGCCATCTCCCTGCGCCAGGCCTACGAGTGCTGGAAGGCGGGTGCCGACCCGGTCGAGTACGCCAAGGAGCACAAGGAGTTCGCCCGCGCCTTCGAGTCGTTCCCGCACGATGCGGATCAGATCTTCCCCGGCTGGCGGGATCGTCTGGGCGTACACAAGTAAGCCGTCAAATAGCTGTGTAAAATGGAAAACCCCGCACATTGGTGCGGGGTTTTTTGTTTGTACGGGAGGCGGATCAGATTGTAGGGTGCCGGTGAGCTTGCGAACCGCATCCTACCAACCTGCGTGAGCCCACGTGGGAAAGCATAGCCCTATCCCGCTGCCAGCATGGCACGGATCTCCGGCACACAGGAACCACAACCACTGCCGGCCTTCAACACATCCGCTATCGATTCCACACTGTTCAATCCCTGCACCCGAATCCCCTCTTGAATGCGTTTCTCCCCGACGCCGTGACAGGCGCAGACGATTTTACCCACGTCCGCACTCTTGTCCGGTGCCCGGCCCGAAAGCAGACTGGCACGCTCGGCCGCATCCAGGGAAGCCTTGCCAAACAGCGCCTCAATCCAGTCACGCGGCGGCAGTAGCAGATCCGGACCGATAAACAGACAACTCTCCAGCTTGTTTTCCACAAAACGGGCGGCACGATAACGGTTGGCGGCACGGTCGGAATACTCCATCCAGCCCACTTCACGCCCTTCGCTGCAGAGGTAGGAACGGGCCATACCCGCCCAATCCTCCGGGGTCAAATCACCGGCCATTTCATAACGCCAAAACCCCTCCCCGCGGGATCGGGCCCAGTAATCGGCAGCGCCCGGCTGCAATTGGCGTCGTGAAAACAGGAAACCGTACCAGGCAAAGCGCCGTTCACGAATCCGCGCCTTGCCCTGTTTGAATTCCGGTTGGCCAGACAAAGGATCGGTAACCCCCGGTAGCAGGGCATTTACCCGTCCGGTGACGGCAAACTGGCCGCTCCAGTGCATCGGTAGGAACAGACTCCCCGGCTGTTGGCCGGACGTCACTCTGGCTCTTACCGTAGCATCGCCGGCGGGGCTTTCAACACAGACCAACGCCCCCTCTTCCACACCGTAGCGAGAGGCATCGGCGGGATGGATCTCTGCATAAGGCTCAATAGTGTGACTGGCAAGGCGCGGCGACAACCCTGTCCGGGTCATGGTGTGCCAATGATCCCGGACCCGTCCGCTGTTCAATACCAACGGATACTCCTGGTCTGGACGATTACGCGGCATCGCCGGCGTCACCGGCACGAAGCGCGCCCGGCCATCTTCGGTGAAAAACTCACCTTCACCAAACAGACGCGGGGTACCGGTCGATTCACCTCCGGTCAGGGGCCATTGACGCGGGCTCAGCGCCTCGTAGGCGGCCTCACCCAACTCGGCATAAAGACTGATATCGAAGGCGCGGCGGCCGCCGTTTTCCAGACCCGACAGGGCGGCGTGCTCACAAAATATCTCCCGGGGATGCTGGTAATTGAACTGCTGCGCGTAACCCATACGGCTTGCCACCTGACTGATAATCCACCAGTCCGGCCGGGCCTCGCCCGGCGCATCCAGGAAGGCACGCTGGCGTGAAATACGTCGCTCGGAACTGGTGACGGTACCGCTACGCTCGCCCCAGGTGGTGGCGGGTAGCTGGATATGCGCAAACTCCATGGTGTCGGTAGCGGCCACACAGTCCGAGACGATGACCAGGTCGCACTTTTCCATGGCGCGCCGAACCCGTTCCGAATCCGGCAGGCTGACCGCCGGGTTGGTGGCCATCACCCACAACACCCGCACCTTGCCCGCCTCGATGGCACTGAACAGGTCCACCGCCTTCAGACCGGCCTGGCGGGGGATCTCCGGGGCATCCCAAAAATCCCTGACCCGTTCCCGATCCTCTGCCGACTCCAACTCCATATGGGCCGCCAACTGATTGGCCAAGCCACCCACTTCGCGTCCTCCCATGGCGTTGGGCTGTCCGGTCAGGGAAAAGGGCCCCATGCCGGGGCGACCGATACGGCCGGTCAACAGATGACAATTGATAATGGCGTTGATCTTGTCGACGCCGCTGCTGGACTGGTTGATACCCTGGGAATAGACCGTCACCACCCGCTCGGTACGGGCGAAGAGCCGGTAAAAGCGCTCCACCGATTCGACCGTGAGGCCGCAGCCGTCGGCAACCCGCTGGATATCCGGGGCATCCGCCGCCGCCACGGCCAGCGCCACCTCGCTCTCCCGGGTCGCCTGTTTGACGAAGAGGTTATTGCGTTCCCCCTGCTGATCCAGATAGACCAGCAGGCCGTTGAACAGCAAGGCATCCGTGCCGGGACAGATGGCCAGATGCAGATCCGAAGTCTCGGTGGTGGGCGTGGTCCGGGGATCAATAGAGACAATCTGCAGGTCCGGATTCTCTTGCTTGCTGGCCATGATGCGCTGGTACAGCACCGGATGACACCAGGCGGTATTGGAGCCGGCCAGCACAATCAACTTGGCCCGTTCCAGGTCTTCATAACTGCACGGCATGACATCCGCACCAAAGGCGCGCTTATGCGCCGCCACCGCCGACGACATGCAGAGCCGGGAGTTGGTATCGATATTGGCCGAGCCGATAAAGCCCTTCATCAGCTTGTTGGCCACATAGTAATCTTCCGTCAGCAGCTGTCCGGAGACATAGAATGCCACCGCATCCCGGCCATGCTCGCGGATCGCCCGCTGCAGCCCCTCGGCCACCTGGTTCAGGGCGCTGTCCCAGTCACACGCCTGTCCGTTAATCCGCGGCTTCAGCAAGCGACCCGATTCGACCAGGGTCTCGGCCAGGGCGCTCCCCTTGGAGCAGAGACGGCCAAAATTCGACGGGTGTTGCGGATCGCCCACCACGCTCACCTCGCCGCCAGGGCCCCGGCTGGCGATGACACCGCAGCCGACGCCGCAGTAGGGACAGGTCGTCCTGACTTGCAGAGACATCTAGCGCCGCCTCCCGAGGGCAGGGCGACACAGCACCCCCTGGATGGATAGCGATAGGGATTCAGGATTGAACCGAACAACCAGTGACATAATACAAACCTCCTGCTGATGGAGGGCTATCAGCAAGGAGTATGCCAGCGATGAAAAGCGGCAAAATCAACGCCCCAGACACAGCATTGAGCAGCCGTCACGACCACCCTGGTGCAGCCATGCACCGTCCCGGTGCTTATCACCACAGGAATTAGGGTTAATTCAGGGTGTTCCGCGCGCTGTAGGCTGTTAGGCCAATATCTCCAACAGCGCCTGACAGAGTGCATCCATCTCGCCATCGGTGCCGATACTGATGCGCAGAAACTGGACGATTCGCGGCTGCCTGAAGTGTCGCACAATGATGGAACGCTCCCGCAAGCGGGCCGCCAGCTTTTCAGCATCCCAGGCAGGATGGCTTACGAACAGGAAATTGGCCGCCGAGGGGAGCACCTGGAAACCCAGTTCGGTGAGACGCTCGGTCAATCGGCCACGGGTATCCATTACCTGCTGACAGGTACGCTCGAAGTAAGCCTTGTCTTCAATCGCCGCCACGGCGCCACATTGGGCGATACGGTCCAGGGGGTAAGAGTTGAAGCTGTTTTTGACCCGCTCCAGAGCCTCAATCAACGACGTATCGCCGACCGCAAAACCGACGCGCAAACCGGCCAGGGAGCGTGATTTGGAGAGTGTCTGGATCACCAGCAGATTGGGATAATCATTCACCAGACCGATCGCTGACTCACCGCCAAAATCCACATAGGCTTCATCGACGACCACCACCGAATCGGGATTGGCGTCAAGGATCGCCCGGACCGCCGCCAGGGGCAGCAGCCGACCGGTCGGTGCATTCGGATTGGGGAAGATGATGCCGCCGTTGGCGATCCGGTAATCGGCCGGATCGATCTCAAACTGGTCAGTCAGCGGCACCCGGGTGAAATCGATCCCGTAGAGCCCGCAATAGACCGGGTAGAAGCTGTAGGAGATATCCGGAAACAGCAGCGGCCGTTCGTGCTTCAGCAGCGCCATGAAGGTGTGGGCCAGCACTTCATCGGAGCCGTTACCGACGAATACCTGCGCCGGCATTACCCGGTAAAAATCGGCAATCGCCTGCTTGAGCCGCTCCGCATTGGGATCGGGGTAGAGGCGTAACGTGTCAGCGGCCTCCGCAACCATCGCCTGCAGTGCCCGGGGGGACGGCGGGTAGGGATTTTCATTGGTATTCAGCTTGATCAGGTCAGTCTGCTTGGGCTGCTCACCGGGGACATAAGGGGTGAGTGTGTGGACGACCGAACTCCAGAAGCGATTCATAAACAGACCTGTAACATCAATAACCAAAAATCAACCATAGAGGGTGGATGATACCGCTAACTCCACGCGCTTCCCATAGCGGACAGACGCTATAGCCAATCCAAATCGACGCCACCAGCCGTCTCTGTCACACTGTGACCATCAGACCGACCCATTCTCAAGGAGTATGCCATGTCCCGTTACCTGACCCGTCTTACAGCGACTCTGATGATTTTCATTGCAAGCGGCGTTCAGGCAACAGGCATCCTCATCACGCCGGGACAGTGGCAGTTCCAGATCAGCGCCAGCACCCCGCTGATGGCAAAACCGATCAACAAGACCCTGACCGAGTGCCTCACCAATAAGGAGATATCCCCGCGGGCATTGATGAAAAACGCACCCGGCTGTCAGCTCTCCGATGTGCAGTCCAACGGCAAACAGCTCAACTGGAAAATGACCTGCGATAGCCACGGCGGCAAAATGAACGGCACCGGCAGCTTCAGCTCAAGCGGTGATGTGGTTAACGGCACGATGGACATGGTGATGAACATGCATGGGCAAGCACTCACCATGCACAACCGTTGGAGTGGAAAGCGTATCGGTGCCTGTCACTAACGCCACCCGGCAACGGATCATCCGCCAAAAAGGAATTTATTTTCTATACTGAATAGCCATACCGTCCCGCGCTGAGACCCACCACACAAAATTAGCTCCATTATCTAAATTAAATATTAAAAGTATCTTGCAATTACATGATATTGCGTTACTTTTATTTATGAACGATAAAGGAGACTTCACGATGCTGAAGAAACTGGACACACATATCTGCAACAGCTGCCCGCATGAATTAGTGACCGGCGTAGCCTGTGACTGGCGCCCCATGGACGAATGTCCCTACCTCATGCCGGACGAACCGAAAAAACAGCGCGTGACACTATCCCTGGTACCGGCTCCGCTCCCCGGCGAAACAGACGCTATTCGCAGCATCGACTGAACCGTGCCAGATAGCGGAATCCGCTATCGGTGAGAGTAACAGGGTGCAGTCCGGTCTGTAGCGGCCGTCAGTGACGTTCGTTTGGGAACCGCCGACCCTGGACAGTCTTATGCGGACCCGGTCGTTCAGCGCTTGAAGGTACGGAACAGATAGAGCAGCAGCAACGCACCCAGCGTCGCACTGACCAACCCGCCCGGCTTGAATCCACCCATCGTATTGAATCCCAGCAGGGAACCGATCCAACCGCCGAGAAAGGCGCCCGCTATCCCCAACAGGATGGTGGCAATCAAGCCGCCCCTGTCCGGCCCCGGCATGATCCACTTGGCCAGCGCCCCGGCGATCAAACCCAAAACAATCCACGCCAATATACCCACTTCCACCTACCTCTGTTGCACGACTCAGCGACACCCAGTCCCATCCCCGCACAATGCCACTCAGAGACTGGAAAGGTCACACTACCACTTACTGCAGGAGAAGGGGAATGCGAGTACTGGGTTAGGCGGCGACGGCACTGATGCCGTACAAAGAGACCCGTCACGACACCCGGGATGAGGCGGTAATGTCGCGCAACTGAATCGCCATTCGGCTAACCTCGCCCGCGGCACCGCTCATCTCCCCCGACCCCCGAGCCGTTTGCTCAGCGGCTGCCTTGATATGGGTGATAGTTTGATTGATCTCTTCGGTCACCACCGACTGCTCTTCACCCGCCGTGGCAATCTGCGCGCTCATTTCGTCAATGGCCTGGATCCTATTGGCGATGGCATCAAATGAGTCGTGCACAGAAGCAGCAAACTCCACGGTGCGCTGAGTATGGGATTGGCTGGACCGCATCACACTGACCGCTTCCCGGGTACCGTGCTGAAGTGATTCGATAATGCCCTGGATCTCCTGCGTGGAACCCTGAGTTCTGGCGGCCAGCGTGCGCACTTCATCCGCCACCACCGCGAACCCTCGACCTTGCTCACCGGCACGCGCCGCCTCAATAGCCGCGTTCAACGCAAGTAGATTGGTCTGCTCGGCAATACCCTGTATCACCGCCAGCACAGTACCAATCCGCGTGCCTTCATCCGCCAGGTGCCGAATGACCTCCGCCGCCCGCCCGATCTCCGCCGCCAAGTTGTTGGTCGATTGCACGCTATCGGAAATCACCTGCTTGCCCACGCCCACTTCACGCGCCGCATGCTGGGTCGATTCCGCTGTATGGCCGGCATTTTGTGCAATTTCACGCACGGTAGCAGCCATCTCATTAACCGCCGTTGCCACCTGAGTCACCTGATCCAGTTGTCGATTGACCCCTGTGTGGGTCTCTTCAGCAACAGCGCTCATGGATTCCGACGAAACAACCAGAGAAGCGGAAGCCTCCTTCACATTTCGAGTCAGGGATTGGAAACTCTCGGCCATCCGGTTGATGCTGTGCTCGATCTCCAACATCTCATCTTTGGTACCGATATCCAGACGCGCGGTCAAATCACCCTCGGCAATCTTGGCGGTGGCATGCTGCAAGCGTCGGATACTGCCCAAGACCAGTAGATAGTTACCGCCGATCAACCAACCGATCAACAATGACACCACGCCTACCACGCCCACCGCCAACAGGCGTTGTTCCTGCAATTCGGCTACACGCTGATCAATCAGTTGCTGCAGCTCAGGCAGGCTGGTATCGAACAACTTAAAGCCGGCGCTAATAGCGACCGTGCCTTGATTAAAGAGTTCACCGGAGGCCAGCGTGATGGCGGATTTGCCGATCACCTTATCCTGCAGTACGCCAATAAAGCGATCGAGCTGAGATGTCAGCGCCGCGATGAGCGGTGTTAGTGGTTCTCCCAGTGGCGGATTTTCACGCTGTATCACCGACAGTGCGTGTCGAACCGACGTAACGGCGGACTGGATACGACTGATCTTGACCGCCAGTGCGGCATCCGCTGCGGGGCTGGAGCTCCCGGAACCGACTATGCCGGCCCCCTGCCCGCGTGCCTGACCCAGCAATTCCACCAGGTTAGGCACACTACCAATCAACAGATCCACCACATAGCGGCTGTCCAGGTGGCGGTCATTGCTCATGTGGGTACTGTCCGCCACTTGGGTCATCATTTCGATCACCCCGGCAATAAGCGCCGTATGCTCTGTAAAAGACGCTTCAGCTTGCAAATCAATACCTGGCTGCACCAGCCTCTGCCAGGCTTGTCGCAACACGCGTAACCTGTCACCCAGTTGCAAGACGTCACCCAGCTCCTCTTCCAACTGCTGTAACCGGTCGAAGCTGCGCTTGATATCTATCCGGCGCTGCTCGATTTGCGGCTTAAAGTCTACCGCTCCATGCAAATAGCCATGGGTCATACCGCGGTGTTGCGGCAACGATTCCAGTAGCTGGCGCAGTGTCGCGATGAAGCGTACCCCCTTCTGCTCTTGCTTCAAGGCATCGACTTCCGTCTGGATATTGCTCAATACCAGGATACTCAGCAGTATCACGGGTAGCGCCCCAAAAAAGCCGAGTATGGCGAATTTAGTCGGGTAATTGACATAGGAGAGCAGCCGGGCTGCCGGGGTAAAAATCGCGTTCATAAGACCCTCTCTCAATGAAGAGATTAAAAAAATATGAACAGCATGCCTCGGTGCCGAATCACGCGGTGGATCGTTGCGTCCACTTTGACCCTGAGGTTAGGGCCGGTGATCGGTTAGGTTATGACGACAAACGGCCACAGCTTAGATGAAGCGCTGTGCGAAGAAAAATACAATTTCCTGATCATTTGACTAAAAGAAGCTTATCCATGTATTAGCCGTTTTTATTGGAACAGCCGTTCAGCCACATCAGTTGAGGGAGTGGATCGCCTGACTGGCGCAATCTGGAACAGTCCTCTTTAGCGGATTTCACCCGTCAAACGCTGAATACGGCACTGGCTTTTCCGCAAGCTATTAGAGCCGCTCAGCGGATCGATCGCTGCCGCATCGATCAAACCGTTGTAGTGCCGCCCTGTTCCTTCGTCATCCGGCTGCCACCAACCGTACTGGGCGCAGACCACATCAAGTGCCAGCGACCGATTGAACTTGGCGCGTGCCCGAATCGCCCCCTGGCGGGTATGAATCATGACCCAGTCGCCTTCCGCAATCTGTTGCGTACGGGCGGTGTCGGGGTGCAGTTCGACCAGCGGGTCGGGCATGCGTTTGCGCAGTGATGGCACTTGGCGCTGTTGGCTGTGACAGTATTGCACCCACTTGGCCGAGGTCAGTTGCAGTGGAAAATCGGCATCCGGAACCGAGGCCGGCATAAATCCGGGTAGGGGATCGTATCCCGCGGCCTGCAGGGACGCGGAAAAGAGTTCCAACCGCCCGCAGGAGGTGGCGAATCCCTGCTGCCGGTATTTGTGGAAGACGGTTTTGAGTTCCAAGTCGATACCGCTGGGCTGTGATTCCAGTGCATCCAGCGCCACGCCGGAAGGCTCCAGCAACTGTTGCAACGCTTGCCGCTGATCTCCATCGAAGAAGTGCGCCCCAAGTCCTAACCGATCAGCCAACTGGAAGACAATCCAGCTATCGCTGCGCGATTCCCCTCTTGGCGCTATCACGGCCGGACGTAACTGCAGACGCGACTCCGCTTGCTGCGATACCTGGAATCCGGGGTAGAGTCCGCTCCGCTCCCAGGGGGAAGCCACCGGTAAAACAATATCGGCGTAGGCGGCCGTGGGGTTCATAAACAGATCGGCATGGACATAAAAATCCAACTGTTTCAGCGCCGCTTCGGTGTGCACCGTAGGCGGCTTGGTCAACTGCGGATTACCCCCGAAACTGACCAATGCCTTGACCGGATAGGGCTCCCGCTCAACCACCGCACGGTACAGATCGGTGGAGGTAATCCACCCCATTCGGCCCGGGCCCAGCGGCCGTTCACGAAAACCCAGGCTCTTTTGCCGCTGCGCCGGGTCCAGCAGATCCAGTCCGAAAAAATTGGCCAGCGCCGGCTTGGTAAAAAACACATTGCCGCCGGGTGCATCCAGGTCGCCGGTGAGCGCGTAGAGCAAGGAGATGGCACGGGATGTCTGGCTCGCATCGGGCTGCTGCGCGGTGCCGGTCCAGGTAAAGTAACTGACCGGGCCGTTCTCATGCAGCAACCGGGCAACCTGGTATACCTGTTCGGCATCGATCCCGGTCAACGCCTCCTGCACTCCCGGCGCATATTCCCGGCACCGCTCCGCATAGCGCTGGAACACCGGCACACAGGTCACCTCTCCCTGAAGTGTGTTAACCGGATAACGGCCAAACAGAGCCGGCGAATCGGATCGCCCTGCCGCCTGGGCATCGGCCACCGCCAACGGACAAGCCGCCACCGGATCCCATACCAGATACTGCCGATCGGAACCGTCGGCTTTGATATCGGCCATGGTCAGCAGTTGACCGGTCTCCTCGCGCAGCAGAAAGGGGGCATTACTCCAATGACGGATAAACGCCTGGTC
Organism: Sedimenticola sp.; assembly: GCF_050289425.1. Taxonomy (NCBI): domain Bacteria; kingdom Pseudomonadati; phylum Pseudomonadota; class Gammaproteobacteria; order Chromatiales; family Sedimenticolaceae; genus Sedimenticola; species Sedimenticola sp. The sequence continues at coordinate 126,926 of NZ_JBNKFS010000003.1, read as the reverse complement.
AAACCACCCTTTCTCGATCAAGACATGGGCCAACGACATGGCCAGAGGACCGTCGGCGCCTGGCTTTACCCGCAGCCACTGGTCGGCCATTGAGGCCAGCCCCGCCTGGCGGCAATCGATTACGACCAGCTTGGCGCCGCGCCGCTTCGCTTTGTTTACCAGATGGGCCTGGGCCAGCCAGGAGGTGGTGGGGTTGAAGCCCCATAGCAGGATACAGCCGGTCTGTTCATAGTCGGGCATGCCGATGCCGCCCCCCCAGGTTTGCATCGGCGTGAAATCCTTGTGCCAGTTACAGTTTTCAGTGGCAAACACGGTATTGGGCGAGCCGTAGGCGTGGGCCAATCGATTGATCCACTGGAAGCTGTCGGCAATCCCGGTGCCACTGGGCGTGGTGACCGAGAACGCTACGCTCTCGGGTCCATCACTGGCCGCCAACTGTTGCAGCCGCACAGCGACGGTTTCGAGCGCCTCGTCCCAACTGATGGGCTGCCAACCGGGATCGGCCGCTCCCTTTTCACGGGTGCGTTTAAGCGGCGTCAGCAACCGGTCGGCGCTGTTCACCCACTCTGGCGCCGTGCGTCCCTTGATACAGAGGTGTGCACCGGTGGGGTGGGAGGGATCCGGCTCGACAGCGACCAATTCGCCATCACGCACCGTCGAGATGCAACCACAGCGCGATATGCAGAGCGCGCAATAACCGGAAATCCGCTGTTCCATCGCACATCACCCTCAGCGACTACCGGCGCAACAAAACCGGCACCCTGTACTATATAAAAATATTCCGCAGGCATCTAAGGCTTTCTTGCTATAAGCAGTGAGCACGAATGCCGTTATACTGTTAGCTGTATGCCAGCCGCATCGGCGCCTTTTTATCGACAACACCACAACTCCAGACCCTATGCTGCCACCGCTGCCTGACGTACACGCCCTCGCCGTTCTGTTGCTGATCGTTATTGCTCTCTACCTGTTCACCCGCGACACCTTGCCGCTGGAAACATCGTCGCTATTGATTCTGGTCACCCTGATCGTCGGCTTTGAAGCCTTCCCTTACAGCCGCGACGGCGTCACCCTGCAGCCGGTGGATTTCTTCAGGGGCTTCGGCAACGAGGCACTGGTGGCAATCTGTGCCCTGATGATTGTCGGTAAGGGGCTGGAAACCACCGGCGCTCTCCGCCCCCTGGCGGCCCTGCTGTCGAAGCTCTGGGCCACCCGGCCACTGCTGTCGCTGCTTGCCACTCTGCTGTCGGCAGCCGTTCTCAGCGCCTTCCTGAATAACACCCCTATTGTGGTGATGCTGCTGCCGATACTGATCGGCGTCTCCATCCGCAGCAAGCAATCCGCCTCCGGCATATTGATGCCGATGGGATTGGCCACGCTGCTCGGTGGCATGTCCACCACCATCGGTACCTCCACCAATCTGCTGGTGGTGGGGATCGCGGCCGATCTCGGTATGCATAACTTCGGCATGTTCGATTTCGCCTTGCCGGTGCTGGTCGCCGGCAGCTTCGGATTGGTTTATCTGTGGTTGCTGGCCCCGCACCTGCTGCCGCCGCGCCAAGCGCTGCTCTCCGACACTTCACCGAGGATCTTCGACGCCCTGCTCTATATCAACCAGGACAGCTTCGCCAATGGCAAAACCCTGGCCGAAATCCTGGAGAAGACCGACCGGCGGATGAAGGTGGACAAAATCCAACGCGGCGTCGGCCTCAACGTCACCCGTCTGCCGACCGCCGAGCTGCGTGAAGGGGACCGGCTGCTGGTACGCGACACACCGGAACTGTTGAAAGAGTACGAGCAACTGCTAGGCGCCACGCTGTATAACGCCACGGATATCGAAAACCCCATCGATGAAACCCACCCGCTCTCTTCCGAAGGCCAACTGCTGGCCGAAGTGGTGGTGACGGAAGGGTCGCCTCTGTATCGGCGTACCCTTAAAGAATTGCGCTTCGCCGAGTACAACAATGTGGTGATCCTGGCGATCCATCGCTCGCAGGCACCGGGAGATCAAACTATCAAGAGCGGCATGGGCGACGTCCGCCTGGAGAGTGGCGATGTGCTGTTGATGCAGGGGGCGGCCGAGCGTATCAAAGAGCTGAAGAGCAGCGGCAAACTGCTGGTGCTGGATGCCTCGGTCTATCTGCCGGAGACCAAACGGGCACGCCTGGCACTGCTAATCATGGCCACCGTGGTCACCTTCGCCGCCACCGGCATACTGCAGATCGCCACCAGCGCCCTGTGCGGCGTCGGCCTGATGCTGTTGACCCGCTGCCTGGACTGGGAAGACGCCGCCTCCGCGCTCAGCACCCGGGTGATATTGATCGTTGTAGTGAGCTTGGCGCTCGGCCTGGCCTTGATGCAGACCGGTGGCGCGGACTATATCGCCAGCCTCTATGTCGCCGTCTCCACCGGATTGCCGACCAGCGCCGCACTCGGCGGATTGATGCTCATGATCGCCATCCTGACCAACGTAGTCTCGAACAACGCGGCGGCGGTCATCGGCACCCCGATCGCCATCAGTATCGCCAACAAACTGGGATTGCCGACGGAACCCTTCGTCCTGGCCGTGCTGTTCGGCGCCAACATGAGTTACGCCACACCCATGGGTTATCAAACCAATCTACTCATCTTCAGCGCCGGCGGATACAAATTCAGCGACTTCCTGCGGGTCGGTATACCCCTGACCCTGATCATGTGGCTGGGATTGTTGAGTATGCTAATCATGCGGTACCACCTTTAAAAAAACACCCGCCACCCCCACTGTGGGTTAGGTCTCACAATCACTTCTATTCACCTAAATTATTCGGAAGGATTTTCCATGATTGAAAAAAGCCTTGAGCGGGCTATGTATGCGATGCGCTGGGTGCTGGCACCTATCTATTTGGGACTGAGCCTGGCCCTGGCCGCCCTCGGCATCAAATTCTTCCAGGAAGTATTCCACCTGATCCCGCAGTTATTCTCAGTCACTGAAACCGATATGGTTCTGGTGGTGCTATCCCTGATTGATATGGCGCTGGTGGGCGGTCTGATCGTGATGGTGATGTTTTCCGGTTACGAAAACTTTGTGTCACAACTGGACGTCTCGGAAAACACCGAGAAGCTCTCCTGGCTCGGCAAACTGGATACCAGCAGTCTAAAAAACAAGGTAGCCGCATCCATTGTGGCGATCTCGTCCATCCACCTGCTGAAGGTCTTTATGAACGCGGTCAACATCGACGACAACAAACTTCTTTGGTACGTAGTCCTGCACCTGACCTTTGTTGCCTCGGCGGTGGCTATGGGGCTATTGGATAACAAGACCAAGCACCACTGAGTTCAGCGCACCGTCTAAGCGGACGCCTTCGATAACCGGAGGCGTCCGCCTTTTCGAGTGCGGTTAACCGGAGAAACTCGCCAGTCCGAGAGAGAGCCCTAGCGGCACAAACAGCACGCTCAACAGATGCCCCACCACCACAATCGCCGCCACCTGTTCCGGGTCGCGTCGGTAGGTCTCCGCCAACAGATGGTTCACCACCGCCGGGGGCAGTACGGCGAACAGCAGTAAAAGCGGATGGTACTCCGCAGACAGGGGTATCCAAGGGATCAGCAGGCCCGCCACCACCAGACCGGAGAGAGGACAGATCAGAGCGCCGGCAAAGCCGACCCGCAGATCGCTACGCCGCACCGCGGTCATACGTACCCCCAAGGCAAACAGCATCAACGGCAGGGCTACATTACCCATCATTTTCGCCGGCACCATCACCACCTCGGGCATCGGCAGCGCCAACATCCCGCACCCCATGCCGAGGAAGGTAGCCAGCACCACCGGCGACAGCAGAATCTGACGCCACGGCACGTTCCGGCCGATCAGATAAGCCCCCAGGGTAAAGAACAGCAGATTGGTCGTCACGAACAGCAGCATCGCATTGGAAAACGCCGCTTCGCCAAACGCCAACAGCGCCAGCGGCAAGCCCAGGGTGCCGCTGTTGCTGAACATCATCGGCGGGCAAAAGGTCTTGGCATCCACCACCAGCCAACGCGCAATCGGCAACGCCAGCAGTCCCGATCCGACAACGATGACTACCGTCGCCAGGATCAGCCAACCATCCAATTGAGCGTCAAACCGTCGGGTAGCCAGCGCCGAGAAGACCAGGGCCGGCAGGAAGATCGCCATATTCACCCGATTGATAGCGTCGACGTCGGTACCGACCTTGTGCGCATAGAGGTAGCCCACCATCACCACAACCAGTACCGGCAGCACGGTTAACAGGACTTGACCGATCATGACCGCCCCCCTGCCGTAGCAAACAGCGGCTGAGACAGACGCTCACCAAACTGGATCAACGCCACCACATCCTGCACTGTCATCCCCACACACCAACCCGCCTGGCGGGCGTGCTGGTTCAGATAGGAGAGCCTGCCGCTTTCCCAGAGTGACGCCGCATCGCCAATTCGGGCGGTGCGGTGATCCACCGCCGCGGCCGGGATAGCAAAACGATCCAGCACCGGCAGGCGACTGATCCCTTCGGCCTCCCCCTGGCAACCCGCATCATGGAAAAACGCGGCACGGGCCGCAGTGCCCAAGGCAGTCCAGGGCTCTGCGGCATGCATCGCCGCATGAGAACCGACAACCAGAATCGCCCCTGCATCCTCTTGCCGGACCAGGCAGACCGAGTCACAGCCGATGACCGCCGGCCGGGCATCAGCTGCACCGAGTCGCAGTCGTCGTTCTACAAAAGGCGGCAGCTCTCCGTCGGGCGCCTTGGCCCGGCAAAGCTTCTCCGCCGCCAGGCGACAAGGATCACCCGGCCGTACCCCGGAGGCGACAGCGTGACGGTTCGCATAGGAGATCACCCCCTGGTCCAGGGCTTGCTCGCCCTGTCCTATGGCGGCCGATCGGCGACTCACCGTGGCTGCGGCCATGCCGATGGACGCCAACAGATCGAGAGAGGCGATACCGGCACGGTCCAATCCCACACCGGCATCATTCAATATCACCGCGTGCACACCGGCTTGCGCGGCCAAGGCACCGGCGATGAGACCGCCGTGGGAGCCCGCCACCAGTACATTTCCACGATGCCGGGAATCGAGAACGGTGACACTATTGCTGGTTAAAACTTTCATGGTCATTTCCTCATGGAGAAAATGCCGCTGCGATTCAGGCACCGCGGGAGACAGGCCACCCTCCGGTCATCTCGGATGTGATGTTTTTACTGCTGACAAACGCCTGGAAAACAGACCTGCTGCCGTCTCTACGCTGGCGAAAGGGGTGTGGGTGCCAGCGATCAATGCCGCTCCTTCTGATCGCAGACAGCGGGAAAAGCCCACGGCATCCGTGATAGTGGGGCAAACGGGTAAATAGCGGGAGTAGTGTGCCGAGTTTACGGGAGAGTCACCGTGTCAAAAGTCACGTAATGCGATTTTATTTCATGATATGCATCAACTAAATTCCCTTTTAAGACCGAGCCAACACCTGTTAACAGGGTGGATAGAGAGGCATTCACCCAAGGTAAACCGAAGCCACCATGAAATCCGGACCTTCATGTCAGGCCGCTTTTTGCGGTAGAATCCCGCGGTTATCGGGATGTCGGTGCACGCTGCCGCCATCGACCTTGTCAGCACTTCAGCGACTCACGGAGATACAATGACACAGCAGGAACCGCAAATTGATGCGCTCTCGACACCCGTTGTCAAAGTGACAAAAAAGGAGTTGCCACTCTGCTGCCCCCGGGCGGGTGATACAACCACCGGCCTGCATCCGCGCGTGTTCATCCCGCTGAAACAGATAGGTGACGAGGCCAGTTGCCGCTACTGCCGCACCCTCTATCGCGTGGTGGAGTAAGTCCGGATAGCGGATAAACGGGCTACTGCTCGTATAGCTTGTTGAAGCGAGCCTCGGAAAACCCGCTCATGCGCGCGCTGCCGACCAGGATCAGCGGCACCCCGTGGCCACCCAACTTGTCATACGCCTTTTTGGCGGACGCTGACTTTTCGATGTCGTACTCTTTGAAAGCGATGCCTTTGGCGCGAAAATAGCGCCGGGCCTGTTTGCAATAGCTGCACCAATCGGTGCTGTAAAGGACCACCCGCTTTCTCTTGGCCGGCTTGGTCAAGGAAGAGGCCGCTGGCTCCGGATCGACACCGTGGTAACTGTTGATCTTCAACTCAACGGATTCCGCCCGTTTGTTGTCCGGTTTGGCATCGGAAAAATGGACTTTACCTTCGGCGTCCACCCATTTGTAAATCTCCGCGGCGGACGGTTGGATAAACAGCAGCCACCCGACTCCCAGCCAAAGAAGAATCCGCCACCGTCGACCTGTCACTAAACGGCTCGTCGTCATCGCTCAGTCACCGATCGCAAACTCCACCGCACGGGCGGCATGGATCGCCGTGGTGTCATAGAGTGGCACCGGCGTGTGCGCCTGCTGAACCAACAGGGCAATCTCGGTACAACCGAGGATCACCGCCTCGGCACCGGCACGCTGCAGCTCTTGGATAATCTGCAGATAGCATTCACGGGAAGCGGCTTTAATCTGGCCCTGGCAAAGTTCATCGTAGATGATCCGGTGCACCTGCTCCCGCTCCGCGCTTTCAGGCACCAGCACCTCGATCCCATAACGCGCCTGCAGTCGGTCACGGTAGAACGGCTGCTCCATGGTAAAGCGGGTGCCCAGCAGACCGACGCGACCGACACCGTCGGCCACCAGTTGCCGGGCGGTGGCATCGGCAATATGCAGCAACGGGATTGAAACGGCCTGTTCGATCCGCTCAGCCACCTTGTGCATGGTGTTGGTACAGAGAATCAGGCACTCCGCACCCGCTCGCTCCACAGCCGCAGCGGCCTGCGCCAGTATTTGTCCTGCCGTCTCCCAGTCGCCGCTTTGCTGTAACGACTCAATGACCTGGAAGTCGACGCTGTAGAGCACGACCTTGGCCGAGTGCAGCCCACCCAATGCTCCCTTCACACCCTGATTGAGTGCCTGGTAATAGCTGACCGTCGACTCCCAACTCATCCCGCCTAACATCCCTATCGTTCTCATTATTCGCCACCTTGATTTAACCCCGTTATTCATCATTAAAAATAATAGGTTTAACAAAATACATAAGTTTTATTATATGAATCTGATCAGCAAAAACTATTTTTACTCTGCACCAATACCTACTACCCTGCCAGGTAATCTTGGACATCGCGTGATGGGGTCATCATGACAGAAAACAGCCAGCAGTACCGTATTCAACAAGAGCCATATTACCAACCACAGGCCGATGAAGTGGCCCTTTACCAAGCCGCCTATCAGGCACGCATGCCGGTGATGATCAAGGGACCGACCGGTTGTGGCAAGTCGCGTTTTATCGAGCACATGGCGTGGCGGCTGGAACGACCGTTGATCACCGTGGCCTGTAATGAAGATATGACCGCTTCCGATCTGGTGGGCCGCTACCTGCTGGATGCGGATGGAACCCGTTGGCTGGATGGTCCCCTCACCGTGGCGGCACGCATCGGCGCCATCTGCTATCTGGATGAGGTGGTCGAGGCGCGCCAGGACACCACCGTGGTCATCCACCCGCTGACCGATCACCGTCGCACCCTGCCCCTGGACAAGAAGGGGGAAGTGGTCGCCGCCCACCCCGATTTTCAACTGGTCATCTCTTACAACCCCGGTTATCAGAGCCTGATGAAGGACCTCAAACAGTCCACCAAGCAGCGCTTTGCCGCCCTCGACTTTGACTACGCCGCCGAAGCGGTGGAAAGCCAGATCATCTGCCAGGAGACCGGTATCGACAGCGCCACCGCCGCCAAGCTGGTGAAGATCGGTCACACCGCACGCAACCTGAAGGGGCATGGACTGGACGAGGGGATCTCCACCCGCCTGCTGGTGTACGGTGCCGAACTGATCAAGCAGGGTATCGAACCGACCGCCGCCTGCCGCATGGCCCTGGTGCGCCCGATCACCGACGATGCCGATATCCGGGCCACCCTGGATCACGCCATCGACACCCTGTTTGCCTGATCCTGTCCGTGATCGGAACCGTCCATCCGGAGGCGCATCGTGAGTATTGAGGAGTCCGCCCTCCAAGCCTATCGGGAGCAGCTCACCTGCAATTTCCAGCAGCTCGACCTGTTGTTTGCCGACTGCATGGAGGAGGCCGCCGCCAGTCTCAGCGAGGCGGGGATCAAGACCTACCTGGAGGGCGCCTCACTGGTCTGCATGATCGGCCGCGGTTTTGAACCGGTGCTGGTCTACCTGGAAGAGATGCCGCAAGTCGCCGCCCGTCTGGGCGAATCGGTGCTCAGCTTGGTCTCCCAGAGCGTCTGGAAGCTCTCCCGTACCCCGAATGGCGCCATCATCCTGCCGTTTCTGCAGACATTGCCGGAGGCGGCACGGCGCCTGGGCAGCGAAGAGCAGCTGATCCGCTACATCGATCTGCTGCTGGATATGCTGGAGCGTACCAGCGGCTCCATTCACGGCCGCCAGGCCACCATTCCCAGCCCCGGCGCCAAGGCGTATCTGGAACAGATGCCCTACCTGCTCAACCAGCTATCGCTGGAGGGGATACGCAACTGGACCGACTACGGCATCCGCAACTACGCCAACCACCCCGAACGGCAGATCGACTTTTTCAGCCTGCAGTCCGCCGACAGCCGCGCCATGCTGCAACGGGAACGCCACGGCACCCTGTTTGCCGATTACGAGCGCCAGCTCGATCTCTACCTGCGCGCCCTGTGGCAGGATCAGGACCACCTGGTCCCCTACTCCACCGCCTTCGATGGGCTGCGCAAACCAATCCCCTATTACGACTCGCTCGGCATCCGCCTGCCCGATGTATTCGACGACACGGAAAACGGTGTCAGCGGCATCGACCGTTACCGGGCGGTGTTGGCCCACATCGCCGCACACCGGCGCTGGAGCCACTTTATCTTTGCCGACAACTTCAGTCCGTTCCAGCGCATCGCCATCGAACTGCTGGAGGATTCCCGGGTGGAGTACCTGGCCATGCAGCAGTATCCCGGCCTGCGCCGGCTGTGGCTGGCCCTGCATCCGGTACCGATCGAGGGGGAATGCGATCCCGAGAAGGAGTCCTGCATCCGCCACCGGCTGGCGATGCTCTCCTACGCCATCCTCAATCCACAACACGGCTACCGTAACCCGGATATTCTTAAAGCGGTCGAGCAGTTTTGCGACCTGATGCGGACCGGTGACACCAGCACCCAGGGTATCGTACCGCTGGCCATTGGCTTTATCGCCCGCACCCGGATCCAGAACGACCAGGCACCCAATGTCTATTTCACCAACACCGTGGTGGAGTACCGGGACGACAACCGTCATCTGTGGAAGTTTATCGAGGAGGGGGACGAGGAGGAGCAGTTCGAGGTCGAGCGCAAGAAGATCGAGCAGGAGCCGCTCAACGCCCTGCCGCCGCGCCACTACCCCGAGTGGGACTACCAAACCCAGACCTATCGCCCCGATTGGGTCAGCCTCTACGAATCGCTGCACCCGCCAGGCGATGCCAAGCTGATCGACGACCTGCTGACCAAGCACAGCGCCCTGGCCAAACAGCTGGAGCGAATGCTCGATCTGTTGAAACCACAGCAGTATGTGCGGGTGCGCTATCAGGAGGAGGGCAGCGAGCTGGATCTGGACGTGGCGATCCGCTCCCTGGTCGATTTCAAGGGCGGCGCCACCCCGGACACACGCATCAACATGAGTCACCGCCATGACGGCCGCGATATCGCGGTGATGCTGTTGCTGGATCTCTCCCAGTCCCTGCACCAGGTACCTCAGGGGTGCGAGCAGAGTATTCTGCAACTCAGCCAGGAGGCGGTGGCTCTGCTGGCCTGGGCGATCGACCGGCTCGGCGACACCTTTGCCATTGCCGGCTTCTCCTCCAACACCCGGCATGAGGTGCGTTACCAGCACATCAAAGGTTATAGCGAGAACTGGAACGACGAGGTGAAGGCGCGACTGGCGGCCATGGAGGCCGGCTACTCCACCCGCATGGGGGCGGCCATGCGCCATGCCGGCCACTACCTGGAGAAGCGCACCGCGGAGAAAAAACTGCTGTTGATCCTGACCGACGGAGAACCGTCAGATATCGACGTGCAGGACGAGCGGCTGCTGATCGAGGACGCCCGCAAGGCCGTGCAGGAACTGGACCGGGAGAACATCTATACCTACTGCATCAACCTCGACCCCAAGGCCGATGACTATGTCAGCGATATCTTCGCAAACCAGTACAGCGTCATCGACCGAGTGGAAAAACTGCCGGCCAAACTGCCGGAGCTGTTCCTCTCCCTGACCCGATAAACCGATACCCCATAACGACCCAACCCCGGCGGGAGCTACCCGTCGGGGTTGGATCAATCGCCTGCGGACCACCGGAGGGAATACTGCCCGGGGATCTGGAGGGGATTGTTCAGTTAGCCGGTGCCTTGGTGGTGACCACCTCGAATTTGGCGAATTCAGCTGGATCCAGCTGGCCGTCCTTGTTCACATCCAACTGCTCCCACTGCTCGCTCAGACCCGGAATGGCCTTGGCCTCTTCCTGGCTCAGGGTACCGTTGTTGTCGGTATCCAGTACGACATCAACCTTGTTTTCAGCGGCAATCACGGCAGCAGCGGCCATTGAAGCAAACAGCACAGTTATCAGTTTCTTGGTCATTGGGAACTCCATTAAGTTGCTCATTAAGATATCGCTGACGATCGAATCTTGCCAGCTGACCGGACTAGAGCAAGGAGGGTGCCAAATAAAATATTATTTTAAATTTCAATAATTTACTCTTCTTCCTGACAACGAAACTAGTGCTTTTCCCTCATACCTGTCGCTGCCCGGCAACAACCTTTTGTAGTCCTGTTTGCAACTGCTTGATTTCCCACCCTTCCCGCTGTCGCCAAATGACAACAGCTGGGGCCGGCGCCCGAATGGGGCGGCTGGGACACCGCGCCACCCCCTCGTATATTCAATCCGGGATAAGTTCGTAGGGTCACCCCCCTGTGGTTACCCTTGGGGATCGCACCGAACCTGGACAGGCACCGGGCCTGCCCCTGCAGTCGATTTTTTTCAGCATGGTTATTTTGTTCTCGACAAGAGCGCAAAGACTGCTTTTCTTGGCGTACTTGGCGAGAGAAAGTAGACATTCCCACGCGGAGCGTGGGAACGAGAAATTCGTAGGAGCAACCCCTGTGGTTGCCCTGGGGGATCGCACTGGCCCCGGGCAGGCACAGGGGCCTACCCCTACGTTCCTTATTTCACAGCGGTTGACCAATAAGGTGAAGTGGCAGGGTTAAGCCGGATAATTCGGAATTATCCGGGCGAATCACCGGCCGCATCCTGCTTGAAACGGGCCGGCTCCAGATGGTGTCGTTTGAGCAACTTGTAAAATTCCGTACGGTTGCGCTTGGCGAGACGCGCCGCCTGGCTGACATTGCCATTCACCCGCTGCAGCAGCTCCACCAGATACTCCCGTTCAAACTGCTCCCGCGCCTCCTGAAACCCCGGCAGCAGGGCCGACTTGTCTTTCAACGCCTTTTCGACATTGCGCACAGGAATGATCGGCGTCGTGGAGAGTGCCGTCAGCTGCTCCACCACGTTTTGCAACTGACGCACATTGCCCGGCCAGTCATACTGCACCAGAGCCGTCAGCGCCTCAGCGGAAAAGCCTTTGACCCGGCTGGCATAGCGGGGGCTGATGCGGGACAGGAAGTGATTGGCCAGCAGCGGGATATCTTCACGCCGCTCACTCAGGGAAGGCAGGCTGAGTGTCACCACATTCAATCGATAGTAGAGATCCTGACGGAAATCGCCCGCTTCCACCAACGCATCCAGGTCATGGTGACTGGCAGAGATCATGCGCACATCCACTGGAATATCCTGGTTGGCACCCACCGGTCTTATCCGCTGCTCCTGCAGCGCACGTAGCAGCTTGACCTGGAACAGCGCCGGCATATCGCCGATTTCGTCCAAGAACAGGGTACCGCCATCGGCACTGCGAAACAGGCCGTCACGGGAAGCCACGGCGCCACTGAAAGCCCCCCGCACGTGGCCGAACAACTCCGACTCCAACAGTTCGGCGGGAATGGCACTGCAATTGACGGCGACAAACGGGCCTTGGGCGCGCGGGCTGACACGGTGTACGGCGCGCGCAATCAACTCTTTTCCCGTACCGCTCTCACCGTGGATGAACAGGCTGGCATCCCCCTGGGCGACCCGTTGCACCTCCTGTAACAACTGCTCCATCGACTGGCTGCGCGTGATGATCTCCGCCCGCCAATCCGGCTGATCTCCCGGCTCGCTCTCGGCGTGCGGTTCGCCCGCCAAATCCAGCGCCTGCTCGACCTGGGCAATCAGCTCCTTGCTGTCGAAGGGCTTGGTCAAGAAACCGAACACGCCCTGGCGGGTCGCCTCCACCGCCTCGGCAATGGTGCCGTGGGCCGTCAGGATAATGACCGGCAACAAGGGATAATGTTGTTGCAGATAGCGGAACAGGGCCAGGCCATCCATCTCGCCCATGCGCAGATCCGTCACCACCAGGTGAGGCCTGAACTGGGGCACCAGGCCCACCGCCTGCTCGCCGCTGCTGGCGCACTCAACAACCAGGCCGATCGCGGTCAGCCGCAAGGAGAGCAACCGCAGCAGGCTCGGGTCGTCATCCACCAACAGCACCCGCCGGCGCTGCGATGAATCGGTTTGTCCGTTACTGTTTTTCATCTAGTCTCTGATTAATACTGGTCTCAATCCGTTTCAGGTCGCGCAGCTGTTTCTCCAGCAAGCGTCTTACCTGATCCTCCCGGTTCAGCCGCTCCTGCAACTTCTGCTGTTCCAGGGAAAGCTTATGCAACTGTTGGGCCTGCTGCTGTCGCTGTTGCAACAGGCTGAGCTGATAAGCGGCAAACTGACGCACCTCCTCCGCCACGAAGCGTTTCCCCAACAGCCGGTTGATCAAGCCTATCGCTTCCGCCGGCTCGCCGCACGCCTCGTTCAGACTTATCGCGGTGGCCAGATACCAGCCGCTCCAGGGATTGCCGTCGCGACTCACAACGGGGCGTATATCCTGACAGAGTGTCGCCTGTTCCCGAGCGGAATGAGCCTGGAAACGGGCGGAAAAGGCCATCAAATCCTCAAGGGTCATGCCCGGCGTAATCGTTGCCATCTTGAGCGTGGCGGTCAGACTATCGTCATGGCGGATCAGGTTATGCTGACAACCGGACAAGAGCAGCAGGAGACAGAGCCAACCAATCCGCTTCATGTGATCGCCCCCGGCAACCGGTCCGGACCAAGCGGCAGTTCCATGCAGATACGGGCACCGGGATACGCCTCCGTCGCCGGCAGCAGGGAGATCCCGCCGCGGTGGCGTAACACCGTATCATGCACCAGCGCCAACCCCAGCCCGGACCCCTTCACGCTGGATCGACCGCTGCTGGTACCCTGATAAAATTCCTCAAATACATATGGCTGATCTTGCATTGAAATCCCTTCCCCCTGATCTTCGATCAGAAATGAACCCATACCCTGTTCGACCGACAGACTAAGGCGGATCCGCCCCCCTTCGGGAGAAAACTTGATGGCATTATTCAATAGGTTGCCCAACGCCATGCGGATCGCCTCTCTGTCACCCTGTATGGTTACCGTCATCAAATTGTCGACTATCTGCAGTTGCTTGCTCTTCAACAGCAGCCGGTAATCATCCAGCAACTTCCTCAGCAGCTGCGCCCATTCGAACTCACTGGGCTCCGCCAACGTACGCTGATTGGCCAGTCGCTGAAATTCCAGCAGATTCTCCACCAATCCGTTTAACTGAAGCGTGCCGATGGTCATCAATTGAACAATTTCCCGCTGCTCCGGATTCAATTCACCGACCACCTCATCCTCCAGCAGGTCGGCCCCTTCCCGCAGGGTGGCCAACGGTGTCTTCAGTTCATGGGAAATATTACGGATAAACTGCTGCTTCTCACCCTCCAACGCCCGTAATCGCTGCCGTAGCCAATCCAGGTGATGTCCCAACGCCTCCAGGTCACTCGGCCCGCGAATCTCCACCGGTTGATCAAAGCGTCCGGCACCCAGTTCACTGATCACCCGCTCTATATGCCTGATCGGCCGGGTCAACAGATAGACAAACAACAAGCCCAACACCAGTGCCAGCGGTAGTGCCAGGATGGCCCAGCGCAGCATCGATCCGCGCACCCGGCTCGCTTCCCTGGACAGCGCTTCCGCCTCGATACCCACTTGCTTGCCCCCGGTCTGCAGCAGCGCCCGCGCCTGCAGTGTCAGCGTCACGTAGCCCTGTAGATCATCGGTAGTGAGCGATGTTCGGGCCTTGCCGATCTTCTCCTGGATATGCTGAAACAGCCCCTGCTCGGCCGCCACCAGCCCTTCTAACGGAATGCGCAGATCCTTCGACAGATCGTCAAAGCGGAGTCCCTGCGCCACCTCGACAAACGCGTTGTGATGCAATCGGTACACCGACAGCAACTCCGGATCCTGCAAAATCTGGAATTGACGAATACCCCGCTCCATAGAGACCAACCGTTCCAGCAGCGTCCGCCCGCCTTCCGTCGCCCTGACGGTTTGAAACAGCGCCTGCTGACTCTTTTCGGTATATTCGCTCACCGCCAGCAGACCCGATATCAGGGCCATTACCAGGGGCAGCGTCACCAGCAAAAAGCCGACCAGTGACCAGTGATAGAGCGAGCCGGTGGAAAAGCGTCTCGTGGCACGAGGAAGGTCCCCGGCATCGGTCCATTCAACCCGTCGCATTATCCCTCCTGCGCCGGTTACCGACGTGTACGATCGATCGCCAAATAAAATCCCCCCTCACTTCAACCCTCTGTATAAGCGTATTGAAAAAACCGTGCAGCATAAGCCTTGTTCGACTGCTTCAGTATAGAGCAGTTCGCAGACGCGACGCCTTGCGGCGCCGGCCGGGGCAATGCCATCAAAAACTGGGGGCTGGTTCACGCTATGCGCCAGCAACGGGAGGTAAAAATAGCCGGCGGAGACCGGCTATCAGGAGGCTTGGCTGGTCTGCTGTTGCAATAGGCTGGAGAAGGCGTCGGCCGGCAGCGGCTTGCTGAACAGGAAGCCCTGGTACTGATCGCACCCTTCACGACGCAAGAACTCCAACTGTTCAGGGGTTTCTACACCTTCACCCAGGAGTTTGACATTGAGGGTGTGGGACATACCGATCATAGCCCGCACTACCGCTTCATCATTGGCGTTGCCGATGCCGTTGATGAAGCTGCGATCGATCTTGATCACATCAAACGACAACCGCTTTAACCGATCGAACGACGAGTAACCGATACCGAAGTCATCGATGGATACCGATATGCCCAGCGCCTGCAAGCGACTGATGGTACTCAGGTTGTCATCCTGCTCATACATCACGGTGGTCTCGGTCAACTCCACCTCTAACCACTCCGGGGCCAACTCGTAAGTAGCCAGCGTCCGCTCGACCACTTCGACGATATCTGCGCTGCGCAACTGGACCGGGGAAAAATTCACCGCAATGCGGATCGGCTGGAAACCGCGCTTTTGCCACGCCTGGTTCTGGCGGCAGGCTTCATCCAGGACAAATTCACCCAGTGCATTGATCAGCCCGCTCTTCTCGGCGATCGGAATGAATTCGTTCGGCCCCACCAACCCCCGCTCGGGATGGTTCCAGCGCACTAACGCCTCGGCCCCGATGATAGCCCCACTGGCGATCTCCAACTTGGGCTGGTAATGCAACAACAACTCACCATTGGCGATCGCATCACGCAGTTCACGACGTAATTTTTTGTGCTGTTCGGCCGTCTCCTGCATTTCCGGAATAAAGAACTGGAAACCGCATCCCCCCTGCTCCTTAGCCTGATACATGGCGGTATCGGCATGCTTCAGCAACTGGTCGGGCTGATCGGCGTCATCGGGGAACAGCGCAATCCCGATACTGCAACCGGTCTCCACATGGTGGCCGCGTATCTCAAAATCACCGGACAACGCCTCCAGCAGTCGCTGCGCCAGATCCGCCAGGTGATCGGTGTCCAGAATACCGGTCACAATCAGGGCAAACTCATCGCCACCGAGCCGGGCGGCGGTATCCCCTTCCCGGATACTCGAATTGAAGATATCGGCCACCTCGATCAGCAGCGCGTCGCCAATATCGTGACCGAGACTGTCATTCACCTCTTTAAATTTATCCAGGTCGATGAAGAGCAGGCCCAACTGTTCATCGTTGCGGTGCGCTCTGGCCAGCGCCATATTCAGGTGATCCTTGAATAGCGTCCGATTCGCCAGCCCGGTCAGATCATCGTACTGCGCCATGATCTTCATCTGATCTTCCGCCTTTTTCCGCTCCTGATTCTCCTTGGATAGCATCAGGTTGATCATCTTCAGTTCCCGCGTGCGCTGTGCCACGGTCTTCTCCAGATCCCGCTTGACCTGTTCCAGCCCCTTCTCCGCTTCGCGTCGACGCGTCACCTGCTGCTGCAGTTTGTTTACCGCATTCTCGATGGTCAGGGCCACCGCATTGAACGAGTGGGCCAGCCGTCCCATCTCATCCTCGGTCTCCACTTTGAACCGATACTGCAGATCACCTTCCTGGAAACGGCGCAGCCCGCCAATCAGATAGAGGATCCGGCGCGTAATGTAGGAGGCCATCCAGATCCCCACAATCACCACAATCACGACCATCAGCAAAGTGGAGAAAGATAACTTATAGGTGAGTTGCTGCAGGCTGGAGCCGATGAACGCTTGCATGCCGGCCTGTTCGTCATCCATACGCTCTTTCTCTTTGAGGATGACCTGATCGATCTGCTTCTGTGCCTCTGTGGCCGGCAGATGAAATTCATGCACGTTGGCACCAATGGTTACAAAACCGAAGCCGCGGGGCGACTGGGCGTACTGTCCGGTGAAATAGGGGATGGCCGCGGCGGTAGTCAGCTTCCATATCCCGCTCCAGAAAATGACGAACGATCCCGAGCCGCCATTCCGGGTCAGGTTCCACCAGCCGGCACACTGGGGGGCAAACTTGAGATAGCGGCAATCCAGGGCCACCTCCCCCCGGGCAATCTGTTCCAGCGCCGGCTTGATCTCCAGTGACTGGTCGGCGAATGTCGGCTCGTCTTCGAGAAAGGTCTCAATCGGCAGTTTACTCGCCCGCCAGCGATCGAAGGTCTGCTTATCCAGCCAGGGCGCAACCGGGTGACCGGTCTCCGGGTCGTAACCGACAATAAAATAGTCCCGCGGATGAGAGATATTTCGCCCCTTGTAATCCCACATAAAGGCGTAGTTGCCGCTGCTGGCATCGGAGATTTCAGAGAACCGTTCCGCCGTGGGCACCAGGTGATCGGTAAAGGCCATGAGATGGCTATGGTCGAGTGCAAGCGTGACATAGCCGATACGCTGCCCGTCCCGGATGACCGGTTTGGCCCAGCGAACCAGTCCCTGGAAGCGTTTGCCCAGCGGATTCTCTTTGCCGGCATAAGCGGCCGCTTCCGGTTGGTAAGCCACACCGCGCTTCGCCGCATGATACGGCGTGAATGCACCGATCAGCGGCGTACTGACATAGGCCCCCTTCACATCGGACACATAGATTTCATCATCCGCCAACGCGGACAATTTGGAGAAGTAATCTTCCGCCTTGAGCCAGGTATTGTGTCTGTCTGACACATCGTTCAGCGTCTTGGCGAGCAGATCCGAGGTGGTGATCTTGATCCGCTCTTGTCCGCTCAGATCGACAAAAGTGAGTTCCAGATAGAGAGGCCGGGACTCCAGGTGCAGCCGCCCCTGGGGAGGACGGTAATGAAACTCCCGCTGATTATCTTTCAGTATCGCCTCGACCGGCGTCACATCCTCGGCCACTTCCTCAGCAGGAACCCAGGCATCCTCCTGTTCGTTGATTTTCCAGGGTCCGTGCACCGGTAGATCACGTTTCCGGCTACTGAGAAAGCGTCGATAAATCTCTTCACCGGGATCAAATGACGCCACATAGGAGATATCCCGGTCGATGCTATGGAGAAAATCGGCAACGGCCGCCGCTGTCACCGTGGTCTGTCGTTCAATCGACTCCTGGGCCTGGCGATCGAGGGCCGTCACCGATTCATCAATCGCCAACTTCCCAACGTTACCGGTGATCGTACGCATTTCACCCGACATCTTTTCCAGCTGTCCCTGCAACTCACCACCCAGGTGTTGAATACCCTGCCACGCAAGCCAGGCCAGGGCAACCAGCGGTAACACCTTGATCACTATAAAAATAGTCACCAATTTGGCGCGGATACCTGCATTTCTAGGAAATATCCGCATATTAGGAAACAGCAGTGGGGTCAGGGTGATTGACAGCGCTTAACAAAACAGGTCGGGTCATTCTTGCTCCTTATCAGAACTGGCTTCTGCACAAACTTGCCATGCAAACTAATAAGGACGTCCGGTGTCTCTGCCCCTACTTCCGGGGCGTATAGGTATATTATCGACAGGAAATGAGAAAAATTGAGCAGAATTAGACTAAATTTACCGATGCCGGCCGCGGATAACCGAACAGGCCGCGCGCTGACCCGTGGCCCATCCTGTCCACCTGTTCACAGTAACGCGCTGTCTCGCCGTTTCAACTGAGCGCGTGGTTGCCCACCCGGTAAAATCAGAGTAGATATAAAGCACCAACCTGCATACTGTGAATCACTGCATGAAAGGCTGTTTAACGAAATGAGTAAACGCGCAACCCAGTTACTGGGATTGACCGGTTTCGTGTTAATTCTTCTGCTCGCCCTGTATAACGGCACACACAAAATCGAACAGGATCTCACCCTTCGCGGTGAAACCCTGGTGTCTGAAAAGCAGTTGCCGTGGGTCAACATAGAGGTGGAAGGACGCAACCTGCGGCTAAGGGGTGAAGCACCATCAGAAAAGGCGGCCGGTCGAGCCGTTGAGCTGTTGGCGGCACTGGAAGGCGTCAATCAGGTCATTGATTCGTTCACCATCGTGCCGACCAACCAACACGCCACCGACAAACCGACCAGCGACTCCCCCTGGACATCGACAGTCAAGGCACGCTGATCGGGATCAGATAAAAGAACGAAAGTCGCCGGACAGGTAAAGGAATAGAGAGATGGGTTACCTTTTTTTTCAGATACTGATTTGGATACTGCTGGCATTCGGCCTGGGGGGCGTCATCGGCTGGCTGCTGCGCGGTTTTACCCACGGTTTTCAGGACGACGAAAAGAGTGATGGCGAAGCCATCGGCCGTGGTGACGACCATATCATCGTGTCACTGCTACGCGCTGAATTAAACGAGTACAAAAAACGCCTGCAGGCGCTGGAATCGACCACCGAAGCGCCCAAACCCAGTACGGAAAAAGCCAAACCGGTGATCGCCGACGACTGGCGCCCCACCCCGCTGCCGGGACCCAAAGGTGAGGCGGACAACCTGAAAAAAGTACGCGGCATCGGCCCCAAGATTGAACAGACCCTGAACGATCTGGGCATCTACCACTATTACCAGATCGCCGCCCTAAGCAAGGAAAACATCCGCTGGTTGAACAACCACCTGCATTTTCCCGGCCGCATTGAGCGGGAACAGTGGGTGGAACAGACCCGCGAACTGGTGAAACAGCAAATCAGTCAGGCACAGAGCGCCTAACGGCTGTTCGGCTACTGGCGTTGCCAACAGAGAATACGGTTGTTGGCCGGCATCGCGTAATCATTCAGCAACCGCATACCGGCCGCTTCGGCGAGGCGATCCAGGTCTTCAAAATCCCGCACCCCCATGGCCGGATCCCGTCCCTTCAGCCACCCATCGAAACGGGCATTGCTATCACTGGTGAAAAGACCGTTGTAATTGAACGGTCCATAGAGGGCAAAGAGCCCTCCCGACGGGAGCAGTCCGCCGACACCGGCGAACATCGCTTCCACCTCCGGCCAATGCATGATGTGGGCGGTATTGGCGGAAAAGACCGCGTCCACCTCCAGCTCCGGCCAGGTGGAACGGGCCACATCCAGCTGCAGCGGTGCGCAAACATTGGGCAGCGCCGCCTCCTCCAGCCACAGGCGGATACCGGCATGATATTCCGGGCAGTCGCTGGTGTACCAAGTAAGGTGAGGCAATGCGGCGGCGAAGTAGACCGCATGCTGACCGGTGCCACTGCCGATCTCCAACACGCCTCGCCGATCGGCGAACAGCGGCTTGATGACCGACAGGATCGGCTCGCGGTTCTGGTCACAGGATTCAGAATAGGGTTTCATCGCTTATCCAACATTCCGCTTCATTCGGTCACCGCCTCACGATAGGGTATCGACGCCTGCAGTTGATCCAGATAGGCGGCAATGGCCGCCTGTTCATGCTCGGTGTAACGGGCAATCGGGCCACGGAACCCGTCATCCCTTATCCAGTGGCTGGAACGGGTCAGGGTGGGAACAAATCCCCGCGGCAGTTTGTGTTCTCCCTGCGCACCGGGTTCGAAGCAGGCCAACCCCTGCTCGATACAGTGCTCAATGCCCTGGTAGTAGCAAGCCTCGAAATGGAGTCCGTCCACCCAGCAGTCGCTACCCCAGTGCCGGCCATAGAGTGTGGTATCGCTCTGATACATGAGCGACCCGGCGATACACTCACCCTCCAGATCGGCCAGCACCAGCAACACCTGGTCCGGTAGCTGTGCTGCTACCTCACGGAAGAAACCGTAGTTGAAGGTGGCCATGCCCCATTTTTCACTGAAGGTCTTGTTATAAAAATGGGTGAACCGCTGCCAGTCATACGTCGAGGCGGAGTGTCCGTTAAGCCGCCTCAGGGTGACGCCCGCCTCCACCACCCGTCGCCGTTCCTGACGGATATTCTTGCGCTTCTTGGCCACCAATCCGTCGAGAAACTGATCGAAGTCCCGGTAGTGGCGGTTGTGCCAGTGAAACTGTACATCGTGACGGGTCAGCAACCCCTGCCCGGCAAGAAACTCAAACCCTTCATCAGCCGGGAACAGACAGTGGAAACTGCTGGCACCCATCCGATCGGCCAGCTGCAACACGGTCTCCAGCAGTACCGGATAGAGCGTCGCCTCCTCTCCCGGCGCCGCCAACAGCCGCTGCCCCGAGGCCGGCGTATAGGGCACGGCCGAGACCAGCTTGGGAAAATAGGCAAGACCGGCCCGGTGGTACGCATCGGCCCAGGCGTTGTCAAAGACAAACTCACCGTAGGAGTTGTGTTTTTCATACAGCGGCATGGCCGCCACCAACTGCCCGTCACGATAGACGGCGATATGTCGGGGAAGCCAGCCAAAGCGCTCTCCCACGCAGTCATGCTGCTCCATGGCATGCAGGAACTCATGGCGAATCAAGGGGTTGTTATCCCGCACCAGCCCGTTCCACCCGGCGGCGGGTATTTCGCTGATACGGCTATGAATGGCTATCTGCAACCTGACCACGTCCAACTTCATTGCTAAAGGAAGCCCTGATTAACGCTATCCCTGGCTATATCAGCGCACGAAAACAAAAAAATATAATTTCGAGTTTTCTTTATGTTCAATCACTTACAGTCATCGAACAGGGCTACACATCCCTGTGCAGCCTGAACCTCCGAATCAATCAGAGGTTCCTTGATACTGGAAATGTAGCAGGGCAGGAGCCGGCTAAATACCGCTGATTACTGATGGATATGCCTCACACCGCTCACGGCAAGCCTTAAAACGGTACACTTGGCCAGTCCGCCTCATCCTCGTCGATCACCGCGTCCTCCGCACGACCCTCCTTCACCCACTGCTGAATCGCCGCACTATCAAACAGGGTCTGGGCATAGGCGGCGGAGACCGGATCCATCTCAATCTCGTAGCTCAACAGCCTCAACACCACCGGCGCATACATACAATCGGCAACGCTGAATTCACCAAACAACCAGGGACCGCTCGCCCCATAACGTTCGCGGCAGAAGTTCCACAATCCCAGGACCCGGTCAATATCCCGCTGCGCCTCGGGGCCGGGCTGGAATCCCGGGAAACGGCGCCGACAGTTCATCGGCAACTCACCCCGCAAGCCGAAAAAGCCGGAGTGCATCTCGGCGCAGACCGAACGGGCCACCGCCCGGGCGGAACGCTCCTGCGGCCAACCCCGGGTCTCGGGAAAACGTTCAACCAGATACTCCAGGATCGCCAACGAATCCCACACCTCCAGATCATCGTCGATCAGCACCGGCACTTTGTTGTCCGAAAAGTGCACCGCCAGCTCTCGCTCCATGCTGTCGGTAAACAGTTTTACCTTTTTGATGTTGAAGGGGATGCCATGGTGGGCCAGGAAAAGCCACGCCCGCAGCGACCAGGAGGAGTAATTTTGATTGCCGATTACCAGAGTCAGTTCCGTCATCACGCCACCTCACTTTGAAAGATTGTTGTGAAGAGGCAGCATACACAAGCCACCCGCCCCTGTCAGGAGTCCCTGTTGCCGGGATCGATTAGGCTATACAATTGTCAGCTGATTATCATTACCGATTATGAGAGAGACCATGCGCCACAAGACCGACGACCTTCGCATCGAAGCCATTAAAGAGCTGGTAGCACCGGCTGACCTGCTGGCCGAATTCCCCGTTACCGATGCAGTCGCCGACACGGTGTTTAATGCGCGTCGTGAAATCCACCGCATTCTGCACGATGAAGATGACCGGATTCTGGTAATCGTCGGTCCCTGCTCGGTGCATGATCCCGCCGCGGCACGCGATTACGCCACCCGTCTGAACGCACTGCGCGAAGAGTTGGCGGACGATCTGTTGATCGTGATGCGGGTCTATTTTGAAAAACCGCGCACCACCGTCGGCTGGAAAGGGTTGATCAATGACCCGGATCTGGACGGCACCTTCCACATCAACAAAGGACTGAAACTGGCACGCCAACTACTGCTGGACGTCAACAGCATGGGCTTGCCCGCCGGCACCGAATTCCTTGACCTGATCAGCCCCCAGTACATCGCCGACCTGGTGAGCTGGGGCGCCATCGGCGCCCGCACCACCGAGAGTCAGGGGCACCGGGAACTGGCCTCCGGCCTCTCCTGCCCGGTCGGTTTCAAGAACGGCACCAACGGCACCCTGCGCATCGCCCTCGATGCGATCCGCGCCGCCTCCCAGCCGCACTGTTTCCTGTCGGTAACCAAAGAGCGCCACTCCGCCATCTTCACCACCAAGGGCAATGAGGATTGCCACGTGATCCTGCGCGGCGGCAGCCGGCCCAATTACGACACCGAAAGCATCAACATCGCGTCGGAAGAGATGGAGCAATCCGGCTTCAAACCGCGCATGATGATCGACTTCAGCCATGCCAATTCACGCAAGCGTCACCAGAAACAGATCGACGTGGGTCGCGACGTTGCCGGCCAGATCGCCCGTGGCGACCGCCGCATCAACGGCGTGATGATCGAAAGCTTCCTGGTGGCTGGCCGCCAGGATTGGCGCGCCGATGAAGAGCTGACCTACGGACAGAGCATCACCGATGCCTGCATCAGCTGGGAAGACACCGAACCGCTGCTGCGCACCCTGGCCGAAGCGGTCCGCCAGCGGCGCACACAGTCGGGCGGTTAACGAACGATACGGAAACGATAGCGCTCTCCATCCAGGGTGACCCCGTCACCCGGGGCGTGCATCTCGGTAGCCCGGTCTATCTGCCCATTCCCGTCGCTATCGATACTGATACCGTCGTTGGTGTAGTCGCCATCCGGATGCAGATTGTCGGTCAGGTAGGCGGCATAACGCCGCCCCTTGATCTGCAACTCGCCGGAGAGCTGGGTGCGGTTATAGAAACGCAGACTGTGATCGCGCCAACTCTGGTCGGTGGAAAATATCCAAAGCTCCAGATCACCTTTTAACGCCGCGATCCCGCTCATGCGCGCCAGGAGCAGCCGCAATCGGCCGGCAAACCGGCCCTTGCCCCGATTGACCAGCGGTTCCCCGTCATCGCTCAAATCCCCATTTCGGTTGCGATCCACATACAGCCGATACCCCTGCGGATCGGTATCCAGGACAAAGGCATAACTGATGCCGTTTGCCATATCGATGCGCCCATATTTCTGCACCGGCCCCTGAAAGGGGGGCAACCGTCGATGCAGGGATCCGGGACGGCCGGTGAACGGGAGCGGATGGGAGGTGACGCCGATCTTGAAACCCACCGGTCTGAAACCGCGACTGATCGAGAGTGGAATCCCGTCACCCGCCGCCACCTCAACCGGTGCATCCCGGGTTGCCGTCCTGACGGGAGGGGCCGCCGTAACAGCAGGGATTGTCGCCGGCGGTACCGGGCCTGGTAGCACGGGGAGCGTCGGCGCCTGAACGCGTCGGGAGGAGGAAGGAGGCGACGCGCTCTTTTCCCAGCCCAACCATTGCCGCAGCTCATAGCCCAGCCGCTCCAGCGGCAACTGACCGCTGTACCACAACCAGCCCAGGACGGCGACCCCGATCAACCAAACTAGTCCGCCGACGCGGCTTCTCTGGCGTTCGGGAGCCGGGTCCTCTATCCGACCACCACGCAGCTCGCTGCGACGGTCGGGGAATTCATGCACCCGCTCCTTCATCCGGCGACCGGTTTACTTTTCGGTAAACCCGGCGGCGTGGTACCAGCGCCTGGCCAATTCCGGGTCCTGCTCCACACCCTCACCCTGCTCATACATCATCGCCAGGGTGGTCTGGGAACCGACTAATCCCTGCTCGGCGGCCTTGGTGAACCACTCCACCGCCTTGGCGCCATTCTTCTCGACACACTCCCCTTCCATGTACATGAACCCCAGACCATGCTGGGCCAGTGCCATGCCGCTCTCTGCCGCCGCCTTCATGTACTTGTAGGCCATCAACTGGTTGACCGTCATGCCGAGGCCGTTTTGGGCCATGATCGCCATACGGTATTGCGCTTCCGGATTGCCCTCTTCGGCCAGTCCCGAAAGTAGCTTGGTAGCACTGGCGAAATGTTTCGCCTCGAAGGCCGCGATGCCGCTACCCAGCTCCATATCCAGTTGTTCATCGTTACTGCTCATGCCTATACCTCCAGATTATCCGGGTACGTTACCGCTTACGCTGCCGCACCCGACATAGTGTTCTATTTTATATGCTGCACGCACTCTCACCGCCCTCCGAACCGGCGGCGCATTACTCTGCCGTCGCAAAACCGGCCTGTTGCAACCACTCCTGCCAGCGTCCGAACAGATTCTCATCCACCGCACCCAACGCCGGCTGCACCGCCAGCCCCAGATGCTCCGGCTCGTTTCTACCCTTAAACACCCCACCTGCTTCAGAGAAGATCAACCGTCCCGCGGCGTAATCCCACAGTTTTTGGCCGCCATGCAGATTGAGGTGGGCGCGCCCCGCCGCCAGCCAGCACCACTCCAGCGCAATAGCCCCAAAGCAGCGCTGTGAACGATAGGGAGGTTGGTTGGAGAGCCGCACCGCCAGCTCGGCCGTGAGACGTTTGAAATCGACGATGGCGATACACTCTTTCAGCGCGTCGGGACCGGGCTGCAAGCGCAACGGTTCATCGTTGAGCCAGGCACCCCGTCCCCGTTCGGCGCGAAAGCATTCATGACGCACCGGATCATAGACAATCCCCAATACTGAACGCCCGCCCACTATCAAGGCCAGGGAGAGGGCAAAATAGGGCAGCCCGGAGGAGTAGTTGGTGGTGCCATCCAGCGGGTCCACACACCAATAGCACGCTTGCTCCGCCAGCGCCTGCTGCTCTTCTATCGTCATCTCTTCCCCCATCAGGGGAATCTCCGGCCAGTTGACCGCCAACTGCTCGATCAGTCGCTGCTGTACGGCCAAATCGGCATCGGTGACCAAGGTGCCGTCGCTCTTACGGCTGATATCGGGCTGACGAAAGCGAGGGAGTACCTCGGCTTCAGCGATATCGATCAGGATGTGCTGCAATTGTCGGCTGTCGGGCCATTCGGAACTGTCTGGGGATTGTGTTGCCATCTTTCTATCATCCCGTATAACCCGCCACCGGGCAATCGGCTACGTCCGTGTAAATTGAGAGGGTTTTCCCCCTTGCACCTTGCCGCCGCCGCCCCTAAGCTTTGCGTCATGCCACGGGTTTTGTGCAACAGAAGGAGTAACAGGGAGGTGGTTCTGCCAAGAACCGGTACCCGGCTGCAGTCATTGCTGTGGCTCTGCACCCTCTTGCCCGCCCTGGTACTGGCCAGCCCGGACCTGGACCGGCAACGCAGTGAATTTCTCGCGGCGGAGCGCATCCTCTCCAGCGGTGACCTGAACAAATACCGCACGCTGCGCGCCTCGCTGAAGCAGTACCCGCTCTTTCCCTATCTGGAGTACCAGGCGCTGCAACGGCAGCTCCCCACCCTCGACAGCAGCCAGGTGGATGACTTCATCAGCCGCTATGCCGACTCACCGCTGGCGCAGCGGATGCGGCGTCTTTGGCTGACCGAACTGGCCGAGCGGGAGAAATGGTGGACTTACCTGGTCTTTTACCGGCCCAATTTGGGGACGATCTATCAGTGCCACCAGTTGACCGCTCTGCTCGAAACCGGAAAGGCCGAACAAGCACTGGCCCAGGTGGAACCGATTTGGCTCTATCCCCGCTCACGACCTGAAGCCTGCGATCGGATTCTGGAAAGCTGGATCGACGCAGGAAAACTGACGCCGGCGCTGGCCTGGAAACGGGTTGAACTCGCCATGCAGGCATCGGAGAGCCGCTTCGCCGGCTATCTGAAACGTTACCTCAACAGCGAACAGCAAGCTTGGCTACAAACCTGGCAAGCATTACAGCGCAACCCGCAGCAGATTGACCAGGCGATACCCCGGCTGGCGGGCAGCCCCGCGCAAAGCCGTATTGTTCTGGATGCCTTCAAACGGTTGGTTAGACGGGATATCGACCGGGCCGTCACCCTCTGGGGCCCGTTACAAAAGGCCGTCCCGTTCAGCGAACGGGAGCGCTATCGCGGACAGCGCGCCCTACTGATGGGCATGATACGCGACAATCATCCCGACGCGCTGATCGCACTGGATGCCTTTACCCCTACCGAGAAAGATTACGCCCTGCACGAAGCGCGGCTCAGGAGCGCCCTGAAGAAACGCGACTGGAAGCAGTTATTGGACTGGATAGCCCAACTGCCGGAACGGCTAAAGGACTCCGATCGCTGGCGCTACTGGCAGGCACGGGCGCTGGCGAAGACCGGCCAAAACAGCGGGGCGGAAGCCATTTTCGCCACCCTGGCAAAACAGCGCAGCTACCACGGCTTTCTGGCCGCCGACAGACTACAGCAGCCGTATCGCTATGACTCCACCCCGCTGGACCTGCAACAGCCGGGCATCGACCGCCTGGCACAGCGGCCACCCCTGCTGCGGGCACGCGAACTGTTCCAACTGGGACGGTTTCTCGATGCACGGCGTGAGTGGCATGCCGGGGTGCGCAATCTGAAGCGACTGGATTTGAAGCGGGTCGCCAAGCTGGCCCAATCCTGGGGTTGGCACGACCGGGCGATCTTCACCCTGGCCCGCACCGGTTACTGGGATGACCTGGAGTTACGCTTCCCGCTGGAACACCAGGTCCTGGTCACGGAGAAGTCGGCCGATACCGATCTGGACAAATCCTGGGTGTTTGCCGTAATCCGCCAGGAGAGCGCCTTTTCCAGCGATGCTTACTCCCCCGCCGGTGCCCGCGGACTGATGCAGTTGATGCCGGCGACCGCCCGCTTTATCGCCCGCAAAGAGAAACTGAAAAAACCCGCTCCTGCCCAGTTACTGAAACCGGAACTGAATATCACGTTGGGCACCGCTTACCTGAATCATGTCTACCAACAGCTGGGCGAACACCAAGTGCTGGCCACAGCCGCCTACAATGCCGGTCCGAATAATGTGTTGAGCTGGCTGCCGGACGCCACCCTGCCCGCCGACATCTGGGTGGAGCTGATTCCGTTCAATGAGACCCGGCGCTATACCGAACGGGTATTGAGCTATGCGGCCATCTACGACCAACGCCTGCAGCAGCCGTTGCAGCGGCTCTCAACCCGCATGTCCCCGGTGCAACCCAAAGACCAGGTGGCCGCCAACCGAGTGGTGGTCGCAAAAGGAACCTAGGATTTTTTGAATAGGCCTACACCGTTCCGGCGTAGGGGTCATGATCGATCAGTGATAGCGGCCGGGAGAAGTGGGCTTGGCCTGCTGAGGCGCCGACACCGCCCCGGATAGCGGACGGCGCCGCTGATTGGCCTGTTTCACCGCATAATCCACCATCTCCGGATCGCTGATCACCTGATAATAACAGCGGCCATCGGCCGCGCGTCGGCCAGACTTCTCGCCATCCCAGACGGTGACCGCCGCTTCGCGAATCACCAGATCGTGCATGTGCCCCTCCAGGTCCGGATAACGGGCCACCAGCAGATGGTCGTTCATGACCCGTTTGCCGCTCTCCAGCTCGACCCGGCGGAATGACAGTTCAGACTTCAGCTTGT
Organism: Sedimenticola sp.; assembly: GCF_050289425.1. Classification (NCBI taxonomy): domain Bacteria; kingdom Pseudomonadati; phylum Pseudomonadota; class Gammaproteobacteria; order Chromatiales; family Sedimenticolaceae; genus Sedimenticola; species Sedimenticola sp. The sequence continues at coordinate 98,558 of NZ_JBNKFS010000003.1, read as the reverse complement.
AGTAGGCGGGCACGTCCAGCTCAATCCCGTTGACGTTGTAGCGGATCAGTTTATCCGAACTCTCCTTGTTCACCGTTTCGCTCGGGGCCGGCGTCAACACCATCACCCCGCGGCCCAATCGCTTGCCATATTCCGATTTACGTACCGCCGCCGAGCAAGAGGAGAGTTGGTCCGCCCGGTTGATGGCGGGCGAGATCATGATCTCCCGGCCCTCGTCATACAGGAAGGTGGGCGCTTCATCGCTGAAGGCGATACCGAGGCCCAATTCCAGTTCCGGCAGGTCATTCTCGCGGTTTTTGACATTCTGGTTATCCACCACCTGGAGGATCTTGCGGGCCAGACCGCAGGCATGGGATACACAGAGCCACTGATAAGGGGTGTCTTCGTATTCAAAGATACTGAGGATCACCGCATCCCCTTCGATAAACACCTTTTTCGCCCCGTAGTTCTCCAGCAGCTTATTGATCGGTTCAAAGAAATTGAGACTGAAGTGAGAGGCGGGATTGAGATTGCGGTTACGCAGTTCGCTAGTCATGGTGGTGGAGCCGCGTACGTCCGCCTTGATAATCACATGGTTACGGATTCGGTGTTGTTCCGGCTGCAGCTCCTCGCGCAACGGGAACTCCAACAGGCTGCCGTTACGCCGCGAGAGTTCGATATCCTCGGGGCGTATCAGCAAATGGATGCGGCGCATGGCCAGGTGGGCTTGATAGGCCTGTTTCAGATCACGGCGGAACAACGCGAAGTGGCGCAGGAAGCTGAATATTCGCCGCCGCCGGCGAGGAGCCGGCATGCTGCTGATGGTGGAGCGCATGCGATCCAACACCTTGATGACTTGAGCCGGCGCAATCTTGCCCGGCAGATTAGCCAACTTGCGCTGCAGATCGCCTCGGGTCATTCGACCGGCCAGATATTGGCAGAGCAGGCGCACCGGCACCTGCCGGTTCAGCTCCTGGTAAACCAGGGGCCCGGCATGGCAGGCGAGCAGATCGCGCTCAACGCGGCTGCCATGAAAGGCCTTTAATATCTGCTTCATCAGGCGATGATGGAATCCGGGCCACTTGTCATTGTGCCAAGTGGTGCGAAACAGCGGGGCGTCAAAATCGGTGCGGATGGCACCGCCATGTTTCACCGAGTAGACGATACGATCGATATTTTCCGGACTATCCAGCCAGGAGCATTGACCGCTCTGGTATTCCGACGGCTGCAGCGAGCGCTTCAGCAACATCAGGGTTTCGGTATAGCCGATCAGGCCACCCTGCTCCCCGGGGTGACGCTGGGCGGCCGCCTGGATATTGCTGCAGGTGGTATCAAATTGATCGGACGGCTCCACGTTGGCACACCAGGACGGAAGAAACTCGGCAAACAACCCAGTCACCAGACGATTGACCCGGTCAAAGGCATCCGGGTCATCCCGGTCGGTACAGACCAGCGGGTAATGCCCCATCGCCTGCTCGTCGGCCCACAGCGACGGCAGTTGCAGCATCGGATTGAACAGCAGCGGTTTGGGTACCGGCCAGGAACGACCCAGTACCGATTTGCGCAGTTTGCTGAGGCGCATGTTTTCGATTTTGAGGATTTCGCGGAACAGCCGCCGGGTGACCCGATAACGAATCGCCGGCTCGTTTCTCGCCAGCGCCACCAGACGGTCATGCAACTGGACCGAACGACCACTGGATTGATGGTTATCCAGATTCTTGGCGCGCTGCACCTGATTACGCAGGCGGTCGTACTCCTGCCCCACCAGTCGCAGCAGAAATTTCATGACGCCGAACTGCAGCAGCTGCACCATTTCCAGGCGGTTGTACTTTCTGGCCCGATCGACAGTCAGCTCCATCAATCCGGCATACCCCTCGCGCAGGGCCAGGAGATCCTTGTTATCCGGCGGAGGCGGTGGTTCACCCCAGTAGTTTTCCGTCACATCGTGCATCATGGAGCGCCGCACGAACAGTCGGCAACGTTCCATAAACTCTGGGCTCAGGGCGACATCGATGCGGTGGTTGTCAATACCGGTTGGCAACCGATCGAACAGCAGCTTGAACGGTCGCTTCAGTTGCAGCGGCTTGCTGAACTCCTCCGCATCCGGCCGCCAGCGGAACAAGTTGTCGAATCTCTTCACCACGTCGACTCTCAGACTGCCCTCACCGGTCCGCTCATCGCAGCAGCGCCTCGACCAGTTTATCTTCCTGTTCGATGCGGATCGCCAAATCCTCACCCAGAATCGACAGATCCTTGTTTAAGGTATCCAGTGGTTGTATATGATCGCTGAGGTCGTACTTGTCATTAAAGGCGACCGCCAGCTCCGTCACTTCGGAGATCTTCGGAAACGCCGCCTGCGCCACTTTGATCACTTCGCCGCGCCGCTCGTCACCGGAGGTGATCCGGTCAAACACCTCGAAGTGCCCGAACGCGACATAGTCGATCAGCAGTTGGCAGAAATCCCGCAATAGCTGTTTTTCCGGCTTGTCCGGACTAAATGATTCGATACCGGCCAGTTTGCAGTACAGCACCAGCATCCGCTGACGCTCGTCCAACCACTTATCGACCATCTCCTTTGTCCGGGTGCGGCGATCCCCGGCGCCACTGTGCTCTATTGATCCCATTTTCCGACCTTTATTATCTGTTTATGTGCGAAAAGGTCTCCTAAGATAAACACCATTTCGCACAACAGGCAAGTTTCTCTATGCCCTTGATAATACAAATGGAAATTTCTGATAAACTGAGTCCCGTGCCGGGTGCTGCTAACAGGGTGATGTAGGTGACGACAAAACGGCTATTTCGACTGCTGATTCTACTGGCTCTGCTGCCACTGCCGGTTTCCGCGCTCGACTACCCCAATCGCTACAACAACCTGGCCGAAACGCTGTTCGATATGATGGATGCCTTCTCCTCGGCCTACCAGAGAAAGCTGCACCAGCGGGACGGTTACGGCGCTCCGTACGGCCTACCCGGTTACGCACCCTATCCCGGTACACCCTACCCGCCTTATGCCGGCCCCGTCGCGCCGCGACCGGGATTCATCCTGAACGGCAGCTGGCAGGGCGAGAGCGGAGAGATCCTGGTAATCCAGAATGAGCTGTTCAGGATCTACCTGGATCGCGACAGTTTTCGTGATGGCCGATTGGCACAGGTCGCGCCGCAGATGATCATCTTGCAGGATATCGCCAGCGGACAAGAGCGACCCTATGAATTTGCCGAATCCGAGGGACGTCTGCTGATGCGTGATCCGGCCGGCAACCTGTTGCGTTACATCCGTATCGGCTGGTGACCCCCGCTTACGGATCGGCGGCCTGGAGCAACGCCTGCAACCGCTGTTCCCGCTGCGGTGACGGCAACTCACCCAGCGCCCGGCTCGCTGCGTAAAACCCCGCCAGATCGCCGCCGGCCTGCTTAAGCAATTGCTGGAAAGCCGGCACCCAGGCTTCATAGGTGGCGATGGATGCCAGATAGGCATTGTTCAGATCATGGCTGAACCAGCCGTCAAAACCGGCGTATCCCCCCCACTGCTGTTTCAGTTGCTGATAGCGCTCCCGCAACTGCTCAAACAGACGCGCCTTGCGCTGCCCCATCGACGGCTCATCCAATGGCTGCCGATAGAGCCGATCCAGCTCATCCCGCACGGCCAGCAGCAGATCGATAAACTGCCCTTCCCGCTGGCGCGACAACTGCCAGCGGCTTAATGCCGCATCGTCCCGCCCATTGAGCCAGCGCTTCACCCCTTCCTGCTCCACCAGGCTGGCAAACGCTTCGTTAAAGGCGCTGTCATTTTTCACGTAGAGCTGCTGATGAGCCAGTTCGTGGAAGATCAGGCCAGCCACTTGCGCTTCAGGCCAATCGATCACCGTGCTGGGAAGCGGATCATCAAACCAGCCCAGGGTGGAATAGGCTGGTACCGGCAACACCGCCACATCCCATCCCTGCTGTTGTAACGTGGCGGCATAGGTTTCCGCGTCGTTCTGGGAGAAATAGCCCCGATAGCTGGCACACCCGATAAACAGGTAGCACCACTGCTTGGGCTGGATGGAAAACGCCGGCGCCGCCACCACGCTCCAGACCACCGCCTTTCGTCCCAACGCCGCATAACTGCGATAACTGTTGTTATCCGGTAGCCCCAGCCCCTCGGTGGCAAAGGTGCGCATCGCCACCACCCGCTGCAACTTCCGCTTTATGGGAGGTGGTGTATCCGGATCCTGCAATAATTGGTTAATGGGACGCCGCTGCCCCATCAGTTGCAGATGTCCGCCTATGGACTGGCTATAATAGCCCAGGCTGCTGCAGCCCTGCAGAAGGGTCAGCAAGGCCAGTAAAAGCCAGCGGTAACGCCAGGCCATCACGGTTTTAACAGAGGTTTCGGCTGAGTCATCATGAGCGATTCTAGCACCTTCGGCATGCATACCTATCTGGTAGGTGGTGCGGTGCGTGATCAATTGCTCGGTCTGCCGATCTGCGATCGCGACTGGCTGGTGACCGGGGTGACCGCCGAACAGCTGATCGCCCGGGGGTATCGCCAGGTGGGACAGGATTTTCCGGTCTTCCTGCACCCCCAAAACGCCGAAGAGTATGCCCTGCCCCGGGGTGACGGCGGCGACAAAAGCGAACAGGCCCAGGTCTGTGATGACCTGGTTCAGCGGGATCTCACCATCAATGCCATCGCCCTTTCGGAAGATGGCCGCTATATCGACCCGCTGAACGGCCGCCAGGATCTGCAGGCACGCCTGCTTCGTCATACCCCCACCTTTCGCCACGACCCGATTCGGGTGCTGCGTCTGGCCCGTTTCGCCGCCCGACTCGAACCGCTCGGATTTCAACTGGCGGACGAGACCCGACAACTGGTCAGACAGATGGCGGCGGATGGTGAGCTGGATCAACTGGTGCCGGAGCGGGTCTGGTCAGAGATCGTCCGGGCGCTGCAGGCGCCTGACCCCGCCATTTTCTTTGAAACCCTGCGCGACCTCGGGGCCCTGCAACCCATTCTGCCGGAGCTGGACCGGTTGTTCGGCGTACTCCAGCCGGCACGCCATCATCCCGAGATCGATACCGGCGTTCACTGCCTGATGGTACTGCGCCAGGCGTGCGCTCTCAGCCCGGAACCGGAAACCCGGCTGGCGGCCCTGCTGCATGACCTCGGCAAGGGCACCACACCGAAAGCCGAATGGCCGAGTCACCATGGACACGAACAGCGCGGAGCCAAACTGGTTGATCGACTCTGCGAGCGACTGCGTATCCCCAACCGCGCCCGAGACCTGTGCCGACTGGTGGCCGAGTACCACACCCACTGCCATCGCGCCTTCGAGCTGAAACCGGCCACCCTGTTGCGCACCCTGCAAAAACTGGATGCGCTACGCCGTCACGAACGACTCGACCAATTTCTGCTCGCCTGCGAAGCGGATGCCCGGGGCCGATTGGGATTTGAACAACAAGCCTACCCCCAGGCCGACTACTTCAAAGCGGTCCAACAGGCCGCCGCCGCAGTCGACACGGCCACCCTGGCAGGCCGGGCCGATAATCAGCAAATGATTCCGGAGATCATCTTCCAGGCCCGCAGCCGGGCCATCGCGGAGGCAAAAAAGCGCTGGCAGAGGGCGGAAAACCACGCAGAAAGGTGAATCGGTCCTCAATTTTCAGGGTTGCCGGACGACACAGACAGTTAGAGGGGTAACCTTCTTCCTGCTAAACACCCGGTGACCCCGACACATCCCGTCACCTGAGCAGAAAGAGGCGTGAATACCTATTTTTTCGTTAATGCCTATGCCTACCGAGTCACGGCCGCATGCAAACAGAGGTTCCAGCCGCTATGAATCGTAGCCTGCAGATCGAAGTGCCCGGCTACCGTATCGAGCGCATCCTCGGTAAGGGAGGCATGGCCACGGTCTATCTCGCCACGCAGATGTCGCTGGGCCGACCCGTGGCGCTGAAGGTGTTGCACGATCCGGACACCCCACAGTTTTTTGAACGCTTCTTCAACGAAGGACGTTGCATCGCCCGTCTTAATCACAGCAATCTGATCGCCATCTTCGACATCGGCCAGGGGGACGGTTTCTACTACATCGCCATGGAGTACCTGCCTGGCGGAGACCTGAAATCACGTATTGTGCAGGGGATCAAACCGGCCCAAGCGCTGAAGATTCTGGGTCGTCTGGCCGGCTGCCTCGCCTACGTGCACGGTGAAGGGGTGATCCATCGCGATATCAAGCCGTCCAATATCCTGTTCCGCAACGACGGCTCCCCGGTGCTCACCGATTTCGGCATCGCCAAACTGATCCAAACCGACAATGACCTCACCGTCACCGGCACCGTGATGGGCAGCCCCCATTACCTGAGTCCGGAGTTGGCCCAGGGCATCCGTCGGGTCGATGGGCGATCCGACCTCTACAGCCTGGGCATCATCCTCTATGAGATGCTCACCGGCAGAAAGCCCTACACCGCCGACAGTTTTGCCGCCACCCTGATGGCCCACATCCAGAAGCCGTTACCGCAACTGCCGGAGCAGTTTGCCAGTCTGCAACCGGTACTGGACAAACTGCTGGCAAAAAAACCGGAAGACCGCTTTCAGAGCGGTGCCGAACTGGCCATGACCCTACAGTCGCTACGCGGCAAAATCCGTTCCGATAAAAGACCCCTTTTCGATACACCCACGGAACAGGAACCGCCCCCGGAGACGCTCGCGCTGGAGACAACCAACGGCACATCCAAAAAGCGTTTTCGCTGGCCGCTCTTGGTGGGCTTGGGACTGATCGTGCTATTGGGCGCGCTCGGCCTCCGGCAATTGACCTCCGACGATGAAGCGGAGCAGGCCGCCGCCGCACTCCCCGACAAGACAACCAACGTAGAACCGATTGCCGTCGTCGCACCCGCCGCACCACAGATTGAGGAGCCTGCCGAGCCGGTGGTCACCGAAGCGGTCGCCGCGGACAACCCCGACACAGAGCCAAAACCGGAAGCGGAACCAGAAACCGAAGTGGCCACCGCGCCCGTCAGCACAGCGCCGGCCCACGAAGACAAGCGCATCTCAAAGATCGACGACCTGCTGGCGAAAGCACAAAGCCAACTCGCCTCAGACCATCTCAGCTACCCCGCCAACAGCAGTGCCCGTTTCTATTACAACGCCGTGCTGAAGCAAGACCCGGACAACCGGGCAGCGCTACGCGGACTGGATAAAATCGCCGACCGCTACGCCGACTTGGCCCAGACAAAACTGGAGAAAGGTCACCAACTGCGAGCCCGCCGCTATATCACCCAAGGGCTCGACATCCGTCCCCAACATGAGCGTTTGATCCGCTTGATGAATCAGCTCAACCGCCCGACACCACCCGCCTCGAGTAACGATATCTTTGATCAGCTCAACCCTGATTCTGATCGCTGACTGTTTCTACAATACATAAACAGGGCGTGTATACAACTAAAAGCCATTTAGAAAGCGCAGTCCTTTTACTCATCCATAATCTGCGTTAACACAACAAGCGAAAAACACAAGTAACACTACTACCAAAGAAAACAATAAATAGCGCAAATCGGAACACTTCTTCGCAATCGTTCAGCGAGTTGATTGGCATAGCGCGCATGACTACCTCCACTTTCAAACACTGGACACGAGCTGACGGATCGAAATGCTAGATGCTAGTATTGATGCCACATACCAGTCATCGTGCCCAAATTACGTGCGGATGTAATGAGATTTCAGCTCAGATAACCGATAAACGGCCAACACGTATATTCGAGCTCTCCTCCTGAAGGCTGCTTCCGACATGAAGCGGACACTCAGTTTGTGATTGTTCAACCAGGATGCCGGCTGATACACTCAGGGACATTAAGGAATAAGCTTCTATTGGCGGGATGATGCCTCACTCCATAATTATCCCAAAACATAGAACATGGACAGAATAATGTGTCGGAATCGTCAATATATTCTACAGCTGTATATTGCGCCGGATGTGCGGGCCGTATAAACAGCGCTGCGTGAGTAGAGAAGAATATGGAAATTACTAGCATCAAACTTGAGCGATTCAAGCGGGTTGAAAGAGTCGAGATAGAACTGGGTGATATCAATATCCTAGTAGGCTCTAATAATTCAGGTAAAAGTAGCATGCTTCAAGGTATTCACTTTTCCGCAGGAGCTGCAGTCGCTGCCCGACGACTGGATCGCGTAACTTTCACTCAACAATCTTTGCTCTATTGTCCTTCGAAAAATTTCGTAGACCTTCGAAATGGAGCTCCGTATCAAAATCAATCTGCCTTCGGATACCTACGAGTTCGCGGCATAGAAAATGACGACGAAGACACTTACACGGTCCGTGTTTACCGAGGAAGAAATGAGGGAAATGTTGGCTGCGAACGTAGCGGTAATCCAACAATCGGAGGAATGGTTACCGCCTTTATTCCCCCGTTTTCTGTATATGTTCCTGGGCTTGCTGGTATACCTGAAATAGAGGAATTTCGCTCAGAAAGCGTCGTCCGTAAGGGAGTGGCAAGCGGTGATGCCAATCTGTATCTGAGAAACGTACTGCTGCTCATAAAACGGAAAAAGTTGTTGTCTGAATTGACGCAACTTATGAAGTTAATATTTTCAAACTTTAACATTGAAATTAACTTCGACCCAGTCCATGACAGTCATATTGATTGCCTGGTAAGAGCTGGAGCAATCTCGAAGAAAACACCAATTGAATTAATTGGAACCGGCGTCCTACAAGCGCTACAGATATTTTCATATGCAACTTTGTTTAAACCAAAATTGCTATTGCTCGATGAGCCCGATTCTCACCTTCACCCAGACAATCAAGGATTGCTAGCCGAATCTTTCCTTGCGCTTGTAGAACGATTAGAAACAAAAATTATTGTTTCAACGCATAGCAGACATCTTGTGGAGGCCTTATACGGTGAATCCAATTTCGTTTGGATGAAGAACGGAAAAATACAGGAGCAAGGAAATGACCTGAGCAAGGTGCCTATACTGATGGATATAGGTGCATTAGATAGTTTTGACAACCTAATTAATGGGACTATCAACAGCGTTATATTAACTGAGGACACGAACTTAGCGTATATACGTCAATTGGCCGAGTCATCGGGATTTGATATGGCTAAAACGAGCGTATATTCCTACAAGGCTTCCTCTAATCTGAATTCCGCTTTCATGCTAAGTGAATTTATTTTGGAGGCAGCACCAAACACTAAGGTAATCGTTCATGTCGACAACGACTTTCTAACAGACGACGAAATAGAAAAACTGAAAAACAAGATCGAGTCATGTGGCGCACATGCATTTATAACCGAAGGATCTGATATTGAGAGTTATTTTGTTGAACCTGGGCATATTGCCAAATTGCTTGGCGAAGAACAAGAACAGATTGAAGAATGGCTCAACGAACTCGCTCTTTCTAAACACAACAAGCTCACTCATAAATTCTCTCGCAAGCGGGACGAGGCCAAAAGGAAGCTATACAAAAATGCAAATGCCCCAGACACTTTGGCGTTAATGGGCGACCAAGTTCCATTACCGTCAAATAAGCGGCTAGGTAAGTTCATGTTATCGCTAGTACGATCGTCGATGCACGCACGCTTTGGTAAAGAAGTGAATTTGCTGGCGAACTCTGATTATCTTTATTCGGATTTTTTGCAGGACATCGTGCAATAACCATACACAAATTACATTTATCCGGCGCCAGGCTTTCTCTGTGAGTCGTGGCGTTACACACTTAAATTTACCTGATATGTCAGCGCGAACGTAATGGCAAAAATAAATCAAATTCAAAATGCTTTGAAAGAGCTAGATGGTGGAGCATTTCAAAAACTTGCGGATTCTTATTTATTAAATAAAGGTTATCCGCAAATCAATCCTATTGGTTCTATTGCCGGGAGCAACAAGGTCAGAAAGGGAACGCCAGATACCTTAATACCAGCTAACGATGGAAAGTATATATTTGGTGAATACACAACGATATCTAGTGACAAAGTATATAGCAAATTCTCCGACGATATAGCAAAGTGTCTAGATGAAGACAAGACAGGCATAGCAACTGCCAAAATAAAAGAGATTGTGTTGTGTTACACATCGGATTTATCCGCGGAGGAAATTGATAATTTACGAGAACAGTGTGAAGAGTTTAAATTAAATCTAAATCTATTTGGTTTGGGAGCTATATCGTATGATTTGTTAGAAAAGTATCCTGGAATTGCTAAAGATTATCTTGGTATTGAAGTAGATACCGGTCAAATTGTAACTCTCGACAAGTTTGTCACGCAATATGAAAGGAACAAATTAACCACGACACTACAAACCGAATTTCACTTTAGGGAAGATGAAAAAAATGAGTTGCTATCCTTAGTTCAAGGCAGCAACTTAGTTATTATCTCAGGGCAAGCTGGAGTGGGTAAATCGAGAATCGCTATTGAATTTTACAGACAATTCATTTCGGAAAATAAGTCATACAAAGCCTTCTGTATATTTAATCAAGGAATTGATTTATTCGAAGATATTAAGTCATACTTTTCTGATTCAGGTGATTTTCTTATTTTTGTGGATGATGCTAATCGCGTAAGTGGCTTTCAGTATATCGTTCATCTATTACAAACAAAACGTAGCGACCAGACCTTCAAAATTCTCGCTACCGTTAGAGATTACGCTTTAGATAAAATTAAAGAAATTTGTCAGCCTATAGGTGGCGTCGCTGAGATAACAATAGATCCACTTACTGATGAAGAAATTAAAAAACTCTTACAAGATGAGTTCAAAATAAACAACCATCTATTTCTGGATAGAATAGTCGGTATCGCTCAAGGAAATCCACGTATATCAGTAATGGCAGCGCAAGTTGCCAAAGAAAGCAATACGCTTGAAAGTATAAGTGACGTTACAGAACTATATGACAAATATTACTCATCAATAAAGGCAGATCTTGATACTCTTGAAGACAGAGATATTTTAAAAGTAGTCGGAATCGTAGCATTCTTTAGAAGCGTTGATAGGACAAATGATATTCTCAGGTCAAATATAGAGAACGTATTTGGGATCTCTGCAGATAATTTTTGGGAGGAATCAAAGAAACTTCATGACATGGAAGTTTTGGATATGTTTGAAAATGAAGTAGTCAAAGTATCAGACCAAGTTCTTTCTACATATCTTTTCTATCTTGTGTTTTTCAAGGAAAAACTGATTGATTTCTCAACACTGATAAATGAGTTATTTCCCAAGTATAAACAACGACTCATTGATGCTATAAACCCAATACTCAACACCTTTAATTTTGATGAAATTAAGAAGGTTATGGAGCCAGATGTTGACAAAGCTTGGAGCAAAATGCAGGGCGGTGATGAAAATAATTTCCTGCAATTAATTGATGTATTTTGGTTTTTGAAGCCAACGGACACTCTTATCTACATACAGGATAAAATTAGTAGCATAAACAATTCAGGTATTGATCTGGAGAATATAAAATTCGAATCTGATCCAAATACATCTTTACCTGAATTTCTTTCAACACTCTCGCTGTTTAGATATCTCGATGGAAATCAGAGCAGGCTGTCATTAGACCTATTTTTTCAGTATGCAGAAAAGCAGCCAAATGATACACCGAAAATACTTCATTGCCTCACTGACAGATACGGTTTTCAACCAGACTCATACAGTTATGATTACTATATCCAACATGGAGTAATTGACAAATTACTAGAATATAGTGACTCAGGACGAAATGAGTATTTCACTAGATTATTTATAGCTTTGGTAGAGAATTATCTGCGCACCCATTTTTCTTGCGCCAAATCCGGCAGGGCGCACACAATAACTTTTACGCAATTTGATTTGATTGAATCTAAAAGCCTGCGCAACCTTCGTGAGAAAATTTTAAGACAGTTATTCGATTTATTTAAGAATAAAGGATACCAAAAACACATCCTTAAATTGTTGATAGCTCACACACAGTCAGGCCGAAATGTTTCCGTTGCTGGTATTGTCGAAGATGACTCAAAACTCATATTACCTTTCTTTATCAGTGCGCTTGACCCAAGTGATATCTATCATTGTATTGTAGTCCAAAAATATTTGAAATTGTTAAAGCGACTTGATATCAAAACAAAAAAAACGCTAAAGGAAAAGTTTCGGTCGCAAGAATATATGCTTTATGACCTGTTAACAAATAAACTAGAAAGGATTGAGTTAAAGCTTAGCCATGATGCGTATAGAGAATACAAAAACAAGAAAATAGATACATTAACTGCCTCATATTCAGAGGATGACTATAACAAAATACTTCATCAGCTTTATAAAATCCAGAAAACACTTGAAGGATATTCGCAGTGGCAAATAAATCAGGGAATACTTTCCATACTAGAAAATTTTTTAGCACGCGATGCTATACAATCATGTAATGTTATCAAGCACTACCTTTGGCAAGGAGACTATCTGGAAATAAGCCCTTGGATTGTTATGTACAATATGTTACGTAGATGTGAAGCAACAAAAGTTTTTGATGTAATAAATACTCCTGAATATTCAACAAAAGACAGATGGCTTTTCAGTTACTACCAGAATCTTCCTAGCCACGAAGTTCAAAAAGAACATTTGGATGCGTTATGTGAATTGTACGAAAATTCAGATAATAAGTATTTCATTAATGAAATTGATTATCTCTTAAAATATGAAGCGATAAAAAAAGGCTTTATCGCTGAAATTATTGCGATTATTATAAGAAGAGCAAGTAGCGCTTCGGAGTACGCCCTCTCAATTTCTCAGCTCCTTAATCCACATACTGAGATATATAAAAATATACACTCTGTATTTTCTGGCAATTTTTCATTGCTTGAGGATGCATATATAGCGATAGATAAAGTTGATCATCATGCTGACTACAATGGAAGTTTTTTAACAATGCTTCTCGATAATGATCAAACATTCATTGATAGATATCTTGAGGAAAAATTCTCAAGAAAAGATTACCTAAGCCATCACGATGATAGTCGTGACTATTCATTCATATGGATGCGCGAGGACTTCGCCAGTGTTATGGAACGAATCACATCAGTTGTTTTTGAGCAGGAACGCAAGAGGAAATGCTTTGGTTATTATGAATCTTTTTTCAACAAGAGCGTAAACCCTCAAACCGACAATTCAATATTGAACAAACAAAACAAATATATTATTAATGAGATCGAAACGAAATTTAATAACAATAAGTATATGTGCTTCTTATTTTCAGTAGTTTCCGGGTTTTCATTGGAAAGGAAATTGGTCTTTTATAAATCATTCTTAGATAAGAACAAAAGTTTTGATGATTTTAAAGAAATTCCCTATGAGCCAATTATTTCATCCTGGTCTGAAAGCGCCGTACCGATGCTGCAAGAAAAAATAGATTTTCTTGAGGAAATTGTGCAGCTATGTAATTCTGTCGAGCTCCTAAAGCATAGACAATTTTTGGAACAAAGAATTCAAGAAATACGCAATCGAATTCAGAAAGAAAAAAAAAGAGACTTTATCAAAGAGGATTAATGCACATATAACTATTCACTCATTCAGACGCTGGCTGCACTTTGATTGCGCCGCACAGCTAGGTCGCTGACTCTATTGATTTAATAAATATCAGCCCATGTCTATCTTTCTCTACACATCCATCCTTTACTCCATAAAAAAAGCGCCTCCTTTTCAGGAGACGCTTTGATCATCAGACAAAACAAAAACTAAATCTTAAACTGCCCAACAATACGCTGCAGTTGTCCCGCAAGATTGTTCAGCCCTTCACTGGCGGAGGCGGTCTGCTGTGCACCCCTTGCGGTGTGCTCGCTGATTTCGTTGATACCCACCACGTTGCGGTTGATCTCTTCCGCCACCACGCTCTGCTCTTCCGCTGCGCTGGCGATCTGGGTATTCATGTCGCTGATTTGATTGATGGCGTTTGTGATGGATTCCAGCACTTCGCCGGTACGCACCGCGAAGTCGGTACCCTTTCGCGCCTGGGTGTTGGTTTCATCCATCGCCTTTACTGCTTCTTTAGAAGCCGCCTGCAGGCGTTCAATCATCTCTTGAATCTCTTGCGTCGACTGTTGGGTACGGGAAGCCAATGTGCGGACTTCATCCGCCACCACGGCAAATCCACGGCCCTGCTCGCCGGCCCGCGCCGCTTCGATAGCCGCGTTCAACGCCAGCAAATTGGTCTGCTCGGCAATGTTGCGGATCACGTCCAGGACGCCGCCAATCTCGACGCTATCCTGCTCCAGCCTACCGATCACACCGGCGGCTTGTTCAACCGTCGCTGAAAGGTGATGAATGGTTGCAATGCTTTCATCCACCGTACCCTTGCCTTCGGTCGCTTCGTTCCTCGCCTGCATAGCCGAATTGGCGGCGGACTCGGCGTTCTTCGCCACTTCCTGTACCGTCGCGGCCATCTGGTTGGTGGCTGTCGCGGCCTGTTCGGTCTGCACTTGCTGATTGCCGATGCCGTCCCGTGTCTCTTCCGACACCTTGGATAGCTGCTCGGCGGAGACCGACAGATTCTGTGTCACGCTGTTCAGCTCGCCCACCACGCCCTGCATCTTATCCAGGAAGCGGTTGAACCAGCCAGCCAGTTCACCCAGTTCATCTTTGCTGCGATCATCCAAGCGGCGGGTCAAGTCACCCTCGCCCTCGGCGATATCCTTCACCGCATCCACGGTGCTCTGGATCGGCCGCACGATCAGGCCGGTAAAGACCCAGCCAATTAATGCGCCAACAACAAACACCACTACGGCAATGCCAATAGCCACGCCGGCAATGGTACTCTTCAGCGATTCGACAGAACGGAATGCCTCTTCCGTATTCATCTTGGCGATAACCGCCCACTTGAATCCGGAGATGCTTAACGGCGCGTAGGCGGTCAGCACATCCACACCACGGTAATCCGTGTACAGCGCCACACCCGACTCACCCGCCAGCGCCGCCTCGGAAGCCTTTGATTTCAACTGCTGCACCCCGATACCTGAATGCTTGGCTTTTACCTTGGCCACCTGTTCCGCCGACATACCGGACTTACTCAGGCTATCCAGATAGCCCGCTTCATTTTCTATCTGGAAGCGGCTGTCGCTACGCAGCGTGTAGTCGCCGCCGACGATAAAGCTTTCACCCGACTCACCCAGTCCGACATCGGCCCATTTATGTTCATGGGTCATCACCGCTGAAATACGTTCGGCTGAAAGTTGGAAAATCAATACACCGATGCGCTTGCCGCGCGTGAACACCGGCGAGGCGACAAAGGCGGTTTGATTATTATAGGAGGGGGCATAGGCGGAAAAATCGGTCATGGCAATAAAGCCGGGCTCTTCCGATTCATTGGCTTTTTTGAACACCTCGGCCAGCGCAGTTCCCGCAAAGGGCCCATCCAGCAACGAGGTGGCGTAGTCGACTTTCTTGGCCACCGAATAGATCACATCGCCGGTCTTGGCATCGACCAGGAAGATATCCTCATACCCGAAGCGCTCCTGATAATCCCGTAATGAACCGTGGAATCGCTTGTGCATTACCTCATACAAAGAGCCGTCTTCCGGGGTGATCAACTTGCTCTTTTCACCCAACGGATTGGGGTTGGCGGTAATATAGGAGTTCTGCAGCGTAATGCCGGTGCCACTCAGCTTCTCCACCCACTGTCCGGCATCGATAGTAGCCCCGCCGTTCTGCTTCTTGTACTCATCCATAAACGGCCCGGTATACAGGGCCACCAGATCCTGACGCATCTTATCCAGTTTGGCTTTTCCCGCGTCGCCGGTCGCTTCGACGCTGCTCTGATAGAGGCGATAGGCGTTCGGCAGCGAATTCAAGGCATCGATAATCATCCGGTTGTCAGACAGGGTGACGATCTGCGCCTGCACCCTGGAAAAATAATTTTCGATCGCTTTTTGCGTACTGTTCCTAAGCGCGATCATCTGATTCTGCGCTTTGGTTTCCAACGCCTCACGTCCATTGTCTACGGCGACCCACCCCAGTACGGCGCTGACGATCACCACGGGGATGAGCATCAGCAGACTGGCGCCTACAGTCAGTTTGGTTTTGATCTTCATAGTTAAAAATGTCCCAACCGGCAAGCCGGATTGTTCACCAGGTATTTGTCTGTATGTGGGTGCCAACAGGTAGGTACAATCAACCACAATCCCACGAGGTGCCGCCGTGTCTTCAGCGGTCTTGTATGGAGTAGCGACAGTTGCAGATTAAACTTAAGTCGAATTGCTTATTGGAGAATAGATAAGCACATCACTATATGCTTCTAAATTTCCACGGCTTTTAATGGGGTTGTTAAACGTATTGTCCGGCGGCATAACCGGATGACCAGGCCCATTGAAAATTGAACCCGCCAAGATGCCCGGTCACGTCCATCACCTCGCCGACAAAATAGAGGCCCGGCTGACGTCGGCTCTCCATGGTTTTAGAAGAGAGCTCATCGGTATCCACACCACCCAGCGTTACCTCTGCGGTACGGTAGCCCTCCGTTCCCGAGGGTTTTAACTGCCAATGATTCAGGTGCCCGGCAATCTCTTGCAGCAGGCTATCCGGCATATCGGCGATCGGGCGCTCCGACCATTGCGGCCAATAGAGCGCCATCAACTCTGCAATTAGTTTCTTAGGTAACTGTTTTGCCAAGAGATTTTTCAAAGAGCCGCGCGGATGTTGTTGTTTGAAATCCCGCAATAACGCAACCGCATCCAAATCCGGTAAGAGATTCACCCTTATCGTTTCGCCCACCTTCCAGTAGTTGGAGATCTGTAACACCACCGGGCCACTCAATCCCCGATGGGTGAACAGTAGTTGTTCAGAAAAGAGCTGGTCACCACACTGTATCGTTACCGGCAGGGAGATGCCGGCCAGCCGCTCGGTCACCCCTTTCATCCGGTCAGTAAAGGTGAAGGGGACCAACCCGGCCCGCTGCGGTAATACATTCAGGCCGAACTGACTAGCAATGTCGTAGCCGAACCCGCTCGACCCCATACTCGGGATGGAGAGTCCGCCCGTGGCCACCACCAGGGACTCGGCAAGAAAACCGCCCTGATTCGTGCTCACCTGATAGAGATGTTCGCCACTGACTGCCGCCACCTCGCAGCTGGATTTCAAGGTGACGCCGGCCTGCTCGCACTCCGACAGCAGCATGTCCAGGATTTCACGGGCGGAATCGTTACAGAACAGCTGTCCATGCTCCCGCTCGTGATAGGCGATACCGTAACGCTCGACCAGGGCAATAAAATCCCACTGGGTGTAGCGCTTCAAGGCCGATTTACAGAAGTGGGGATTTTGCGAAACATAGTTGGCCGGCTCCACAAACAGATTGGTGAAGTTGCAACGCCCGCCACCCGACATCAGGATCTTCTTACCCACCTTGCGGCTGTTATCCAGAAGCAGCACCCGGCGACCACGGCGGCCGGCCGTGGCGGCGCACATGAGGCCGGCGGCACCGGCGCCGATAATGATCACATCGTATTGGTTCACTGGTTCGTCCGGGATGAAGATATGGCTCGGCAGTCGATGCCCATAAGACGTTCCCTGCAAATTGCCACGCGATTGGCCGCTATTATCACATAGAACCGGCCATTCCATCGCCGAGGGATTTATCCCAATCGCCCCCGCCAATGGATTACAATAGCGGCTCTTTCGATCTCATTGCACACAAGGTGACCCCGTTGCTCTCCAGCTTGCCCCTCCACCCCCGCCTGCTTCAAACCCTGGACGACCTGGGCCTGAATGAACCGACCCCGATCCAGCAGCAGGCCATCCCGCTAGCGCTGGAAGGGCAAGACTTGATCGCCAGTGCCGAGACCGGCAGCGGCAAGACCTTCGCCTTTATGCTGCCGACGCTGGATCGCCTGCTGAATACCCCGGCACCGGATAGCGGCACCCGGGTGCTGATTCTGGTACCGACCCGGGAACTGGCGCACCAAATCCTGAAACAGGGAGAGAAGCTGATCAAAGGTACGCGCCTGCAGATCGGCCTGATCACCGGGGGCGAATCGTTCAAATACCAGCGCGCCCTGTTCCGCAAGAACCCCGAAATCATCGTCGCCACGCCGGGCCGGTTGCTGGAACACCTGGAACAGGGCACACCGGACTTCCAGGGTCTGGAAGTGTTGATCCTGGACGAGGCGGATCGCATGCTGGACATGGGGTTCAGCGACGATGTATTGAGCATCACCGGGCAGTGCAACAGCGAGCGCCAAACCCTGCTGTTCTCCGCCACCCTGAGCCACCGGGGTTTGAAAGGCATTATCGATACATTACTGCGCGACCCCGCGGTCATCACACTCAGCACGGTCCGCGATCGGCACGGCAGCATTACCCAGCAGATCATCCCGGCCGATGACAAAATCCACAAAAAGAACCTGCTTGCCTGGTTGCTGCAAAATGAAACCTTCGACAAGGCCCTGGTGTTTACCAACACCAAGTTACAGGCGGATGCCCTGGGCCCCGAACTGCGCAAGCAGGGTTTGCGGGTCGGTGTACTGCACGGCGACATGACCCAGGATGAGCGCAACCAGATGATGGGTCTGCTACGCCAGGGAACCATCAAAACCCTGGTCGCCACCGACGTCGCGGCCCGCGGCCTGGATATCAAAGGCGTGGACCTGGTCATCAACTTCGACATGGCCCGTAGCGGTAAGGATTATGTGCACCGGATCGGGCGTACCGGACGTGCCGGTGAACAGGGTTTGGCCATATCCCTGATCTCTCATCAGGAGTGGAACCTGATGACCGGTATCGAACGCTATTTGAAGCATGAGTTCGAGCGTCGCCTGATCAAAGAGATCGCCGGCAAATACCGTGGTCCGAAAAAACTGAAGCGCTCCGGCAAAGCCGCCGGCGGGAAAAAGAAAACCGCTTCCACAACAGCGGAAAAGGCCAAAAACAAAAAGGCCAAACAGCGATTGCGGGACAAGAAAAATATCGGCAAACGGCGTCAGCCCAAAGACGCTGAAACGGCCGTACCCCGTGAAGCGGGACACAAACCGCTGACGCGGAAAGCCAGCAAACCGGCCGCCTCCGACTAACACGACTGTCTATCGAGCCATGTTTGATAAACAAGACCTGGTCAAACTCGCCAAGATGGAGATGCCGTTTGGCAAGTATCAGGGCCGGGTATTAATCGATCTGCCGGAGGCTTACCTGATCTGGTTTGCCAATCAGGGTTTTCCGGAAGGTCAACTGGGACGGCTGATGGCCCTGGCGTTGGAGATCAAGATCAATGGACTGGAGAATTTGATCGAACCGCTGAAACGCATGCCCACTATCCATTGAGTATCGATCGAAAAACTCTGTAGTGAAGGATCGCGCGGATCAACCCAAACGGAGATGCTTTTCCCGCAGCAGCTCGTTGGTGAGGCCGATATCGAACAGATCAGGAGAGAACTCACCGCCGATCCAGCGGATCATATAGTCATGTTCGGGATGGGAGGGATCGGCCGTCGCCTCAAGAAATTCATCGTAACCGGGCGGGCCGCCTACATCTTCCGGCGGACAGGCGCGTTCGCCGTAACAGCAAACCGGCAGGGTCTGTGACAAGTCGTAAGGGAGGATCTCCTCCAGCACCACCCGGTGCTCCCACGCATCACCAAAATCGTAGATATAGAGCAGATTGTCCCCCGGCTTCTTCAACACCTGACGCAGGCGCGTCTCCCGCTCATTGTGGGTGTCATCCGGAAACTGATCATCGGGAATGCCGTACTTCTGGCCATCCTTGATAAACATATGCATGTGGATATTGGTCCAACCCATGGCGATCTGCAGCGTATCGTGCAACTCCGCAAAGGTATCACTATCTGCAACCCGAACCTGACGCCATACCTCGGGCACCACACCCAGCAGGCTGATATTCAGTTGGTAGGTTTTGCGTAGATACTCCATATGAATGCGCCGCTCATGCTCCCGGGTGATGTGTCATAGTATCAACCCACCGTCAGAGTAAAACCCTTTCCCGCCAAAATAGTGATCTCGCTCAATCAGCCGATTGCCAATCCCACCGCCGCACTACGCTTTTGATTATAGGACAATTTCCACCTTACAGCCGCGGCACCCCCGGGCAGGGAAAGGCAGTCCGGATCATCGATTCAAAACCGGTTCCTCAACACCGGTGAGTCTGTTAGTCTGAGCAGACTCGCCGCCTTGCCAACGCAAGGCAACCCGCTTAGTCGAATGGAAACAGACGCACGCTACAATGGAAAACACCGATAAATTGGCCGTCCTGATCGACGCCGATAACGCCCAACCCAGCATCGTCGATGGCTTGCTGTCCGAGATCGCCAACTACGGCACCGCCAGCGTCAAGCGCATCTACGGCGACTGGACGTCACCGAGCCTGAAGGGGTGGAAAGAAGTACTGCTGGAACACTCAATCCAACCGATGCAGCAGTTCGCCTATACCAAAGGGAAAAACGCCACCGATAGCGCCATGATCATCGATGCCATGGATCTGCTCTACACCAACAATTTCAACGGTTTCTGCATCGTCTCCAGCGACAGCGATTTCACCAAGCTGGCGTCCAGAATCCGCGAATCGGGATTACTGGTTTACGGCTTCGGTGAAAAAAAGACCCCTTCCCCCTTTGTCTCCGCCTGCGACAAATTCATCTACACCGAAGTGCTACGCGCCAAGAGCGACGAAGAGGGTAGCGCCATTGCCAAGAAGAGCAGTGGCGAGTTACGCCGCGATGCCAAACTGGTCAATCTGCTGCGCAACGCTGTCAACACCTCTTCCGATGACAGCGGCTGGGCTCAACTTGGTCCCGTCGGCAGCAACATCGCCAAGCAGTCGCCCGATTTTGACCCGCGCAACTACGGCTACGGTAAGCTGGGGGAACTGGTCACCGCCACCAAGCTGTTTGATATCGAAGAGCGGCAGGTGGGCGGCACCCACTCCAAGATCCTCTATGTACGGGACAAGCGCCACAAATAGGCCCTAGTCGGTACCCCAATACTGGGTACTGACCGGCTCACCCAGATCCGCTTCCACCAACCGCCGCCGCACTTCCAACAGACGTTCGATCAGTTGCGGCTCCTTGGCCTCGTAGGCGGCGGCATCCGGCGTCCGCTTCACCACCACCCCCAACAGTTCGGTAATGGCGTTGCCGATCGAATTCTGGCTAATGGTGATAATCAACCGCCCGCTATCGTCCCGATAGAGCAACTGCTTGAAGGCCGGTTGCCAGCGGATGGCGTTGGCATATTTGGCATCGTGCACACACTGGTCGCGCACCTTCTTGGCGGTCTTGAGGAAGTCGTTGTTATAGATCAGCGTGTTTTCGATCTGTTCGGGGAAATAGGCGTCTTTGGGTATCGGGGCGTTACGGGTCGACACCTGGGTAAAGAAGGTGCGGTAGAAATCGATGAACCCCATCAGGATGGCGTCGTACTCACGCCAGAAACGGATATGCTTCAACACATCCACCCCGCCCTGCACCTCCCAACTGGGCAGCCCCTGCGGATAACCGGTCAGATCGATCCGGCAGGTTCCATCCGTAACCGGTTTCAGAATCTGCAAATCCAGTTGTGAGAAGAACTCATGATAGACATCATGCATGTAAGCCTGAAACAGGCTGTGCTGACCGCCATCGGTCAGGTTCGGGTTGTCCGGATCGGCAAAACGGGACGCACGAAGCTGCTGTTTGTCGAACACGATAAAGTGGTTGTGCAGCATGCGGATGCTGGGCACCCCCGGCGAAGTGAGCGGCCAGGTGGCATCCAGGCTCGCCTCGCCCGCCAGGATCAACGACTCATCCGGATCGGGGTACTGCTCCAGCATGTACTCGATCAACACCTGATTCATACGGTTCCATACATGCTTTACCTGGTCCGGCACTTGGGTGCGGCGCACCGGGCGGCCCAGCGGATCGAGGATACAGTTGGAGGTGTTGTAAATGATCGAGGCGTCGAACTCATTGCTGTGTCCCAGCGCCTTGCGGTACAGCAGCAGGTTTTCCGGATTGACCAGCAATCCGTTGTTATGCACCAGATCATTAAGGTTTTCGGTACTGTTGAAGAACTCATTCGGCATCATCCCTTCAGGCACTTCCAAGGGGATGGGGCGGAACGGGGTTTCGATCTCGCGCGGACCTGATTGCATAGCCTGGACCTCAATCACAATATTCTATTTATACCGATATAAGTTATTGAAATAACTAACTTTTTATATGCACCGACACATCATAGAGGAACGCGAAAGATAAGCAAGCCACTTACATCAGAGGCCACTGCTGTCCCATAGACCCCCTCTCCCTCAGGGAGACGGCTACAGGGATGTAGTCGGTTGGCCAGGTCGGGAACATCTGGCCCAGGGTTGGGGTGAGGGGATTGGATGAGGTAAATCGTCGATTATTCACACCCCCTTATCTTATTGTTTATGGGACAGCAGTGATCAGAGGCATAACCCATCCGCTGGATTACAGGACAGCCCTACCACCTAAAGGTGATGAGGTTGTTCAAACCTAAGCGGGGATCTAGTCGATCAGTAATTAACGTTAATCGCAGTACAGAGATAACGCATAAAGGCATCGGTGCGACGAAAATCCTTCAATACCGACTGGGTAAAACGGGGCGAGTGAATGGCCTCCGCATCGATCGATTTAATGGCAATAAAGTCTTTCCGTTTCAGATCGTCAATCAGCGGATGATCCACGGTAAAACCGCGCGGCGGGCGCTTCAGGCTGTCGCCTTCCAGCGTAAACTGTTTGGCGAAAGCGGCCGCCTTGACCGCCTTATTCCAGGCCGCTGGATTGTCATCCATAAAGCTGCGGATCTGGCCCAGGGTTTTCGATTCGGGATGCCAAATGCCGGCACCGATAAAACAGCCATCCGGTTCGATATGCAGATAGAACCCGGGCGCATGGACATCCTTGCCCAGTTCATGACGGAACTGGATGCCGATATTGGTCTTATAGGGGGTCTTGTCGTTGGCGAAGCGGGTGTCGCGATAGACCCGCA
This sequence comes from Sedimenticola sp., assembly GCF_050289425.1. Classification (NCBI taxonomy): domain Bacteria; kingdom Pseudomonadati; phylum Pseudomonadota; class Gammaproteobacteria; order Chromatiales; family Sedimenticolaceae; genus Sedimenticola; species Sedimenticola sp. Next base: position 75,646 of record NZ_JBNKFS010000003.1, on the reverse strand, counting down.
TCAGCGAGCCGCCGACCTTCTTGGCGATGGCGCGGAAGTGAGGCGATATCTCCGTCAGCCCGTCAGACATGGATTCGATAAAGGCCAGAGCCGGTTCCCTAACCAGGGCTTCATAGCGCGGTTTATTCTCATTGAACCAAGCCTTGTTGTTATTGGCCTTCAGTTCACCGAGAAATGACAGGGTGTCCTGTGGAAATCCTTTGAAAACAGCCATAGCCGACTCCTTATCCTGATCTCTATCCAGTGTCGCTTTACGGAAATTGCCTTCTAACTCTAGCGCCTGAATCAAAAACCCGCCAGCCAGATCATCATCGGTAGAGAGAGGGCGGCGGCAACCACCTGCACCGTAATCAGATTGGCCATGAGCGGGGCATCGCCACCCATCTGCCGGGCCAGGATATAAGAGGTGGAGGCGGTGGGAACGGCGGCGGCAATCACCGCCACGGTGCGCGGCACACCGTCGATCCCGAATAGCCACGCCCCGGTAAACATCAGCAGCGGCATACCCAGTAGTCGGATCGCCGCACCGAACGACACCAGCAGTAGGTGATCCAGCACCAGGGAGAAATGCAACCCGGCACCGACCGTCAACAGACCGAGCCCCAGCGCCCCACCGCCGAGAATATCGAACAGGGAAAAGATCTGCGACGGCAGTCCGATACCGGTGAGATTGAGCGTGGCGCCGATGAAACAGGCGATAATAAAGGGGTTTCTCAACAGCTTGCGCAACACATCCTGCAGCCCGCCCGGGCCATCGGTAAAGCGCGCCAACACCGACACGTTGATCACATTCAACGGGGGAATGATGACCGCCATGATGATCGCCATATAGGCCACCCCTTCGTCACCATAGAGCAGGCCGACGATGGACAGCGCTATAAAACCGTGCCAACGGGTCGCCCCCTGAAACAGGCTGGTGAATGCCGGGCCGTCGATACCCAGCCAGCGCCGCATCAGCGGCTGACACAGCAACAGCAGCAGGCTCATACCGAAAATGGCGAACAGCACCATGGCGGAGAAGAGCAGCAATTCGGTGGAAGCGATTTTGGCCGTCGCCAGAGTCTTGATCAGCAACGCCGGAAACAGCACGAAATAACAGAGGTTTTCAAAGCCGTGCCAACTCTCGTCCGTGAACAGCGGCGCCCGGCGCAGCAACATCCCCAACAGGATGATGGCCATAACCGGGATCAAGGCGTTGAAAACGGCAATCATGGATGGGGGCTTCCTTGTTGAGAACTGGCGAAGCGACACATTTTACGTCAACCCGGGACTGACACGAAACTGCCGCTCGCGATATATCGACCGTATCAAAATTGGCGGCACCGGGCAGCCGGCAAGCGACTACCCAACACCCATGAATGTCGAAACCTGACGATTAAAGTGGTGAGCCGCGCCCGTTGGTCGGACAACTGCCGTCCCCGCTGGAACAGGGTGTCGGGCCGGGCAGTTGTGCCTGACCGATACGGGTATACTCGCCGGCCTCTTCCGCCCAGGTCACCACATGAGCAGGAACGTTTTCGGAGGGAAAGGGGATCAGCTGCCCGGTGATCCCGTCATTTTCCAGCACCTGGTACGTTTCCCCAAACAGTTCCAGGATATCGCCGGGTTGAAAATCACTTTTGTAGGAAGCCATAACGTCTCTCGAGAAATCTGCTGACACGGGGTAATTTAGCGACAAACTCGTATCATTTGCAACCATCATGCGCCGTAGGAAACGGGATCAGATCGGCAAAAATACCGCTGAGGCGACCGACTGGATAATGGTTTTTATACGCCGGTTACTGCTCTGGGCGACGATCCTGGCCATCCCATCCTGCAACGCAATCAGCTTGCCGAACAGCCTTTCGTAGCTGAGATTGATCACCGGCCCGGCGGTTTCGTTGCTGATCAGAAACAGCCGCCCTTCACTATCCCGGGTATGACCCAATTTCCAGGTGGCAATTTCAATATTGCGGGCGGCGTTGTAAAGCTTTTGCGGATCCAGTTCATCGGTAAAGTAAAACACTTGCTTTCCGTTGTGCGCCGCCAGGAGCATACCCCGCAAACCCTCGACAAAGGCCAGCACCCGATCCCCGCGGTAGCGCTCATCAAAGGTCAGCATAATGGCATCTGTGCCCTTTTTTCCCTGCAATTCCGGGAAATGGCCCGTGCGGGCGGTGCCGAACACACGCGCCAGCGCCTGCTCGAGCGTGGCCGCCCCCCCTTTTCGCCACTCGCGGGGATTGCGGCGGTACAGCTTCTCCATCAGCTCCCGCAGATGCTCCATGGAAAACTGAATCTGGATCTCCGCCACCATATCGACATCGCTCTTGGCGATATCACCCATCTGGAATTGGCGGGTTTTTACCGGTGAATCATGCTGCGAAGTAGTGTTGCATCCCGCTAACAGGAGTAGCAACAGCAGCACCAACCACCTAAAGCCGCTCACGCATATCCCTCATGGCAAAGCCGCACAGCGGCCGGTCCATCCCCCGAGTCAAGCCCAGCACCTTGAAGCGTTCACCCATTTCAGTCGGCAGGGTAAGGCGTTTGACACCCTGCACCAGGGCCAGGTGGGCCGCCGCGTCCTCCGCATCGGATTCAGCCACCAACTGATCCAGTCCACAACTCATCAGGAAAAACGCCTGGGTGGTGTAGCCGGCCACCTGGAAACCCGCCGCCACGGCCGCCTCGGCGATCGCAGTAAAATCCACATGGGCGGTAATATCCTGCAACCCCGGATAGACCAGCGGGTCGTCATGCGCCCGGTGCCGATAGTGGCACATCAGGGTGCCGCGACTACGTGACGGATGGTAATACTCGGCACGGCTATGGCCGTAATCGATCAGCACGGCAGCGCCCCGCTCCAGACATCCCGCCAGCGACGCCAACCAGGGGGCGGCACGCAGATTGATCTCTGACTCATAATCGTCCACTTGGCCGATCTGATTCAGTGCCGGCGCCAGATGCCGGGAAAAATCGACGGTTTGCGGCTCTTCCCAAATCAGCTCAAAGCGCTCTTCATCGCAGCGGACAAACTGCTCCAACAGGTTGCCGTGGAGCAGCCGGAAACGATGCACCGGCATGGCGTCCAACAGTTCGTTGGCGATCACCATGCCGCGGAAACCGCTCGCCGGCAGCGCCGTCAACCAGCTCACTCGCTCCAATAGATGGGGTGCATGCCGGTCCAGCGTCTGGCGCTGCCGCTGTTGCAACTCCGGGCTCAAATCGAGGATCAGATAGTGAGCCGGCAAGCTGTCCAGACGCTCCAGCTCGAGTAGCAGATCGGCCGCCAGGATTCCCGACCCAGCGCCCACCTCCAGGATAGTGTCACCGCCCGTCTCTTGCAGCACTTCCCGGCATTGGCGCGCCAGGCAACGGGCAAACAGCGGGGAGATCTCCGGCGAGGTGACAAAATCCCCCGCCTCACCAAACTTGCGCGCCCCGGCCGAGTAATAACCCAAACCGGGAGCGTAGAGAGCCAGCTCCATGTAGCGATCAAACGGCAGTTGCCCGCCGCTGTCGTTGATCTCGTCACGGATCCGCGACACCAGATTCAGGCTGTGCTGACGGGCATCCGCATCCGGTTCCGGCAATTGAGCCATGACAGCCTCAGCCGCCCGGGGGTTGATCCGTTCCATCATGAATTTCGTAAACTCATCTATTCGGTATAAAGTGGCAGGTATTGAACCGTTTTAACGGCCAGTTTAGCAAGTCCGCGGATTAAGCAGAAATCGAGGTAAAACCAAACGTGGTAGCAGAAAACCGACCCGTCGCCCTGATTACCGGCGCCGCACAACGTATCGGCGCGGTGATTGCCCACACCCTGCATCAGTGCGGCATGGATATCGTCTTGCATTATCACCGCTCCGCATCCGCGGCCGAAACGCTGAAACAGCAACTGGAGCAAGAACGGAGCGACTCGGTACAACTGATCCAGGCCGATCTCCAGGACACCGAGCAACTGCCCGGGATCATCGAACAGATCAGCCAGTGGCGCGGCCGGCTCGACCTGCTGGTCAACAATGCGTCCAGCTTCTATCCCACGCCCGTGTCATCGCTGACCACCGAAGCGTGGGACGACCTGATGGGCATCAACCTCAAGGCGCCCTTTTTTCTTGCCATCGCGGCGGCCCCCCTGCTCAAGGCACAGCAGGGAGCGATTATCAATCTGGTGGATATCCACGCCGAGCGGCCACTGAAGGATCATCCCCTCTACAGCATGGCCAAGGCCGGCAACGCCATGATGGTGAAAACGCTGGCCCGGGAGTTGGGGCCGGAGATCCGGGTCAACGGCGTGGCGCCGGGGGCCATCCTGTGGCCGGAACAAGAAGAGCTGCCGGAGCCGGCGAAAGCGGAGATCCTCTCCCGCACCGCGCTCGGGCGCATCGGCACGCCGGAGGATATCGCCCGCACCGTTCGCTTTCTGGCCCTGGATGCCCCCTATATCACCGGCCAGATCATCGCCGTGGACGGTGGCCGCAGCCTGCAGCAATAAACGTTCAGGCCACCGGCGGCAGGCCGGTATCAAAAGGTACCGACCAGAGGCGCTGGGATGTCCGGTCGAATTGCTCCCACAATTCCCGGTAACTTTGGCCGGATTCGGGATGCCGGCTCTCGCCGGCCAGCTCCGACAACGGCAACAGGACAAAGGCGTAACAGGTGATCTCGTCCCGGGGCAGGTGCAGACCGTCCCGGTCGATGATTTGATCGCCATAGGTCAACAGATCGATATCCAGGGTCCGCGAAGCGAAACCGCCCCCTTCGCGGGTTCTGCCGTGGGCCGATTCAATGGCGCGAAACAGTTGCACCAGCTCATCCACCGAACGCTCGGTATCGACGCCGACCACCAGGTTATAGAAAGCATCTCCGCTGAAACCCACCGCCTCACTCTCGTATATCTTGGAGACCAACAGGGAGCCAAACTCAGCCTGCAGATCATGCAACGCCGCGCGGATGTTGTGCTCACGCTCAATATTGCTGCCAAGGCTGATCCAGATTCTCGGCATGTCAGAAGCGCTCGCCCCGTTCGATGATCACCCCCACATCGGAAGCGGCACTGACCGCACCGATCTTATTGACGGTGAGCCGTACCCAGCGTACCGAAAACTCTTCCCGGATAATCTCCGAACAACGCTCCGCCAGGGTCTCCACCAACTGAAACTGACTCTCTTCGACAAAGCTGATCAACCGTTTCGATACCGCTTTGTAATCCACGGCATCAGCGATATCTTCCGTGGCGGCGGCACGCCTGACATCGGTACTCATCTCGATATCGAGTACCACGGTCTGCTTGATCTCCCGCTCCCAGTCATAGATGCCGATCACCGTATCGATCCTGAGATCACGTAAAAAAACTATATCCATGGGGTATTCCGTTATTTCTGAAGTTGTATCCGGCCATGGTAAAACAGCCGGCCGGGATAACAAATAGCCTTGACCCTATCGCCCGCTATCGGGAGAATTCGGCAAACCCGATGGGCTTTGGCCCGATTAAAGACCCTAAATCATGACCGACGCCGTTCTGATACTCGCCGCTTACCTGCTGGGCTCCCTCTCCAGCGCCATCATCGTCTGTCGCCTGATGGGCCTGCCCGACCCCCGCACTCAGGGTTCCAATAATCCCGGTGCCACCAACGTATTGCGTATCGGCGGCAAAAAGGCAGCGGCCATCACCCTGTTGGGCGACAGCCTCAAGGGTTTTGTCCCGGTGCTCGCCGCCAAGTTGATCGGCGTCTCGCCCCTGGTGTTGGCGGCGGTCGCCATGGCCGCTTTTCTCGGTCATCTATACCCGCTGTTCTTCCGCTTTGAAGGCGGCAAAGGGGTCGCCACCGCATTGGGCACCCAATTTGGCATCCACTGGCAGATCGGCGGATTGGTGGCCGCACTCTGGCTGTTGATGGCCAAGGGACTCAATATCTCTTCGCTCGCCGCGCTGGTCTCGATGGCGCTGGCGCCGGTCATCGTCTGGCTGATCTGGCCGGCACCGGAGCTGATCCTGATGCAGGTGGCGATGAGCGTCATTCTGTTTTGGCGTCACCGCAGCAATATCCGTAACCTATTGTCCGGCTCCGAAGGGAAGATCAAAAACGAGCAGGGCCCCGACGCGGAAAACTGATTTCAGAGCCCGGCCAGGGAATCCATCGGCCAGCGGGCGCGGGCACCGAAACCAAGCGACTCCCGGGCGCCCGAGCGCAGGCGTTGCCATCCGGCATAGGCGATCATCGCCCCATTGTCGGTACAGAATTCGGTACGGGGATAGAACACCCGCGCGCCCTCCTTCTTCATTGCCACCTGCATCTTTTCGCGCAGATGCCGGTTGGCGCTGACGCCGCCCGCCAACACCAGGGTAGCCGCCGTGCACTCGCGCACCGCACGCCGACACTTGATCACCAGGGTATCCACCACCGCCTCTTCAAAGGCGCGGGCGATATCGGCCTTGGTCTGCAGCAGTTGGGCTTCATTTTCGTCACCGGTCACCTCGCGCTGCAGGGTGTTGAGAGCAAAGGTTTTCAAGCCGCTAAAACTGAAGTCGAGCCCGGGACGATCGGTCATGGGACGGGGAAACTGAAACCGACGCGGATCACCCTGCAGCGCCAGGGCCGCCAGTTCCGGACCACCCGGATAGGGCAATCCCATCATCTTGGCGGTTTTATCGAACGCTTCGCCGGCCGCATCATCCAGCGATTCGCCCAGCAACCGGTACTGACCGATACCCTTCACTTCCACCAACTGGGTATGCCCACCGGAGACCAGCAACGCGACAAAGGGGAACTCCGGACGCTCCGCCTCCAACATCGGCGCCAGCAGATGCCCCTCCATATGATGGACCCCCACCGCCGGCACACCCCAGGCCCAAGCCAGGCTGCGGCCGATCGCCGCCCCCACCAGCAAGGCGCCGATCAGGCCCGGCCCCGCCGTATAGGCCACACCGTCGATATCCCCCCGGGACAAACCGGTCTCCGCCAGCAAGCTGGTGAGCAGCGGCAGTGTTTTGCGCACATGGTCCCGCGACGCCAGCTCCGGCACCACTCCACCGTAAACGGCGTGCAGATCGATCTGACTGTGCAGCTTGTGGCCGAGCAGACCCTGTTCGCTGTCGTAAATGGCTAATCCCGTTTCATCACAGGATGTCTCTATGCCCAATACCCGCATCGCTTCGCAAACCGCCGCTGACCAGGGCAAACCTGGCCGTGGACCGCTTGACTGCCTCCATACCTTATAAATAATGTTCAGGGTTCGACGGGGTGCCCCCGCCGGAAGAGGCTGCAATTCCACCACATCCCAAGAAAAATCCATAATTTTTTTGCAAAACGCAAAAACAGTGCGTAAAATTCGCGCTCTTATGTTTCCAGCATCCCGTTGGTACGATTTTTGAGGTGGGAAATGCCCAACGTACGAGTAAAAGAAAACGAGCCGTTTGAAGTCGCCATGCGCCGCTTTAAGCGCGGTTGCGAGAAAGCCGGCGTTCTGGCTGAAGTGCGTCGTCGCGAGCACTATGAGAAGCCGACGACCGAGCGTAAACGCAAAGCCGCTGCTGCCGTCAAACGTCATCTGAAGAAAGTCTCCCGCGAAAATCGCAAGTGGGACCGTCAGTACTGATCTGACTTCGTCTCAGTTCTATCCCATGCTAAAAAAGCGCATCCAGGACGATATGAAATCCGCTATGAAGGGGGGTGATAAACCCCGCCTTGGCGTGATTCGCCTGTTGATGGCCGCTATCAAACAGCGGGAAGTGGACGAGCGAGTCGAACTGGACGACGACCAGATCCTGGTCGTGCTGGACAAGATGGTGAAGCAACGTCGCGACTCCATTACCCAGTACGAACAGGCGGGTCGAGCCGAACTGGCGGAGCAGGAAGCGTTTGAGATCACCATCCTGCAGGAGTACCTGCCGGAAGCCCTGAGCAACGAAGAGATCGACGCCCTGATCCGCGAAGCCATCCAGGCCACCGGAGCCGAGTCGATGCGCGACATGGGCAAGGTGATGGGGCAACTGAAGCCAAAAATGCAGGGACGTGCCGACATGGGGGCCGTTAGCGCCCTGATCAAGCAGCATCTGAACAGCTGATCCCACACCTGCGGCAACCCTGCACCAAGCTCTGGCATATTGAATGACCGGAGCTTTTTTGTCTCTGAGCAGTAGCTACAAGGTACTATTGCACGATGGCTGGAAAGATCCCTGCACACTTCATTGACGAACTGCTGAACCGGGTCGACATCGTCGACCTGATCAACAGCCGCGTGCCTTTGAAGAAAGCGGGCAAGGATTACCAGGCTTGCTGCCCGTTCCACAACGAAAAGACCCCCTCCTTCACCGTCAGCCGGGAAAAACAGTTCTACCACTGCTTCGGCTGCGGCGCGCACGGCACCGCCATCGGCTTTCTTATGGAGTACGACAATCTCGGTTTTGTCGACTCGATTGAGGAGCTGGCCGGCAAGGCCGGCCTTGAAGTCCCGCGCGAAGGGGGCAGCGACAGTGGTCCCGACTACCGACCGTTCTACGACACCCTGGAACAGGCCGCCCGCTTCTACCAGTGGCAACTGCGCAAACACCCGGACGCGGGTAAAGCGGTCAACTATCTCAAACAACGGGGCTTGACCGGTGAAATCAGCGTCGATTTCGGCATCGGTTACGCACCACCGGGTTGGGACAACCTGATCAAGCAGTTGGGACAGGATGACAAACAGCTGGAACGGCTGCGCGTCACCGGCATGATCTCGGAACCCGAAGCGGACAAATGCTACGACCGTTTCCGTGATCGCATCATGTTCCCGATCCGTAACCACCGCGGACAGACCATCGCCTTCGGCGGACGCATCCTCGGTGACGGCAAACCCAAGTACCTCAACTCACCGGAAACCCCGATCTTCCACAAAGGTAAGGAGCTGTACGGCCTCTATGAAGCCCGCAAGGCGCTGCGCAAGATCGAACGCCTGCTGGTGGTGGAAGGCTATATGGATGTGGTCGCCCTGGCCCAGTTCGGTATCCGCTATGCCGTCGCGACACTGGGTACCGCCACGACCGCCGAACACCTGGAACGGCTGTTTCGCACCACCAACGAAGTCATTTTCTGCTTCGACGGGGACCGGGCCGGACGCGACGCCGGCTGGAAGGCGCTGGAGACCGCCCTGCCACATATGCGTGACGGCCGGGAAGCCCGCTTCCTGTTCCTGCCGGACGGCGAAGATCCCGACACCCTGGTCCGCAAAGAGGGACGCGAAACCTTCGAGCAGCGCATCATTCACTCGACGCCGCTCTCCAGCTTTCTGTTCGACAAACTGGAGGCGGAAGTGGATATGGACTCCCTCGGCGGCCGGGCACGCCTGGCGGAGCTGGCCAAGCCGCTGCTGGCCAAACTGCCGACCGGCCTGTTCCGCGAGATGATGCAGCAACGATTGGCAAAAAAAGTCGGCCTGGAGACGCACCAGTTGGGCAATCCGCCCGCGAACGACACACACAAACCACGTCCGCCCCTGCGTAAAAAACAGGGCGCGCAACAGACACTCTCGCCGATACGCCGGGCTATCACGCTGCTGCTGATCAAACCCGAACTGGGCCAGGTGGCCGATATCCCGACGGAATGGCGGGATTTTCGCGCGCCAGGTATCAATTTATTAAGCCAACTCCTTGAAATCGTGCGAAATCAACCTAACCTTAGGACAGCACAGATCATCGAGCGCTGGCGTGGCAAGCCTGAATATTCCCATCTGGAGAAGATCTGGAGCACCGCCACCGAGCTGCCCACCCCCGAAAGTGGCATGGAAATGGAGTTCCGTGGAGCCTTGCAAAGGCTTGTGGAACAACAGCACGAACAGGAAACCACCCAACTGCTGGAGAGAGTCAGCACGGGAGATGCTTCCGAACAGGAGAAGCAGCGCCTGGGCCAGCTACTTTCTGAAAAACAGAAAATTGCTGACTTACGTAGACGTTCGGATTGATAGGCCCGTCAGTGCGTGACCCCGGGCACATCGAGACGGGACTTTTTTAGTGTGCGCGTATAGAAAACCGGCGAAATAAAGGCTATACTTCGCCGCTTGACATTCGCGCACGCCCCTTAGAATTTAAGGCAGGAAATGGATAAGGTACAGCAGCAATCCCAGCTCAAGCAACTGATCGCGAAAGGTAAAGAACAAGGCTTTCTCACCTACGCCGAAGTAAACGACCACCTACCCGACGGCATCGTAGAACCCGAGCAGATTGAAGACATCATTCGGATGATCAACGACATGGGCATCCAGGTGCATGAGAGTGCCCCGGACGCCGATGATCAGGTGATGAGCGACTCCGCCGTTTCCGCCGATGACGACGCTGCCGAAGAGGCCGCCGCCGCACTGGCCAGCGTGGACAGCGATTTTGGTCGCACCACCGATCCGGTGCGTATGTACATGCGCGAGATGGGTACCGTCGAACTCCTCACCCGCGAGGGCGAGCTGAAAATCGCCAAGCGGATCGAAGAGGGACAAAATCAGGTACTGACCGCCCTCTCCACCTATCCCGATACCATCACCACCATCATCGATCTCCTGGGAAAGGTAGACGCTGAAGAGATGCGCCTGACCGACGTGATTGTCGGCTTTGCCCAACCGGAAGAGGAAGAGGCGGAAATTGTCGCGCCGGTCCCTGCACCCAAAACCGACGCCAGCGCCTCTAGCAAAGACATCGACGATGACGATGAAGACGAGGATGAGGACGAAGAGGAAGAAGATCCCAATCGTGGACCTGATCCCGAAGAAGCCGCCCGCAAGAGCGAAGTGCTGAGAGCCGCCGCCAAAAACCAGATCACATTGCTGGAGAAGCACGGCCGCGAGCACAAAAAAACCATCGCTGCCAGCGAAGAGCTGACTACCGCCTTCATGGACTTCCGCTACAGCCCCAAGGTGTTCAACACCCTGGTGGAAAACCTGCGCGACGCAATCGCCTTTGTACGCAGCCAGGAACGCGCCATCATGGATCTGTGCGTCAACACCGCACACATGCCGCGTAAAGAGTTCATCACCTCCTTCCCGGACAACGAAACCGACCTCGCCTGGATCGATCGCCAGATCGACAACGGACAGGGTTACTCCGAAGCACTGACGGAGATCAAGGACGATGTATTGCGCGCCCAGAAAAAGCTGCTTGAGCTTGAACAGCGCTGCAAACTGACCATTGCCGAGATCAAAGAGATCAACCGCCAGATGTCCATCGGCGAAGCCAAGGCACGCCGCGCCAAGAAAGAGATGGTGGAGGCCAATCTGCGTCTGGTGATCTCCATCGCCAAGAAGTACACCAACCGCGGCCTGCAGTTCCTGGACCTGATCCAGGAGGGCAACATCGGCCTGATGAAGGCGGTGGACAAGTTCGAATACCGGCGCGGTTACAAGTTCTCCACCTACGCCACCTGGTGGATTCGCCAGGCCATCACCCGCTCCATCGCGGACCAGGCCCGGACCATCCGTATCCCGGTGCACATGATTGAGACCATCAACAAGCTCAATCGCATCTCCCGCCAAATGGTGCAGGAGATGGGACGCGAAGCTACTCCTGAAGAGTTGGCTGAGCGCATGGACATGCCCGAGGACAAGGTGCGCAAGGTGCTGAAGATCGCCAAAGAGCCGATCTCCATGGAAACCCCGATCGGTGATGATGAAGATTCACATCTGGGCGACTTCATCGAGGATTCCGGCGTCATCTCGCCGATCGACTCCGCTACTGGCGAAGGCCTGCGCGAAGCGACCCAGAACATGCTGTGCGGTCTCACCTCACGGGAAGCCAAGGTGCTGCGCATGCGTTTCGGTATCGACATGAACACAGACCACACCCTGGAAGAGGTGGGCAAGCAGTTCGACGTTACCCGCGAACGTATTCGCCAGATCGAAGCCAAGGCTCTGCGTAAACTGCGTCACCCCTCCCGTTCGGAGAACCTGCGCAGCTTCCTCGACGGAGACCTGTAATCACAACCGTTTTTCGGGCCTATAGCTCAGTTGGTTAGAGCAGTGGACTCATAATCCATTGGTCCCAGGTTCGAGTCCTGGTGGGCCCACCAACAACAAAGGGTTAGCATAAACGTGCTAACCCTTTTTTTATTGATTGCACTATTAAACAAAAGCCTCCGCTATCCGATCCCGCAAAACCAAACTGCCAATTCGAAAAACTGACATTCGCAGGCTTTTAATAAATTTCCGTTTTCATCCAAAAGTAGTCGGTCACTCCAACACAAGGCTTGCCCGTAGAAAACAGTTCCGTTCTCTTTACGCATTCTCGATCAAAACCATGGAAACCACGGTCTACCCCCTGTTTCAGTTTGGAAAATTAAGCAAAAAATTTCCGATTCGACCGCACACATAAGCCAATTCTGGCGCAAACTCCCGCATCAGATACGCATCTGATCCGCTTGCCATTCAATAAAAAGCAAATGGCACCGGGGACTTAAGAAAGGAGCGGAAAAGATTGGCCTAAAACTTGTAGTAGCCAGTAAACCACTACAACTATTTCTTTCTCACACTCAGAAGAGGGCGCTATGAAGATAGAACTGAATCTGTTCCAGAGAATTCTCCTCAACTGCCTCATAGTATCGAGCATTCCCCTTCTTGGTTTCATTTATCAGGTACACCTGAACGAAGCAGAACAGACCGCTGCGGTTGAACAGGAGCTTAAACAGACGGCACAAGTTGTCTCCAGTGAAATAGAAAATTGGGTTGATAAAAATATTCGCAATGCCAGCTTGGTGGCCAGCCTTGACGCAGCAAAATATATGGAAGCGGATAACCTGGTACCCATTTTAAAGTCGGCAAAAGCAAATCTTGATTGGGTATCACTGCTGTTTGTGATGGACACCAAGGGAGATGCCATTGCCAGAAGTGACGGTAAGCCGTTGCGAAATTACAGTGACAGGGAATACGTTAAACAAGTTTTGTCCGGTAAAAAAATGGGGCAGCAAGTGCTAATTGGGAAGGTTAAACCTGTACCGCTCCATTGCTTCTCTTTACCGATTACCGGCCCACAAAGCACAAAATCGGCCACCGTTGGGCTCATCACGCAATGCTCCACCCTGACTGCAATCAGTCAATACGTAGCAGATTTAACCATCGGAAAAACGGGCGTGGCGATTCTGATCGATGATAAAAATAGACTCATTGCTATGGGAGGTCCCGATACCGCATCAAACAGTACACTTCAAAACTTTTCGGATCATCCCGCTATTGATCAACAAGCCAATGATCAGTTCAAAATCAAGCAACATGACGGCCGAGAGAAAGTCATGCTTTCACGTACCGTAGGCCCCGATTGGCGGTTAATCATTCAACAAGATTATGACGAAGCGTTTTCAACCCTAATTCAGGGCAGGATCAACACCATCGCTCTTGTCATATTGACAGTTGGCTTCACGCTACTCATCTCTATTATGACCAGCCTGAAGGTCTCAACACCTATTAAAAGATTGACAAAAATAGCAGACGCATGCAGCAGAGGAGAGTTCCCGACAAAGATCGATGAGAGTGAACGTAAGGATGAGGTCGGCGAATTGGCAAGGGCAGTATATCGTATGTCAAAAAGTATCAACTTGGCGATCATTCGAGTCAAGCGAAGAAATATGGCCAGTTCGGTGCAAAGGGCAACTGCACAATGACGAGTGTCGTTGATTTAAAAGATAGCATTACAAACCACCTCGAAAGTGGAGAGACCGGCGCGCTTTTTGTTGTTCTTTCAAACGGCAAATTGGTTCAGATATTCTTTATGGATGGACACATCATCTCAGCCAAATATCAAGGGACTGCCGGTAAACCGGCACTTGACGCGCTAAGGGATTATGAACCGAGAAAATGCAAGTTTCATTTTGGCCTCACAACCCATTCAGAAAATGTCACTCCGCTTACCGACGAAGTACTAGATCTATTCAGACAAGACACAAGAGAAACTGCTGAGGAGATGGACATGGTGAAACAGGAACTGGTGTATAACGCTCTCGTTACCTGCATTGGCCCATTCGCCAATGTATTGTTCGACGATGAAATAAGGAAAGCCTCATCTATAGATGAACTTATAAATAATCTATCGATGAGCCTGGATGATCCTGAAGATAGAGATAAATTCACTACCACACTCAATTCCTTACTTGATAAAGCAGCCAATCCCTAGAGGAACCCAGTATCACAACAGGGCTGCTGTGGATCGCTCAAAGAATAAACCGACAGGAGGATTATCTGATGAACTTAGTGCCTCAGTATTCCTGGAAACAGAAGCTGCTTATAGTAATATTTCTAACCCTCTTTGGATTGCTATGCGTGGTAAGCGCTGCGTTGTGGGGCCTGAACAATATTGATCGCAGTTTTAGCAGACAAGGCAATGCCAACAAATATGAACAGCTATCACTCTCCTTTTCAAATCAGATTTTACGTTTAGAAGCGTTCGCTTCGGAAATATCCGCTGACACAATAGAACAATACCGAGAGGATCTGAGGAACATCACTCTCTTACCTGCCTCGATGCAACAGGTGGCAACCACCCTTCAGCAGCATGAGTTGATCTCCTTTTCAGATCAGATAGCGACGCTAGCAAAAAAGTACCGTTCTTACCGGGAAGAGTGGCTAGGCAACCGGATTATAATGGGCTTCCCCCCGAATATTGGAGCTTTACAGGATTTTGACGCGGCTTTATTTGCCTTAAAGGGAGTCTCACTCTCAATGATTGAATCCGATATTGATGACATAGCCGCAGCTCAAAATAAATTTGTCATATCACGGTCAGAAGCGGACGAAGCGGATATAGACCAAGCGCTTAAAAGGCTTGAAGAAACCTCCGTAAAGATGCGTTGGGAGACCAATAAGCTTGGCATCGTAATCAATCAATACCGAAGCTCTTTTGAAAAAATTCGAAATTTAGCCTCGGCTGAGCGAAATGCACAGACCGTACTGGCGCCCATAATAAAAGAGCTGTCGCTACTCCTCTCACAGCAGAACCAACTTCTAAAAGAGGATGTAATTAAACAAGCAGGTGAACTGGCGGATCAATCCAAATACACCGCATCCAGAATAATGTTACTGGCCGCAGGAATTGTCGGGCTCGTGGTATTCTTTAGCCTTGGCAGTACGGCCAGACAACTCACCCGGCAATTGGACCAAATGCAATCCTTTCTAAAACAAGTTGCCGATGGGGATTTTTCCAATCGCTTAGCACTCAGCAACAACCTCAACGATGAGTTCACTCGACTACGAATGGCCTTCAATCAGACGCTGGACGACGTCTCTGATGTCCTACACCAAGTGGTGGATGGCAACAACCTGCTCATCGACATTCGCCGGCATCTAGACGAAGTCATGGGCCAACTTGCGGCCAGCAGCAAAAGTATCGAAGAGAAAACCGAACAATCGAGGGTAGCAACCGAACAGATATCTGTCGCGGTTACGGATGTAGTTGAACGTTCTGCGGGCGTCAACGACTCAGCCCATACCGCCTCCGATGCAACCCATGAAGGCAGCGCTGTGATCAAGGAGTGTGTTGATTCAGTTACCAGTATCTCAGACTTGATAAAGAGCTCTTACGAGGAAGTAGAAAGTCTGATGCAATCCAACGCGAAGATGTTGGGCATCATCGATGTGATTAACGGTCTTGCCGACCAGACCAATCTGCTCGCATTGAATGCCGCAATCGAATCCGCCCGAGCCGGTGAAGCGGGACGTGGATTCTCGGTCGTGGCTGATGAAGTACGGGCACTGGCACAGAAGACCGTCAGTGCAACCAGCAGCATTGGCGAGATCATTCAACAATTCGATCAAAAGTCACGTCAGATGAACGACCTCATGAAGTCCGGGATCGAGCTGGGATCCTCCACTCAAGAGAACGTTTTAAATGCCATGATTTCATTCCAATCGATCGATCAATCAACACAAACCGTAGCCACTGAAATGGAGCGGATGGTGGTTGCTGTTGAAGAGATCTCATACAACGCAAAGGATATTGCCGAACAGGTCAAGCATGTTTTCGAGCAAAGTGAAAAAAATAAATTGATTCGATCAGATCTTGAACAATATACCCATAAGCTCTCCGATCAAACCAAGGCCATGGAGAAGATCAATAGTAGATTCAAGCTTCCTGGTAGAGAAGACACGGACGGTATAACTTCCCCTGGGAAAGATGATTTTCATCAGCACGGCAGTACGGCTTTGGCGACATTAAACGGTGAAGAGGCGGAGGCGTCGTTGGCTAACTGATCAGCGACCAAAGGAACCACCACCATGAAAAAGATACCAGAACCTTGAACAAAACGGTCACCCAACATATCGATCAATGGTGTAACCGTCCGATTGAATGCAAACATCCCTACGTGCATCTGGGCGGGAGTGTCCTAAGGCGCAGCTGAGCCGACTAGATCAGAAACGTCTCGGTACCGGTAACCATTGGCGTAGCAGCAGATGGCTACCGGCAGACCTTGGGTGTCCAGGGGGGCCACTCGTAGAAAACAAATCCGCTCCCTTTTCTGCGTTTGAGCACAGAGGCACGAGTGAAACGAGCGTCCTTCTAGTGCGACTGGTTAGCGCTTTTACCTGTTAATGTATAAAGTACCATTATTAACCTCTATTGGTGGCGAATACATGTCGATACCCCATTTGTCCTTTGGGCTACCGTCATATGTCCATTCCCACAAGGATATCCCCCATTCACGGGTTTCTTTATCATGACACTTGATAATGCCGTCCTTCTTTATGAAGCCTAATTCATCTAACTCGGGCCGAAAATCTGCACAATGGTAGTAACCCCAGCCCCACCAGCGATCGGGTAATATGACCTTTCCATTTTCAGTTGGTAAAAGATAAGCATAATATTTTTTATCCCAATCCCTGATAAGTAATACTTCATCACTCCACGCATCAGGACGACCGAAATGCTCTATACGATATTGGCCTGGTTTTAGGGTAGAAATGTCATGCTGCGAGCGCTCCGATTTCGCTTGAGCAGATGGCTGCAATGATGCGCCTAGCATGTATAAAAAAAACACAAGCCCCACCAAGGCAAATATTACTACTGTAATTACAAGTTTTCGCTTCATTTTTGTGCGCTAACGCCAACATTAAAGACGTTTTGTAGAATGGGGCATTTGTGCTATAGCGTAGCGGTGGTACAAATGAACTATGAATCAAAACGTTCTGCTGCATGTTTTTATCAGGTGGTTCGTTAGAACCGTCATCATTTCATCCCTACACCGTCCGTAGCCCTTACAGGAATACCCGCTGGATCGAAATCGTCTAGACAGTAAACATTTACACCGAAATAGTCTGGTGTAACTCTTTTTCTATGAAATGGATATATTCCACAAACTTTACAAAAATAGTGTTTTGCGGTGTGTGTATGAAATTGATAGGTCGTTAAAGATTCTTCGCCACTCAATATCCTCATTTCATTTTCATGCACCTTTACCATTAATGCATTTTTTCTTTTGCAAATAGAGCAATCACAGGTCGTAAGCTCAGGAAAATCCGCATTTATTTCAAATATCACTGCTTGGCAGTGACAACTTCCCTTATACGTTTTCATATTCATTCCATGACTTATTTTTACCAACACCGAGCTAGCTTGATGGGGATACTGGTTGGGGTGATTTCAGCATCCTGCCAATTGGATATTCCTTACATTCTCATCAGGTTATCAGACAAGGGACGTCTGGTGAAATAATTTCTTTGGGGTGCTGGGTGGGTGGGGCTTATGTGGGCTAGCCGCAAAATAGATGGAGACGAAACCACGCGATAATGGTTACCTTATCTCACCTGACTCGCTGATAAGATTCGAAAGGGGACGCATTTATTTTCAGACCCTGCGATCTCTATCACCAATATTCTCTATAGTCCACTTCAGGGGTTGCCATAGCCTGTCTGACACTGACTGCCAGATTTGGTCTGACATGAGCCACAAAATCTGTGGACCCAGGTGGACCAACCAATTCACAAAGTAAAAACTCACTCCAGTCACACCCTAGTCTCAAAATCGAGTTTAAAAACCTTTTCAGACATCTGCCTTTTGAGGCCAGCCATCCATTTGTCCGTCCTCCGTCGCCGGCTCTTGATTCCCAATCAACCCCTTTCCAGCCTTCATATTCACTTTGATCTAGCGCAGGATCAAGGGAGATCCTCTCACCCATAGTCCCTACCATGCCGGTCATTGGTCTATGCTATGAGCCATTGTTAAACGCATCCCACCTGCATCGGGAGGAGAAATGCCGCAGATGGCCACTATTGATGGCAATGAAGCCGCCGCTACCATTGCCCACCTCACCAACGAAGTCATTGCCATCTATGCCATCACGCCCGCTTCGCCCATGGGTGAACATGCAGACGAGTGGTCAGCACAGGGGCGCCGGAACCTGTGGGGCACGGTGCCGAGCATCGTCGAGATGCAGAGTGAAGGGGGTGCCGCCGGCGCCCTGCACGGGGCCTTGCAGGCCGGGGCGCTGTGCACCAGTTTCACCGCCTCGCAAGGGCTGCTGTTGATGATCCCCAATATGTACAAGATCGCCGGTGAGCTGACACCTATGGTGCTGCATGTGGCGGCGCGTTCACTGGCGGCCCAGGCGCTCTCCATCTTTTGCGATCACAGCGATGTGATGGCGACCCGCGGCACCGGCTTTGCCCTGCTCTGCGCCAACTCGGTACAGGAGGCGATGGACCTGGCGCTGATCGCCCAGGCGGCGACGCTGGAGGCACGGGTGCCGATCTTGCACTTCTTCGACGGCTTTCGCACTTCCCATGAGGTGGCCAAGATTGAGACGATCGATCCGCCGGTGGTCCGTGAACTGATCCGCGACGAGTGGGTGCAGGCGCACCGCGAACGCGCCCTCAACCCGGAACATCCGGTGCTGCGCGGCAGTTCGCAAAATCCCGATGCCTATTTCCAGGGAAGGGAGAGCGTCAACCCTTACTACCAAAAGATGCCGGTAGTGGTGCAGGGGATTATGAACCGCTTCGCCGAATTGACCGGCCGGCAGTACCGCCTGTTCGACTATGTCGGCGCAGCCGACGCCGAACGGGTGATCGTGCTGATGGGTTCCGGGGCCGAGACGGCACACGAAACCGTCGATCATCTGCTGGCCCGTGGCGAAAAGGTGGGCTTGCTCAAGGTGCGGCTCTATCGCCCCTTCGACCCGACCGCCCTGCTCACCGTCCTGCCGCCCAGCGTACGCCGAATAGCCGTGCTCGACCGCACCAAAGAGCCGGGGGCCGACGGCGAACCGCTCTACAAGGATATCCTGACCGCCGTCGCCCAGGCCTTCTCCGCCGGGCAGTCACCCTTTCGCGAACTTCCGCGCATTATCGGTGGACGCTATGGGCTGTCGTCCAAGGAGTTCACGCCGGGCATGGTCAACGCGGTATTCGATGAACTGAACCAAGACAAACCGAAAAACGGTTTTACCATCGGCATCCACGACGACGTCACCCACACCAGCCTGGCATGGGATAGCGATTTCCACACCGATGCGGCTGGCGACGTGAACTGCGCGCTGTTCTACGGCCTCGGTTCCGACGGTACCGTCAGCGCCAACAAGAACAGCATCAAGATCATCGGTGAAACCACCGCGCTGCAGGCCCAGGGCTATTTCGAGTACGACTCCAAGAAGTCCGGCGCCGTCACCGTCTCGCACCTGCGGTTTGGCAAGCAGCCGATCCGTTCCAGCTACCTGATCGGCAACGACCAGGCGCAGTTCATCGGCTGTCACCAGACAATCTTCCTGGAACGTTACGACATGCTGCAGAAAGCCGCGCCGGGTGGCGTATTCCTGCTCAATACCGCGGCACCGCCCGAACAAGCCTGGGACACCCTGCCGCGCCCTATGCAGCAACAGATGATCGACAAGCGGTTGCGCTTCTTCGTGATCGACGCCTACCGGGTGGCGCAGGAGAGCGGCATGCAGCAGCGCATCAACACCATCATGCAGACCTGCCACTTCGCCATCTCCGATCTGCTGCCGCGCGACAAGGCGATCGCCGCCATCAAACAGGCCGTGGAGGAGACCTACGGCAAGAAGGGCGGCAAGATCATCGAACTCAACTTCCGCGCCATCGATGCCGCCCTGGCCAATCTGCATCCGGTTAAGGTGCCTGACCAGGTCACCTCAACCTTCGACCGCCCGCCGGTGGTCGCCGCGAATGCGCCGTCATTTGTCCAGCAGGTGACCGCGAAAATGATCGCCGGGCTCGGCGACCAACTGCCGGTCAGCGCCTTTCCCGCCGACGGCACCTGGCCCACCGGCACCACACGCTGGGAGAAACGCAATATTGCCTTGGAGATCCCGGTGTGGGACGAAGCGCTCTGCATCGCCTGCGGCAAGTGCCCCTTCGTCTGCCCGCACAGTGCCATCCGCAGCAAGCTGTTTGACCCGAATCGAGCCGGCGACGCGCCGCCGACCTTCAAGCACATGCCGGTCAAGGGTAAGGAGTTCCCCGAAGGGGCGCATATCGTCTATCAGGTGGCGGCCGAGGATTGCACTGGCTGCGGACTCTGCGTCGAGATCTGCCCGGTCAAGGATAAGGAACACCCCGGTCGACGCGCGCTGAACATGGCGCCGCAGCCGCCACTGCGTGAGCAGGAGCGCATCAATTTCGATTACTTCCTTGCCCTGCCCGAGTTCGACCGGCGCGAGGTGCGCGGCACGGTGATGAAAAGCGCCATGCTGTTGGAGCCGCTGTTTGAATTCTCCGGCGCCTGCTCCGGCTGCGGCGAAACCCCCTACCTGCGCCTCGCCTCGCAACTGTTCGGCGACCGCATGCTGGTGGCCAACGCTACCGGTTGCTCCTCCATCTATGGCGGCAACCTGCCCACCACACCCTGGGCGCAGAATGCCGAAGGGCGCGGGCCGGCCTGGAACAATTCTCTGTTCGAAGACAACGCCGAGTTCGGCCTCGGCCTGCGCATCGCTATCGACAAACAGCGGGAGCACGCCGTTGAACTGCTTCAATTGCTTGCCGACCAACTAGACCCGAATCTGGTGGAGCAGTTGCGCTCGGCCAGCCAGCAGGATGAGACGGAGATCCAGGCACAGCGGGAGCGCATCCTTACGCTGCGCCGGCAACTGCAGCCGATCGACCAACCGGCGGCGCGGCAACTGGAGGGACTGGCCGACACGCTGCTGAAGCGCAGCGTCTGGATCGTCGGCGGCGACGGCTGGGCCTATGACATCGGCTTCGGCGGACTCGATCATGCACTCGCCTCCGGTCGCGATATCAATATCCTGGTGCTGGACACCGAGGTCTACTCCAATACCGGCGGCCAAACCTCCAAGGCGACGCCGCGCGGGGCGGTGGCCAAGTTCTCCGCCGGCGGCAAGCCAACGGCGAAAAAGGATCTGGCCATGATCGCCATGGCCTACGGCGATGTCTATGTGGCCCAGGTCGCCTACGGCGCCAAGGATGTGCAGACCCTGAAAGCGTTCACGGAGGCGGAATCCTGGCCGGGTGTCTCGCTGATCATCGCCTACAGCCCCTGCACCGCCTGGGGAACCGACATGGTAAACAATCACGCCATGCAGGACCGGGCAGTGCGTAGCGGCCACTGGCCGCTGTTCCGCTACGATCCGCGCCGCGTCGAACAGCAAGAGAATCCGCTACAGTTGGACTCCAAGGAGCCGTCCATCGCCTATCGTGATTTCGTCAGCCAGGAGACGCGCTTCAGCATGCTCTGGCGCAGCCATCCGGAAGCGGCGGAGCAGTTCCTCGGCGCGGCGCAAAAACACGCCCTCAGTAACTTTCGGCACTACCGTCAACTGGCGGAACTCAGCTACGCCAAACCGGGCACGAAGCCGCCCGATCCCGCGAAGGAGTGATCATGGACCTGCGTACCACCTATCTCGGCCTGCCACTGAAAAACCCGCTGGTGCCCTCTGCCTCCCCGTTGTCGCGCAGCCTCGACACGGCGAAGCAACTGGAAGACGCTGGCGCCGCCGCCCTGGTGATGTACTCCCTGTTCGAGGAGGAATTGCAGCATGACCAGCAGGTGATGGATGACTACCTCAACAACCAGGCTTTGGGACACGCCGAGGCGGCCAGCTTTCTGCCGCTACACAGCAACATGCTGTCCAGACAGGAGAGTTACCTGGAACAACTGACACGTCTCAAACAGGCG
Source organism: Sedimenticola sp. (assembly GCF_050289425.1). Lineage (NCBI taxonomy): Bacteria > Pseudomonadati > Pseudomonadota > Gammaproteobacteria > Chromatiales > Sedimenticolaceae > Sedimenticola > Sedimenticola sp. The sequence continues at coordinate 53,577 of NZ_JBNKFS010000003.1, read as the reverse complement.
TTGGATATCCCGGTTATCGCCAGCCTCAACGGTGTCACCCATGGCGGCTGGATCAGCCACGGTAAGGCGCTACAGGAGGCCGGCGCCGATGCCCTGGAGTTGAACGTCTATTACATTGCCGGCGACAGTACGGTGAGCGGTTCCGAGGTAGAGCGGCGCTACATCGATCTGTTGCACCAACTGCGTCAGCACGTCACCCTGCCCATCGCCATGAAGCTGTCACCGCAATTCAGCTCGGTGGCCCACATGGTTAGCCACCTGGAGAAGGCGGGGGCCGCCGGGGTCAGCCTGTTTAACCGTCTCTATCAGCCCGACATCGATATCGACAGCTTGCGGGTCGCACCGCGACTGCAGCTCTCCAGCTCTGCCGAATCCCTGCTGGCACTGCGCTGGATCGCCATGCTGCACGGCCAGGTGAAACTTACCCTGGCCGCCACCGGCGGCGTGCACGACTATCAGGATGCGCTGAAAATGCTGCTGGCCGGTGCCGATGTGGTGCACCTGTGCAGCGCCCTGCTACTGCACGGAGCAGGCCGGTTGACACAGATACTCAATGACATGACCCAGTGGCTGGAAGAGAGTCCGTACGACTCCATCGAGCAGTTGAAGGGGGTACTCAGTCAGCGCCACGCCGGCGATGCATCCGCCTATGCCCGGGCCAACTATCTGCAGATTCTGGATAATTATCTGCCGAATCTCCCCAGCTAACCCGCCGCCAGCTCCCTTAAAACAACCGCTGCGCTTCCTTTGATTCGGCGAGTGGAACACCGCATCCGGACTAAATACATAAATATATTATAAATTGTTTAAGTTTTACCCCGCGCTTCCGATATTACTCATAATAAGGCAGCCGTATTGTCCCCATGAACCTGAAGCCCCGCTTTCACCTGTTTACTCTCATCCTGGTGCTGGTCTCGACAGTGGCCGGCTGGTGGGCAGTACGCGCGCTGGCGGAAGATATTGTCGAGCAGTGGGCTATGCGCTATGCGGAAAAGCAGGTGCTCTACGATAAGAGCCGCACCCTGCAACCGATCCTGCGCGAGGTAGCGCTGTCACGCCAACTGGCCAACTCACAATATCTGCGCGACTGGGCGCGCCATCCCGGGAATGCGGAGAAGACCCGCCACGCCATCGCCGAAATGGAGAGCTTCCGCCTCAACTTCCATGACCAGAGCTATTTTGTCGCCTTGCTGAAAAACGGCCACTACTACTACAACAATGCCGCCAATGAGTTCGGTGGGAAAGAGTTCCGCTATATCCTCGATCCGAAACAGGAGAAGGACGCCTGGTTCTACAACCTGATCGGTCAGGGCCGGGACCTGCATATCAATGTTAATCCCGACCTGGAACTCGGCATCACCAAACTCTGGATCGATGTACTGATTCGCGACGGCAACGAGATACTCGGCATGGCCGGTACCGGCCTGGACCTGACCGGCTTCATACAGAACGTGGTGGAAGAGGGCGTGCCCGGTGTGACCAGCCTGTTTGTCGATCACACCGGTGCCATTCAGATACATCGCAATGAATCGCTGATTGATTTTGGCTCCATCAGCAAACAGCCTTCCAACCAGCGCACTATTGATCTGCTTTTTGAGCAACCCGACGACCGCAAGGCGATCTTGGCGGCGATGAAAGCACTGGAGGATCTGAAGCAGACCGTCGTTACCGAATTTGTCAGCGTTAACGGCAAACGGCATTTGGCGGGGGTAACCTATCTGCCCGAAATCGGCTGGTATGAGATCACGCTCATGGACCTTGATGTGCTGCTGCCGTTCAGCCAATTCACCGGCATCCTGCTGGTCTATGCCGCCACTTTGCTCGGCACCTTTCTCCTGCTGAACCTGTTTCTCCACCGCCAGGTATTGACGCCACTGAGTCAGCTCGACAACGCCATGGACCGGGTCGAGGCCGGGGAGGACGTCACGGAGCACCTGGGCGAGCTGGGTAGCGGAGAGATCCGTCGCCTGATGCAACGTTTCCTGCGCATGGCCCACGCCATTCTGGAATCCCGCCATAACCTGGAGGCAAAGATCCAGGAACGCACCCTGGCCCTGGAACACCTCACCAAAACCGATCCGTTGACCGAACTGCTGAATCGGCGCGGCATGACTGAAAGGATCGAGACGGAGTTGAAACGGGCTCAGCGGGAAGCCAGCCATATCGGATTGCTCTGGCTGGACGTGGACTACTTCAAACAGATCAACGACCGTTACGGCCATGCGATCGGAGATCAAGCGCTTAAGCTATTGGCCGACCAGATCCATGAAACCCTGCGGCCTTACGATGTTGCCTCACGCTGGGGCGGGGATGAGTTCCTGATACTGGTGCAACCGGCGGATGCCGATACCTTAAGCCAGATCGGCACAAGACTCTGCCAGCGTATTGCGGAGAACCGACAACTGGTCACCAGCGATGGCGAAATCATTAACCTGAGTGCCAGCATCGGCGGGCACCTCTCCAGGGACAACGAACCGCTGGACAGTCTGTTGCAACACGCCGACCAGGCGCTCTATGCGGCCAAGGCCGCGGGGCGCAACTGTTTCCGCTCATCCGAAGCGATTGACAGCTAGGTCCATCCCACTCGTCAAACAGTGATTTAGCCTGTCCGAATCGGCTGCACGTATCCCCGGTGCAATCGAATAGGCCGGCGTATCAGGCAGTCTCAGGAGCCATATTCACGCCGGAAGACATCGATGGCTTCAACCTTGGCATCCACGGTGGTTACCTTTGCTATATCCAGATTTTTACGGCGCCGGTCATCTTCGGGTTGTATCACGACATTCTGCTCGCGACTCCGATCCATGAATTGCCTGGCGAAGAGCAACTTGTTGTGCAGCCGCTGTTTCTTAAAGTGGGAGATTAACCAGGTCCCTGCCTCATCGGGGTAGACGGAAACCAGTCCGTGGAATTCGACGACACCATTTCCATCCTTGAACTGCAGGATATCGCAACTCCTGACCGAAGGATGCTTGGTAAAGGGGATATGGAATTTCTTTTCCAGGACACGCTCGACCAGTCGCTTGAGTTCACGGCTCGTGGTGACGCTGGGCACACGGGGTATGAATATCTTCATCCAACACTTCCGGGTTGTTTTATGAAGTATAGCAGGTGTTGACGAAACCGGTTCGCAACAAAAAGTCCGTCAACTATACTACTACCTGACGCAAGCACACCACCGTTAATGCTTGTTTACCGACATTCAGTAACCATCGGAATAGAACACTAATCGTATGGCCATACCCACAATCAAAGACGATCCGCTATACCAGATGCTCCGAGAAGGGCATGTCGATCAATTCAACCAACACCATCAAACCGGGACCCCTTGCGATCTGAGAGGCGTCGATCTGCGCGCCCTGGATCTACGTAAGCTGGACGCAAAAAATCTCGACCTTCGCGACAGCTACTTGCGCCAGGCGGATCTGCGTGGACTGGATCTCTCTGAAACCAATTTGGAAGGCGCCAGCATCAGTGGTGCAAAGATATCCGGCACCCTGTTTCCGAAACAGCTGACCGCTGAAGAGATCACGCTATCCCTGGTGCATGGCACCCGCATGCGCTACCGCTAGATAAGCGGCGCGTTCATCGTTCTCCCGTTGGGCAGCAAGCGATCGCAGGAAGCGATACCGCCCTCAATAATCCTCATCCAGCTGATCGAGGATATTGCGTGCCACCTTGGCTTGTTCGGGACCGGCTTCACCGAGGATTTCATAGAGCAAACCGCGAGCCTTGACCTCTTCGTTCTGGTCCCGCAACTCCTGAACCCGCCGTAACTTCTCCTCGATCACGTCGTCGTACATCCCTTCATCATCGGATTCACCCAGATCATCGCCGCCCTCTTCCTCCTCGGCTTCGATACTGTCCAACTCCGCCTCGAGTTCAGCCTCGGTCAGCGGTTTGAAACGCTCCAGATCCAGTGGTTCATCATCCGTTTCAAAGGCCGGGTCGGTTACGAAAGCCGGCGCGGCGGTCTGAGCCGCTGGCTTGTCGGTCTTTTCCGTCGCACCACCATCCGGTCCCTCATCGTTCGGGCCCTCTTCCTCCTGCTCACGCCGTTGCTTATCGCGTTTGACCATGCGGGAGAAGAAAACCCCGATTTCAAATAGCACCCACATCGGTAACGCCAACAGGGTCTGGGAGATCACATCCGGCGGTGTTAACAACATGCCAAATATGAAGGCACCGACAATAATATAGGGTCGCTTCTGCACCAGGCTTTCCGGCGTGGTCATGCCCATGGAAACCAAAATGATGGTGGCGATAGGCACTTCAAAGGCGAGGCCGAAGGCAAAAAACAGACTCAGCACAAAATCGAGGTACTTGGCGATATCGGTCGCCATCACCACGCCCTCGGGCGTCGTGCTGGCCATAAAGGCGAAGACCAGCGGGAATACCACAAAGTAGGCGAACACCACACCAAGGTAGAACAGGACGGCGCTGGAGGCGACCAGCGGAATCATCAGACGCTTTTCGTGTTTATAGAGACCCGGGGCGATGAATGACCAGAGCTGGTACAGAATAAACGGCATACCGATGAAGATCGACGACATCAGGGTCAGTTTGAATGGCGTCAGGAAGGGGGAGGCCACCTCGGTGGCAATCATCGAGGAACCCTGCGGCAGATGAGCCATCAGTGGACCGGCCACGATCTCATAGATGTCGTTACTGAAATAGAACAGCGATGCAAAAATAACCCCCACCGCGATCACAGCCCGCAACAGCCGATCGCGCAACTCCAGCAGGTGGGTAACAAAGGGTTGTTCGGTTAGGGTATCAACCCCGTCGTTATCTGTCGTCATGGGGTTCGTTGCGGCTATTTCGAGGTATCACTGGACCGTTCCTGCGAGTCATCCTCACTGGCGGCTGTTTGTTCCATCTCTCGGACAGATTTGTTGGCTTCCTGGGTAAAGTCACGCAGGGTTTCGCTGGTCTCTTCCACAATCTCTTCCAGCGGACTGATCTCTTTTTTCTGCTCTTCGAGGATCTGCTTCAGCTCCTCCGCCTTGATCTCCTTATCGATCTCGTTTTTCACCTGCTGAATCATTTTCCGGCCCTTACCCAACCATTTGCCGGCGGTATAAGCCAGTTTTGGCAGACGCTCGGGGCCTACCACCAGCAAAGCGACCAGCCCGACAATGGCCAACTCCCAGAAGCCGATATCAAACATAGTTTAAAAAACCTGACGTTCGGTTAGCACAGGCGGCAGATCAGGATTTCTTGCTATCGGAGGACTCTTCCTTGTTGGTCACCTCACCTTCGATGATCTTCTCTTCATCGGCCTGTTCCAGCCGGGCACTATCGTCGCCCTTCTTTTCGTCCTTCATGGCGCCCTTGAAGCCCTTGACCGCATTGCCGAGATCAGAACCGATATTCTTGAGCCGTTTGGTTCCAAACAGCAGCAGCACAATTACCAAGATGATCAACAACTGCCAGATACTGATTCCACCAAAACCCATACTCTTCTCCAACTCAAAACGACGGCCTGATTTGACACAAAATCCACGGCCAATTGAAACAATCGACTGGTTAACGGACAGCGATCCGCCAGAAGACTCCGATAATAACTGAAATTAACCCAAGACGCAGGGTTTTTAATGACCCGGATTACTCCTTGCGCTGCGCCTTCTCTTCCAGGCCGGAGAGGCCAAAGCGGCGATCCAGTTCATTCAGTACATCCTGGGGTTTCAGTCCCTGATGGGCCAGTAGCACCATGCAGTGAAACCAGAGATCAGCCGTTTCGTAAATAATCTTTTCCCGCTCGCCATCCTTTGCCGCCATCACCGTTTCGGTGGCTTCTTCACCGATCTTTTTCAGGATCGCATCCAGACCTTTACTATAGAGCCGCGCCACGTAGGACGAATCGGGGTCGGCCCCCTTGCGTGATTCCAGCACTTCGGCCAGGCGCTCCAGCAGATCACTCACAATCGCACCTCTACACCCTGGTCAGCCATAAACCGCTTGGCTTCTTCGATACTGTACTCGGCGAAGTGGAAGATGCTGGCGGCCAGCACTGCATCGGCACCGCCCTGCACCACACCGTCCACCAGATGCTGCAGATTGCCCACACCACCGGAAGCGATCACCGGGACGGTCACCGCCTCACTGATCGCCCGGGTCAACTCCAGATCAAATCCGATCTTGGTGCCATCCCTATCCATGCTGGTGAGCAGGATTTCACCGGCCCCATATTCGACCATCTTGCGCGCCCACTCGATGGCATCCAGCCCGGTTGGCTTGCGGCCGCCGTGGGTAAAGATCTCCCACTTGGCCGGCTCGCCCTCGCCGCTGGTCCGTTTGGCATCGATCGCCACCACGATACACTGGGAACCGAAACGACTGGTCGCCTCTTTAACGAACTCCGGATTAAACACCGCCGCTGTATTGATCGCCACCTTGTCGGCACCGGCGTTGAGCATGCGCCGCACGTCCTCGGCCGTGCGGATACCACCGCCGACGGTGAGCGGAATGAACACTTCGCTCGCCACCTGCTCCACCACGTGGACAATGGTTTCACGGTCATCGGAGCTGGCGGTGATATCAAGAAAGGTAATTTCATCGGCGCCTTCGCTGTTGTAGCGTCGCGCCACCTCCACCGGATCACCGGCATCGCGAATGTCGACGAACTTAACGCCTTTCACGACGCGACCGGCATCCACATCAAGACAGGGTATGATTCTTTTGGCCAGCATGCTCAGTAATCTCTCGGGTTGTCGGTTGCTCAGCCGTTCAGGCTATCCGCCAGGGCTTGGCCGGCAGCAAAGTCCAGGGTACCTTCATAGATGGCACGGCCGGTGATGGCGCCCATAATATTGCCTGTATCGGCCTTACAGAGGGCCTCGATATCGCCAATATCCGTAATACCGCCGGAAGCCACGATGGGGATGTTGACCGCATTGGCCAGGGCCGCCGTGGCGGCCACATTGGGCCCGGTCAACATGCCGTCGCGGCCGATATCGGTATAGACAATGGCGGAGACGCCATCCTGCTCAAAACGGCGCGACAGTTCCGTCACTTCCTGATCGGTTACCGTTGCCCAGCCATCGATTGCCACCATGCCGTCTTTGGCATCCAGGCCGACAATCACGTGTCCCGGGAAGGCGCTGCAGGCACGTCCGACAAAGGCCGGATCCTTGACCGCCTGGGTACCGATAATGACAAAATCGACACCCGCATCCAGATAGGCCTGAATGGTCCGTTCGTCCCGGATACCGCCACCTACCTGGATCGGCAGATCGGGGTAAGCCTTGGCGATGGCCTGGATCACGCCGCCATTGACCGGCTCTCCGGCAAAGGCACCGTTCAGATCCACCAGATGCAAGCGGCGCGCGCCCGCTTCGACCCAACGGCCAGCCACCTCCACCGGATCGTCGGAAAAGATGGTTTCATCCTCCATGCGGCCCTGGCGCAACCGCACACAGCGGCCATCCTTCAGATCGATAGCGGGTATCAGTAACACGTTCAGTACCTATATCTTTAAAAGTAGAATCAGCGACAGCAAGCTCAGCCGTCAGATGTCCCAGTTAACAAAGTTACGCAGCAGCCGCAGGCCGGCATCCGCGCTCTTCTCCGGATGAAACTGGGTGGCAAACAGGTTATCCCGGGCTATCACGCTGGTGAACGGGATGCCGTAATCGGTTGTCCCCGCCACCAGTCCCGGATCTTCCGGATCGACATAATAGCTGTGCACAAAATAGAAGCGGGTCTGGTCTTCGATCCCTTCCCAGAGCGGATGCTGGCGGGTCTGTCTGACCCGGTTCCAGCCCATCTGGGGAATCTTCAAGCGCCCGCCCTGGGCATCCCGGGACTCGGGAAAGTGTCTGACCTGGCCCGTGAACAGCCCCATCAGCGGAGTGCCCTGATTCTCCTCGCTGAAGCTCATCAACACCTGCATACCCATACAGATACCGAGAAACGGTTTGCTTTTGGCGGCCTGTAAAACGGCTTGATTGAGGTGATGATCGGAGATCGCGGCCATACAGTCGCGAGCCGCCCCCTGTCCGGGAAACACCACCCGGTCGGACTGCAGGATCAACTCGGGATCATCGGTCACATAGACCCGGTCGTCGGCACCCGCCACATGCTCAATCGCCTTGGAGACGGAGCGCAGATTACCCATGCCATAATCAATGACTGCAATGGTTTTCGACATAACTTTCAGACTGCCAGAGAGTTAAGGGTTAAAGGCTGCCTTTGGTGGAGGGAATCACCCCTGCCATCCTCGGATCAGGTTCCAGAGCCATGCGCAGCGCGCGGCCAAACGCCTTGAATACCGTCTCGGCGATGTGGTGGCTGTTACGGCCACGCAGATTGTCCACGTGCAGCGTCACCCCGGCATGGTTGACGAAACCCTGGAAAAACTCATAGAACAGATCGGTATCAAACGCACCGATCATGGCGCGCGGAAAGGCCACGTCGAACTCCAAACCGGGGCGACCGGAAAAGTCGAGCACAACGCGGCTCAATGCCTCGTCCAACGGAACATAGGCGTGTCCGTAGCGGCGAATACCCTTTTTATCGCCGATTGCCTGGGCGACCGCCTGGCCGATGGTAATACCGATATCCTCAGCCGAGTGGTGTCCATCAATGTGCAGATCTCCCTGGGCATTGACCTCGAGGTCGATCAGACCGTGGCGCGCCACCTGATCCAGCATGTGCTCGAGAAACGGCATGCCGGTATCAAGTTTGGATTCCCCCGTGCCATCCAGATTCAGGCTGACCCGAATACGGGTCTCCAGGGTATTGCGTTCGATCTCAGCTTGACGCTGCATGGGTCGACTCCAGCGGATTGATAACTTTGTCCCGGGTAGGACTCTCGCCGCCGTCTCCGACAGCTTCGGACACGGCATGGGGCCGTTTCAACACGGCCAATAGCGCATTCTATGGGAAATGCCGGTTTTGTCCAAGGATGGGCTTATGCCGCGTGATGAACAGCGTGTAGGGCGCCCCTCCTGTGGCCGCCCGTATCGAAAATCCCCACCCCACTCAACGTTTCGACTCGAATTACCGATGGAAGCAGCTCACACCTGCAACCAGAAGGTGACCGGTCCGTCATTGGTCAGGCTCACCTTCATATCCGCGCCAAACTGGCCGAATCCCACCGGCTCATAACCGGCGGCAGCCTGTCGACAGAGGTAATCGAACAGTTGCGCACCCATTTCCGGCGGTGCGGCGGTGGAAAAACCGGGGCGTGTGCCCTTTTGGGTATCCGCCGCCAGGGTGAATTGGGGTACCAGCAGCAAGCCGCCACCGATATCCCGCAGACTCCGGTTCATCCGCCCTTCACTGTCCGGGAACACCCGATAGCCAAGCAGCCTCTCCAGCAGGCGATCCGCCTGCCGTTCACCATCCTGGGGTTCAACCCCCACCAAAACCAGTAGGCCGCGGCCAATCTCCGCCACGCGGTCTCCACCGATATCCACATGCGCCATCGAGACCCGCTGCAGCAAACCAATCAAGACACTCCCCCTTTCTGTTCCGTTTTGCGACCTGGAGGTAGGATATATGACGAAAAACAGCCTCCTTCAGGCGTTTTTTTCTCAATCCTTCAGATTTATCCTACAAAGTACCGGGATTCAGCGCACAACATCGCCCCATGATCGGTGGCAATCTATAGCTGTCGCCTAACAACGGATGCCACCGGACCGGCACCACACTTCACGGATGATTCCACGGACTGGAACCCTTTGCCAACCAAGCCCGGCGACATACCCCGACAGCAGGGAAAGCTGCCGGGGTTTTTTATGTCCAGGGATGGCCGGGAGCGGCGATTATCCCTGATCCCGGAATCTCAATCGGAACTGGTCTCGCGCGACGCTCTCTTCCGCTCGTGCTCCTTGAGATGACGTTTGCGGATGCGAATCGCACTGGGGGTGACTTCCACCAATTCATCATCCTCGATAAATTCCAACGCCTGCTCCAGTGAGAAACGGACCGGCGGCGTCAGAATAATGTTCTCATCACTGCCGGCGGCACGGATATTGGTCAACTGCTTGCCCTTCAGTGGATTGACCGTCAGGTCGTTGGCGCGCGAGTGAATACCGATTACCTGGCCTTCGTAAACCGCCATGCCATGCTCAATAAACAGCCGTCCCCGTTCCTGCAGGTTGAACAGGGCGTAACCCAGTGCCTTGCCGGTGGAGTTGGCAATCATCACGCCATTGTTACGCGGCGCGATACCACCATGCTGGGCCGGTCCGTAGTGGTCAAATACGTGATAGATCAAGCCGGATCCGGAAGTGAGGGTCATGAACTCGGTCTGGAAACCGATCAAGCCACGGGACGGAATGATGTAGTCGAGACGCACCCGCCCCTTTCCGTCCGGTACCATGTCCTGTAAATCACCCTTGCGGCTCCCTAAGGCTTCCATGATGCCGCCTTGGTGATCCTCTTCCACATCCACGGTGAGCTGTTCATAGGGTTCGCACACCTCGCCATCCACCTCACGGAAGATCACTTCGGGACGGGATACTGCCAACTCATAGCCTTCACGACGCATGGTCTCCAGCAGGATGGAGAGATGCAGCTCACCACGCCCGGAGACACGGAACTTTTCCGGGTCGGTCCCCTCCTCCACGCGCAGCGCCACGTTGTGGATCAACTCCCGCTCCAGACGCTCCTTCAATTGCCGTGAAGTCAGGTATTTTCCCTCTTTGCCGGCGAAGGGCGATGTGTTGACCTGGAAGGTCATGCTCACCGTCGGTTCATCAACAGTCAGGGGAGACATGATCTGCGGGTGTTCCGGATCACACAGGGTATCGGAAACGTTGGGGGCGGCGATTCCGGACAGCGCGACAATATCACCGGCCGAAGCGCTCTCCACCTCTACCCGTTCCAATCCCAGAAAACCGAACACTTTTCCGATCTTTTCACGGCGTTGATCGCCATCCCGGGTAATCAGGGTGATCGGCATATTGCGTCGCACGGTGCCCCGGGTGATACGCCCTACGGCAATGGCCCCGACATAGCTGTTATAGGCCAGGGTCGAAACCTGCATCTGAAACGGGCCATCGGGATCGACGTCCGGCGCACTGCAGTTGTTGACGATAGCCTCGAACAGCGGGGTCATATCGCCCTCCCGGGTCTCGCTATCAGCGCTTGCATAGCCGTTGATGGCGGAGGCATAGATGATGGGAAAATCAAGCTGCTCGTCGGTGGCCCCGAGACGATCAAACAGTTCGAAGGTCTGATCAATCACCCAATCCGGACGCGCACCTTCCCGGTCGATCTTGTTCACCACCACAATCGGCTTCAAGCCGTGTTGAAACGCTTTCTGCGTGACAAAGCGGGTCTGGGGCATCGGTCCCTCGACGGCATCCACCAGCAGCAACACAGAATCGACCATGGACAGTACCCGCTCCACTTCACCACCGAAATCGGCATGTCCCGGAGTATCGACAATATTGATCCGATAGTCTTTCCAATTGATCGAGGTATTCTTGGAGAGAATGGTGATTCCACGCTCCTTCTCCAGATCATTGGAGTCCATCAGCCGCTCCACGGGCCCGAAGCGATCACCGAGCGTGCCCGACTGCTGCAGCAGCTTGTCGACCAGGGTAGTTTTTCCATGATCGACGTGGGCGATGATGGCGATATTACGTAACTGTTTCATATGCGGGACCGCAAACTAAGGTAGATTAAAGGCGGCGCATTATATACAACTTCCTGATCGCTGGCTCATCTATCATTGGTATGGACCCATTTTTATCTGGTTCACATTGTATGTCAGTCAGTTAGCCGCACTTTGTAAGGGACAGCTTGCAACAAAAGTGACATCCGCTTGTCACAAAAGCTGTTTAGCGGTTACTCACAGAACCTGTGGATAACTTTGTGGACAAATTCTGGGAAACTGGCGTAAGGCCGCAAGAATACTGAATTTCCGTTAGATTGATAATTTTTCATACAACTTATTATTTACTTATTATTCAATAAGTTAAAAAATTTATAGGAAAATCGCCTGGACTGTTGACATCATATTTTAACTAAGTTAGAGACGACAGGACTGTGTGCATAACCGGCACAAAAATGGGGCAGACATGGGGGGATTTGTGATCTCTGGCTTGGACAGAGTCTTACCTATCTGAAAGAATGCCCGAAAATTTTCCACCTACATTGAGGTAAGCGTGAAAAAATACCTGATTCCCTTGGTCCTGCTGAGTGCAGTGGCCAATCTGCAGGCCGAAACCCGTTATGTAACGGACCAATTCAAGGTCACCCTGCGCTCTGGAGAGAGCGCCACCCACAAGATCACCCGCATGCTGCCCAGCGGTTATCAGGTAGAGCTGATCAGCAGCAATGCGGAAAACGGTTATTCGCTGGTCAAGACCCAGGACGGTGCCACCGGCTATATCCTGACTCGTCAACTGATGCCGGTCCCCAGCGCCCGGGACCGCCTGGTGGCAGCCGAAAAGAAGCTGGACGAGTTGCAGGAGGCCCCCGGGAAGCTCAGCGCCAAGCTCAGCAAGCTGCAGGATGAATACAAGGAGCTATCCGGTCAGCACAACAAACTGCAGCGTGAGAAGCAGACATTGGATGACGAACTGCAGGCGATCAAACGCACCGCCGCCAACGCGGTACGCATCGCCGACGAGCGCAATGACCTACGTAAACAGGTGGCTTCCCTGACCCGGGAAGTCGAGGATTTGAAGCAGACCAACCGTGAGCTGGGCAACGACAGCGCGCAACGCTGGTTCCTGATCGGTGGCGGGGTCGTGGTCGGCGGCATTATCCTCGGGCTGATCCTGCCTAGCCTGCGAGTACGCAAGCGAAAGAGTTCCTGGGGATCGCTGTAACGGCAGGGTGTCAGAAAAAGGGCAGGCACCGGGCCTACCCCTACAATAGGGGAAACCGAACAGGCTCAGCGTTTCAACTGGCTCAAATCCCTTACCGCACCGCGGGCCGCACTGGTGGTGAGGGCGGCATAGGCTTGCAACGCCTGGGATACCACCCGCTCACGGTTGACCGGCAGCCAAGCCTGCTCACCTTTCGCCTCCATCGCCACACGCCGAGCTGCCAGGGTCTCTTCTGGAACAGCCAGACGAATAGTGCGACCGGGAATATCGATCTCGATCCGGTCACCCTCTTCCACCAGGCCGATGGTGCCACCCTCGGCCGCCTCCGGTGAGCAGTGACCGATGGAGAGCCCGGAGGTACCGCCGGAGAAGCGACCGTCGGTAATCAGCGCACACGCCTTGCCGAGTCCCTTGGATTTCAGGTAACTGGTGGGATAAAGCATCTCTTGCATACCGGGACCGCCCTTCGGCCCCTCATAGCGGATCAGCACCACATCGCCGGCCTGGATCCGATCGTGCAGGATCGCCTCCACCGCCGCTTCCTGGCTCTCAAAGATGCGTGCCGGCCCGCTAAACTGCAGGATCGACTCATCCACACCCGCAGTCTTGACGATACAACCGGCCTCCGCCAGGTTGCCGTACAGCACCGCGAGTCCGCCATCCTGACTGTAGGCGTGCTCGATATCGCGGATACAACCACCCGCCCGGTCCAAATCCAGGTCGGGCCAGCGAGTCTCCTGACTGAAAGCGGTCTGGCTGGGGATACCGGCCGGACCGGCCAGATAACGGGTGCGGGCGATCTCGTCCTGGCTACGGCCGATATCCCACTTTTCGATCGCCTGCCCCAAGGTACCGCTATGCACGCTGCCAGCTTGCGTATGGATCAGGCCGCCCTTCGCCAACTCACCCAAAATACTGATCACGCCGCCGGCGCGATGCACATCTTCCATATGGTACAGCTGGGTGGAGGGAGCCACCTTGCTCAAGTGGGGGACCTTGCGTGACAGCCGGTCGATATCGGCCATGGTGAAATCCACTTCCGCCTCATGCGCCGCCGCCAGCAGGTGCAGCACGGTGTTGGTGGAACCGCCCATGGCGATATCCAGGCACATGGCATTCTCGAACGCTTCAAAGCTGGCGATGGAACGGGGCAGCACCGCCGCCTCGTCCTGTTCGTAGTAACGGCGAGCGATATCCACAACCAGACGTCCCGCCTCCAGGAACAGGTCCCGGCGGTCCGCATGGGTAGCCAGCAGCGAACCGTTGCCCGGCAGGCTCAGTCCCAGTGCCTCGGTCAGACAGTTCATGGAGTTGGCGGTAAACATGCCGGAGCAAGAACCGCAGGTGGGACAGGCAGAGCGCTCGATGGCGGCCACGTCCTCGTCGGACTCCTTGTCATCCACCGCCATCACCATGGCATCCACCAGGTCCAGTTTTAGATCCTGGCCGTGCAGCCGGGTCTTGCCCGACTCCATAGGTCCACCGGAGACAAACACCGCCGGAATATTCAGCCGCAGGGCGGCCATTAACATCCCCGGTGTGATCTTGTCGCAGTTGGAGATACAGACCATGGCGTCGGCGCAATGGGCATTGACCATGTACTCCACCGAATCGGCGATGATATCGCGCGACGGCAGGGAATAGAGCATGCCGCCATGGCCCATGGCGATACCGTCATCCACCGCGATGGTATTGAACTCCTTGGCCACACCGCCGGCCTTTTCGATCTCGCGCGCCACCAGCTGGCCCATATCCTTGAGATGGACATGCCCCGGTACGAACTGGGTGAACGAATTGACCACCGCGATGATCGGCTTGTCGAAATCCCCGTCTTTCATGCCGGTGGCGCGCCACAAGGCGCGGGCGCCAGCCATGTTGCGGCCATGGGTCGTGGTACGGGAACGGTATTGGGGCATGCTCTTCTCCAGCTTCGGTGAAATCGGAAAACAATGGGCTGATTATCCACCATTTACCTCATTCCGGCACCCCTCAGGGCGAGGGGTTATACGAAATGCGGTAAACCACCCCGGCAAAATCATCCGACACCAGCAGGGCGCCGTCCGGCATCACCAGCAGGTCTACCGGGCGACCACGCACGCCGTCCGAGGCCAGCCATCCTTCCACGAACGGCCCGTAGGAGAGTACCCGCCCGTTTTCAATCCGCGCCAACCCAATGCGGTAGCCCACCGGTTCACTGCGGTTCCAGGAGCCGTGCTCGGCGATAAACAGCTGACCGTGGTATTCGGACGGGAACTGGTTCCCGGTATAGAAGCGAACACCCAGCGGTGCCACATGGGCACCCAGTTTCAGTGCCGGCGGTGTAAACCGTGCACAAGACTGGTCACGCCCGTACTCTGGATCGGGAATGTCGCCGGTGTGGCAGAAGGGATAACCGAAGTGCATGCCGGGTTGCGTCGCCCGGTTCAATTCGTCAGGCGGCAAATCGTCCCCCAGCCAGTCACGGCCGTTGTCACTGAACCAGAGCACACCGCTCTCCGGTTGCCAATCGAACCCGACCGAATTGCGCACCCCGGCGGCCATCACCTCCCGCTCACTACCATCCGGGCGCATTCGGATAAGGGTACCGAATCCCGCCTCGTTGCAGATATTGCAGGGCGCACCGATGGCTACGTAGAGCCGACCGTCGGGACCGAATGCCAAGTAGCGCCACCCGTGGTGCGATTCGGTCGGCAAGCGGGCCAGGAGTACCGGCTCAGGCGGACGATCGAGGTGTTGTTCGATCCGGTCATAACGGACAATGCGGTGGTTCTCCGCCACGTAGAGCCCCCCATCCCGAAAGGCGAGACCGTTGGGCATGCGCAGACCGGCCAGTAAAATCCGTGGTGGATCGAACCGGCCATCGCCGTCCCGGTCGGTCACGGCGTACACGCGTCCCAGCCGGCGAGTAGCGATAAACAGGGTACCGTCCTCTCCCAGCGCCAGAGAACGGGCATCCTCCACACCGCTAACGGCCACTTCAATCCGAAAGCCCGGCGGCAAGTGGAGAAAAGTCAGGTTTTCCGCCTGAATCCTTGCGCACCAAGGCAGTATCAACAGCATCGTGAGCATCAGTCGCATAAGCCGTTTCCCCCGTCAGCCATAATTAATCAGCATAGTCGATTCCCTTTCAGGCAAAAATTTAGGACTATAATCCAAACCACGACTTGAGTACTGTTCATCATTATGGCCACGAAAAGCGAACGCACCCAACAGCGCATCATCGATGCCGCCAACCAACTTTTCTACCGTAAAGGTTACAACCGCACCTCCTTCACTGATGTGGTGGATGAGGCGGAAGTGCCGCGGGGAAATATCTACTATTACTTCAAAACCAAGGAAGAGATGCTGCGGGCGGTAATCAAAAGCCGCATGGAGACCACCACGATCATGTTGTCGGAGTGGGAAAAAAGCATCAAAACCCCACTCGACCGGTTGGAGCGGTTTGTGCAAATCATGTATGACAGCACGCCGGCCCTGCTACGATCCGGCTGCCCGATGGGTTCACTCAATGTGGAACTGGCCAAGGACCAGCCGGAATTGAAGACGGACGCCAAGCAACTGTTCGATCTGTTCCAGCAGTGGCTGGCCAAACAGTTCGCCCAGATGGGTTATCCGGAAGAGGCGCGGGAACTTTCCCTGGAGTTACTGGCCAGAGGCCAGGGGATCATCGTAATCGCCCAGGTATATCAGGATCCCGGCTTTCTTGAACGAGGCACCAAAGAGATCAACCGCTGGCTGGAAAATCTCGACCGGTACGCCTGATCCCGCTACAGCTACAGGGTAAATCACAGCGGAGGTGCTGATGCCCGATTGCCGGCATCAGCCCCCTCTAACCCGACACCAGACCGACACAGAGAATTTATGTCCACACCTGCCCTGATCCCGATGATCCAACAACTGATCGCCGCCCCCTCGGTCAGCAGTATCAGCCCCCAGTGGGACCAGTCCAATGAGTCGGTGATCCAGTACCTGGCCGACTGGTGTCGCAGCGCCGGCTTTCAGGTAGAGGTACTGCCGATTCCGGGCCACCCCAACAAGTTCAATCTAGTGGCCAGCGCCGGCAAAGGACCGGGCGGGCTGGTGCTGTCCGGCCACACCGACACCGTCCCCTTTGATGAACAGCGCTGGCAGAGCGATCCGTTCCGCTTGACCGAGCGGGACGACCGTCTCTACGGACTCGGCACCTCGGACATGAAGGCATTCTTTGCGCTGGCACTGGAAGCGGTGAGGGATCTCGATCTGAACCAGCTGAAGCACCCCTTGACACTGCTGGCCACGGCAGACGAAGAGAGCAACATGTGTGGCGCTCAGGCCCTGCTGGAAACCCACCGACGCTTGGGCCGCTATGCGGTCATCGGCGAACCCACCGGCCTCAAGCCGGTGCGCATGCACAAGGGGATCAGCATGGAGATCATCCGCCTGCACGGGCGCTCCGGCCACTCCAGCAACCCGGCGCTCGGGGTCAGTGCGCTGGAGGGCATGTACCGGGTGATCGGGAATATTCTGGCTTGGCGCGATGAGTTGCAGGCACGTCACAGGAACCCGCTGTTCGAGGTGGAGGTCCCGACTCTCAACCTGGGGCACATCCACGGTGGCGACAATCCCAACCGTATCTGCGCCAGTTGCGAACTGCAGATCGATCTACGACCACTACCTGGCATGGTGCTGCAGGATCTGCATAACGAACTGACCCAGCGGCTGGAACAACTGATGGCGGGCAGCGATCTGCGTCTGGAGATCATCACCCCGTTTGCCGGCATTCCGTCGATGGAGACCGCCGCCGACAGCGAGATCGTGCGTACCGCCGAGCAGCTCACCGGTCACAGCGCCGGCTCGGTCGCTTTCGGCACCGAGGGGCCCTATCTTCAGCAGCTGGGGATGGAAACCTTGATCCTCGGACCGGGCGATATCGATCAAGCCCACCAGCCAAACGAATTTATTGGACTGGATCGCATCCCACCCATGATCAGCCTGCTACAGGGATTGATTCGCCACTTCTGTTTGTGAGTACCACGGCGGTTAAAGCCGGACTCTCCGGCCATTCGATCGATACCCCCTTCTCCCCTGAGGGAGAAGGTTTTGGAATACGCTAACTGGGGCTTTAAATAAAACGTGTAACCCGGATATTCACTCTGCAGTCAGGGCATACGGCAGCTTCAGGCGCGCCCCAGGGACTAGCGCATAACGATCAAACCACCCCCGATTCATCTCCAGGGCATAAAGAGTTTGCGGGGGCGAGTGATACAGTTGCTTTCCCCCGTCCGGTTGCATCTGCACTACCGAACGCAGCACGCCCTGCTGATCAAAAAAACCCACATCCAGCGGCACTTTGGTGTTCAGCATCCACATACTCACCTCCTGAGGTGTTGGAAACACCATCAGCATCCCCTCGTCTTTACCCAGTGACTGGCGATGCATCAAGCCACGCTGACGTTGATTGGGGGTGGACGCCACCTCTACCCGGGCATTGACATTGTCGACCTGAACCGTCACCGGAGAGGATGGCGAGCAAGCCGACAACAGCATAATGAACAGCAACAGAAGGAGATAGTTGACCGGCCTTTGTCTCATCTCTATTAATCTTTTCGGCTTGTACAAGTGTAATTAGCAAGCCACCCGGCGGATAACACCTGACGGCTTTGAACGATTACCGACCCGATTTTAGTGTTTCACAAAGCGCAAACACAATCCCTATAAAACCGCCGTCTGGTGCGCCGACCCTACGCCTCGGTATGGCCCCTCTCTGCTAAACTGTCAGGAAGAGTGGCTTAAGGGTTAACTATGCACCGAAAAGATGGCTCGATGTCAGACTTCGCCTTGACCGCCCGATACAGACCAGGAGTAAGACACCATGTACCGCAAACCCACCCCGTTGACCAGCCAGCGAGACAACAGCACCCTTGAGCAGCGCCTGCAGGCGCTATTTAGCGGGTATGACGGTTTCGGCATGATTATCTATTTCTGGGCCCTGATCGGCTCCTTTATTGCCGCGCTGGGCCTCATTGCAGCGGGCGTTGTCTTTTGGAACTGGTGGGTACTGTTCCTCGGGCTGATCGCCGTGCGCTGCTACGCCTATCTGGGCCGTATAGGGCAGGAACTGATCGACCGAATCTCCCCCTACGACGGTTAGCCACCAACAGAACTGCGTCATACCACCGCAGACCATTCATCCCGTCATGTTACTGCCAGCGCGGACACCCGCCTCTTTAACAAAAAGCCCTCGCTCCCACTCATCCGCCAGTTCCAGATAATATCTGGGGTTAGCGCTCGAATTCTTGTCGAATGCAGTTTACATTAAGGGCCTCAGGCCGGACCTGGACCTTTACCCTGGATATAGGCGCTTAGGGGAACAATACGCGTGGCAAATAACAGCAAAAAAAAGCATGACCCTTTCGTTGAGTGGTTTCGCAATTCATCACCTTATATCCATGCCCATCGCGGCAAAACGATGGTTATCCTGTTTGGCGGGGAAGCGGTTGACGATGAGCGCTTTGCCGACCTGATCCATGACTTGTCCCTGCTGCACGGGCTCGGCATCAAACTAGTGTTGGTGCACGGCGCACGTCCACAGATCGAGGAGCGGCTCGGTCTGCGCCAAACCGAAATGCAGTATATCAACGGCTTGCGGGTCACCGACGAAGAGGCACTGGCCTGTGTCAAGGATGCCACCGGCGCGGTGCGGGTGGAGATCGAGGCGCGCCTCTCCATGGGGTTGGCCAATTCACCTATGGCGGGCGTACATATCCGGGTGGTATCCGGTAACTTTGTCACCGCACAGCCGATCGGCATTCGCGACGGTGTCGACTACGGCCATACCGGCATGGTACGGCGCATCGACGCCGGGGCCATCCAACGTGTGGTGGATGCGGGCGCCATCGCCCTGGTACCTTCGCTCGGCTATTCGCCGACCGGCGAGGTATTCAATCTGAGTTCAGCCGATGTGGCGAGCGCCGTGGCCATCGCTCTCGGTGCCGACAAGCTGATCATGCTGATCGAAGGCAAGGGGGTCACCGATACCCGGAACAAGGTATTGACCAACTTGATTCCACGGGAGGTGGAGTCTCTCCTACAGCGGCGCAGAAGCCTGCCGGAAGAGCTGGTGCAACAGTTGAATCACGCCGTAAAAGCTTGTCGTGGCGGCGTCAAACGGACCCATCTGATCGGCCGCCAGATGGACGGCGCGCTGCTCAAGGAGCTGTTCACCCGCGACGGTGCCGGCACCCTGCTGACCGCCGAACCCTATGAAGAGATCCGCGGCGCACGCATCGACGATATCGGTGGCATCCTGGAACTGCTGGGTCCTTTGGAAGCCAACGGCACGCTGGTGCGGCGCTCACGGGATCTGCTGGAAACTGAAATCGAACGTTTCACCGTAGTGGAGCTGGACGGCACCATTATCGGCTGCGCCTCGCTGCATCCCTATGTCGAGGAACGGATCGGCGAGCTGGCCGGTGTGGCGGTGCACCCGGACTACAGAAAAAGTGGGCGCGGCGATGCCCTGCTTGCCCACATGGAGAAGCGGGCGAAGCATGCCGGCATCGACCGGCTATTCGTACTCACCACCCAGACGGCACACTGGTTCCGGGAACGGGGATTCGTCCCCACCCAGGTCAGCACCCTGCCGATGGCCAAGCAGCAACTGTACAACTATCAGCGTAACTCCAAAGTCTTCATCAAAGGGTTGTGAGCGCGATGGCCCACAGTTCCAGAACGGCTGTCCTGACGGCCATCGTCTCTAACGCGATTGTCACGCTGATTAAATTTGGCGCCGCCCTGATCAGCGGTTCCGCCGCCATGATGAACGAGGCGGTCCACTCCCTGATGGATACCCTCAATCAGGGCTTCCTGCTGATCGGCCTGCGTGAAGGAGAGCGCCCGGCCGATCAGCTTTATGCCTTTGGTCACGGGCAGAAAAAATATCTGTGGAACCTCTGGAGTGCCATTGGCCTGTTTTCCATTGGCTCCGGCCTGGGACTGGCCCACGCCTGGCACTCCTGGCACGACCTGGGACAGGCAACCGCGGCAACGCCCTTCACCTTTGCCGGATGGCAGCTGGATCCCTTGTGGATCAACCTGGCGGTATTGGGCATCGCCCTGCTGCTGGAGGGTTTCTCATTTCTGGTGGCATTCAGGACGTTTCTGGATAAGATGCGCCGTGCCGGGCTAAGCAATCCGCTACGCTTTCTATTGCAGGCAGATGACCCGACCCTGGTCGCGGTGGTATTGGAAGATTCCGTCGCCATGCTGGGCCTGGCATTCGCCGCCCTGGGGGTCGGTCTCAGCGCGATCAGCGGCAACGCGCTCTGGGACGTGAGCTTCTCCGCTCTGATCGCCATCATGCTGGGCATGATCGCCTTCTATCTCGGTTACACCAACATGCGCTTCCTGGCGGATATGCGCGACAACGAGGCAGAGGCCCTGTTCCTGGAAATCGTTGCCGCTCACCATCAGGTCGAACGCTGCCATGACCTGCGTTCTATCATCATTGACGAGGCACACACCATCTTGGTGGCGGAAGTGGAACTACGTGAAGAGGCCGTGGTGCCGGGGTTGCATGAACGGATTCAAATCGAGCAAGAAGCCATTCTGAACCAGTTACCCTCAAAGCGCCGGGACGATGCCAAACTGCACTGCTATGCCGCTGCCCGGGCGGCGGTCATCGTCAGTTTAAAACGTACCGAAGAGATTATTGACGAACTGGAAGCGGCCATCAAAACCCGACTGCCACGGGTCAGCCACATCACCTTGGAAGTGGAAGGCATCAGCCAACCGGCCGATCTACCCAGCGAATCACCCCCCTGATTCGAACAAACTAAAACCACCGCAATGCGGGCAGTGATACCTGACCGAGCCGGTTACTGTCACAATCGTACTCCAAGTAGAATATCCGTCTGCCCGGCAGCCCCTGCGACCCCATTAATCCGTGCCACCCAACCGGTAAAGAAGCGCGAATCATGATCAGCGAAACAGAGACCACACCCTCTCAGACCCAACTCCTGGATCAAGTTATTGCCGATCTGGAGACCGGCCGCCAGGAAGCGCTCACCCAAACCCTGCTCGCCACCCACCCGGCCGAAGTCGCCAGTCTGCTCGAATCCCTGCCTCCGGAACAGCGTAGCGACCTGTGGGAAGCAGTCCCGGTGGCGCAAGAGAGCGAAGTCCTTTCGTTTCTGCATGACGAGGCACGCACCACCATCGTCGATGAGATGGATCAGGGCGAACTGGTGGCAGCCGCCGGATCGATGGCGCCAGAGGATCTGGCCGAGTTCATCGACGAACTGCCGGAAGACTTGACCCATGCCCTGTTGCTGGCATTGGACACGGATCACCGAAAACGTCTGGACAGCGTACTCAATTACGAGGAGGGGAGTGCCGGACGACTCATGAGCACCGACGTCATCAGTGTGCGCCGTGATGTCTCGATCGCTGTGGTCATGCGTTGGTTGCGCCGCCACGAATCCCTGCCGCCCCATACCGACAGCCTGATGGTGATTGATGATGAGGGTGGCTATCTGGGTAAACTGGATGTCGCCGACCTGCTCACCAGCCATCCCGACACCCTGGTGGAATCGGTGATGCAACCGGAAGCTGCCACGGTCAAGTCTGACCTTAGCGAACACGATGTGGCCGCCCTATTTGAACGCCGCGACCTGATCTCGGTCGCCGTGCTGGATGCGGCCGGCAAGCTGTTAGGACGTATTACTATCGATGACATCGTAGATGTTATCCGCGAAGAGTCCGATCGTACCCTGTTGCGTAGCGCCGGCCTGAACGAGGAAGAGGACATGTTTGCACCGGTGCTGCCCAGTGCACGTCGTCGCGGCCTATGGCTGGGTATTAATCTGATTACGGTGTTTGCTGCCGCTTGGGTCATTGGCCGCTTTGAACAAGCACTGGACCAGATCGTCGCCCTGGCAGTGCTGATGCCGATTGTCGCCAGCATGGGCGGCATCGCCGGCAGTCAGACCCTCACCCTGACCATCCGCAGCCTGGCCCTCAATCAGATCGCCAGTGCCAACGTGCGCTGGCTCACCACCAAAGAGCTACTGGTCGGTGCGGTCAACGGGCTGGTCTGGTCGCTGGTCGTCTCACTGGTAACCTATTTTTGGTTTGGAGAGGTCGGTATCGCCCTGATCATCGGTGCCGCCCTGGTACTCAACCTGCTGGTCGCGGCCCTGTCAGGTATTGCCATTCCAATCCTGCTGAACCGTTGGGGTATCGACCCCGCGCTATCCGGTGCCGTGATCCTGACTACCGTCACCGACGTGATCGGGTTCCTCAGTTTCCTGGGACTGGCAACCCTATTTCTGCTTTGAAGCGGCGCCCGCGGCATAAGTCCATCCCAGGCAATGCGGCTAACCACCAACAGGTCTGTCGATGTAGGGGCAGGCCCCTGTGCCTGCCCTTTCCCTCGCGGAAAGCGCCCCCCCTTCCGAGCAACCACAGGGGGTGCCCCTACACCCATCCATGGCCTCCGCAGCATAAGTCCATCCCAAGCAATGCTGCTACCCACCAACAGGTCTATCGATGTAGGGGCAGGCCCCTGTGCCTGCCCTTTCCCTCGCGGAAAGCACCCCCTTCCGAGCAACCACGGGGGGTTGCCCCTACACCCATCCATGGCCTCCGCAGCATAAGTCCATCCCTGGACAAAAAAACGGGCAGCGGATTACTCCGCTGCCCGTTTCTGTATCCCAGCTTTGGCCTGAACTTATGCCTGTAACTGCGCGGCGGAGCAGGTGTGGCCAGAGAGGCGACGACGCATGGCAAGCATCAGCAGCACGCCGCCCAGCAACAGCAGGGTGGAGGGCTCTGGCACATCGGTGGTTGGCCCGGTACCGCCAAGGCTGGCCAGTTTGAAGAAGTCATTGCCGTAGAAGTTGCGGTTATTGATCCCACCCATCTCCGGATTGAGTGCACTGATCAACCAGTAGCTGGAAGAGACTTCCCCGGCATTAACCGAAGTGGTGCCGGTACCGGGATCGTAGTAACTGCCGATCGTGGTCCAGCCATTACTCGTGAGATCACCATATCCCATGCTGGAGAGATTGGTGCTACCGCCCCCCGTATAGGCACTCATCGAGAAATCGGAATCCCCGCTAACCCAGCCGAAACGCACTTGATCGAGGGTAACGGAAGTGCCGCCAAAGTTGAGCAGAATCGCATCAATGCGGGTCTGGTTATCCATAGCGTGAGTCGGGACGCCGCCGTCTTCGCTGCTATAGACCCCGAGGCCGCTTGCTCCCCATTGCGCAATATTACGCTGTACCAAATCGCCCGTGCCGTAACTGCCGTCAAATGAGCTGGAGGCGTAATTGGCGTTGGACCAGCCGGTCACGGTGACATCCGGAGCACCACCGCTGCCACTGTAGCTCATGCTGCTGTACGTGGTGCCAAACCCGTAGCTGCCACTGTTAAAGTCCCAGGACCAATCGGCCGCCGCATTGCCCGAAACCAGTAGCGCCAGCAATGCCGGCATAATGATTGTTATTAAACCTTTTATTTGTTTCATCTGTACAATCCTGGACAGTAGCCTTGAATACACTCGGCGCGAGTTACCACAAAAAGTCTGCGCGCATTAATGTGATGCAAATCACATGCCGTAAAATAAAAATTAAATAAATTCAGCCTGTTAACAAAACAGCTCCAGCGAACTGCGAGAGCGATGTAAAATATTCGGACACTATTTCCCCAACCGCTCCAGCAGCGCGGCGGCCTCGGCTTTATCGGCGAATTCATCGCCGTGAGCCAGCAAGCCTTGCAACTCCTGCCTCGCCTCATCCCGGCGCCCAAGTGCCACTAACGCCGAGGCAATGTGGAAACGGATACGCCGGCTCGAGGCATCCCTGAGACCGGCGTTACGCAGATAGCGCAGACCCTCGGCCGCCGCGTCCCCCTGCACCAGGATCCATCCCAAGGTATCGTTAATGGCCGGATTCTCCGGCGCCAACTCCTGCGCGGTACGCGCCAATGCCAGGGCACCCTTTTCCTGTCGCTTGAAGCGGATCAGGGCAAGATTGTTATACAGCTCTGGATCCCGGCTGCCGCCATCGATCAGCTTTTCATAGATCGTCGCCGCCGCATCCATTTTACCGGCCCGCAGATAACCTTCCGCCAGGGCCTTTTTAAACAGACCGGTATCCCGTGGACTGACGTTACCTTTGAGCTTCGTTTCCAGCAGGCTTATACCACCTTGCACATCACCGCCGACCAGGTAGGCCCGATACAATTTCAGCAAGGTAGCCGGCGTTTCCCTGATCTCGATGGCTTTTTTATACCCTGCGATGGCGGCGGGCAACTCACCTCGCTGCATATCGAAATCGGCTCGCAACCGGTAACCCTCCGCCACATCGGGGTGGGAACGTATCAACTCACCAATAGTCTTTGCGGCCGGCTCGCGCATACCTGAAGCCAGTTGCGTTTCGGCCAGTGCGATCTTGGCCGGTACGGCTTGCGGATTCTCTTCCAATATTTTCATGAGTGCCCAGGTAGCCCCTTCCGGATCCCCGGCCGTGCGCAACAACCGGGAAACATCCATAAGCACGGGAGCATTGTAACCGGCCGCTTTTGACATACGCCGAAACTGGTACCGGGCCATGGCGGGATTTTTCAACGCCAGCTGACTGACCCCGATCATGCGTATCGCCTGGATATTGTCCGGAAACAACCGCTCCAGCGTCTGTATATGCCGGGCCAACGCCTGTTCTTTGCCCAACTTCAAATACAACTCGCCCAAATAGAGCTGATTGGCCACCGACTTTTCATCCAGCGCGACAGCTTTCAGCAACAGCTCCAGCGCCACCTCCGGGCGGCCTTCGGCTTCCTCCAGGCGGGCCTGCTCCACTATTACCTGGGTGCTCTCGGGATGATGCGCTTTGGCCTCTTTGAGGCGACTCCTGGCTTGTCCGTATCGACCCGCCGCCCGATCAATCTTGACCAGGTTCAGTTCGGCATCCAGGTAGTCTGCGTCCTGCTTCAGAATCTGTTCCAGATGTTTTGTCGCGCCGGCGAGATCGCCAGCGGCTATCTCGGAGGATGCCAACAGGTTCAACAGTGCCAGATCTTTGGGATGGCGTTGACTGAGCAACCTGGCCACCTTGACCGCTTCCCGGTTCTCATTTTGTCGCAGATGCTCCAGCACCAGGGTCATGCCCGCTTCCTGCGCTGTCTCCACGCTGTAAAACAGTTCGGACAACTGCTTCAACCCGGCATCCCGCTGCCCCTGTGCCAGATAACTCAAGCCTATCTGCGTGCGCGCCTCCACCGCATCGCCACCCAGACTCGCGGCCTTTTTGAGTATTTCGATGGCCCGCAGGTGCCGCCCCATCTTGACGTAGGCCGTGCCCAGCAAGGTCAGCAATTTGTAGTCATTTGGAATCTGCTTCAGTGCCGGCTTCAATATTTGTATGGCTTGATCGTACTGCCCTCTCTGAAACAGGATCGACCCCATCAGCTTGCGGGCGCCGGGGTTGTTGGGGGCCCGTTTTACATAGGCGTCCAATCCGGCGTAGGCCTCATCCATCTTGTTCATGCTGTAATCGATCAGACTCGACAACAACAGGGTTTCCGGGTGTTGCTGCTTCACCTCGGTAGGCAATTTGGCCATGATGGCCGAGGCTTCAAGCATCGCCGCCTTGGATGCTTCGGCATCACCAAGACGGGAGAGGGCCACACCACGCAGATAGGGCACCTGGGGATCAAAATTTTTCGATTTTCCGAGCTTATCCAAGATACCCAGCGCCTGAGCATATTGCCCCATATCCAGATAGGTACTGGCCAGGGATACTTGAATCCGGTAGTTCCCCGGACTCAGTTGCAACGCCTTGTTATAGAGACCCACCGCTTCGCTAAATTGATGCTGCGCATGGGCCACATCCCCCCGGGTATGCCATACATCGGGATCGCCGGAGTCCAGATCCATCGCCTTCTGTAATAGCTTGCCGATGTCCTCGAACGCTCCGTTTCGCAGCTTTACGGACACTAGACCCAGCAGCGGCTTGGTAGATGCCGGGTTATACTGCGCGGCCTTTATAAAGGCTTGATTGGCCCTGTCGACTTCACCCAGCTCCAGATAGGCATCCCCCCGCAGCACCATGATCTCCGCGTTCAACGCCGGCAGAAAATCCCCGGTATCGACCTCGTCCAGGATCTCCCGGTATTTTCGCTGTTGCCTGAACGCCTGTGCCAACGGTACCGCCACCAGCGCCTCGTCGGCACCCAGGTCACGGGCCGTTTTCAACTCCCGCTCCGCCAGCGCACCCTCCCCCTGTTCCAGGTACGCCTGACCCAACAGCAGATGGGCCGCCAGGTATTCCGGGTCGCCCTTTAGGGCGTTCTTGAGGTGGATCACGGCCGTTGGCAGATCCTTCTCGCGGAACTTGATCAACGCCTCTTCATAGAGGGAAGCGATACTCTGCTTATCCACTATGGCAAACGCGGGATCGGTAGACCCGAGGCTCAGCAGACCGCCGATAACCAGCGGTTTAAGAAATTTTCCTAATGTCATCATTCGAAACTACCGTTACCCTGTCGATGCAATGATCCGCCCAGATCATCCCTGGCGGCCGGTTTTTCACGTATCTGTCCGTACAACATATACACCCTGTCACACACAGGCAACCATCCTTCGTATTGGCGGTCTGTTTAACCATAAGCTGAATTGTAAGCAGGAGCCGTCCATGCCATCGACCTATCCAACCCTCTTTATCTCCCATGGCGCACCCGACTTCGTCCTGACCCAACAGGTCGCGGTAGCCGCCCTTAAACAGCTTGGCGAACGCTTCCCACAACCAAGAGCTATCGTCATCATCTCCGCCCACTGGATCCGCCAGCCGGTCGGTATAACCGCGAGTGAAACACACACCACCATCCACGACTTCAGCGGTTTCCCCCAGGCCTTGTATCAGCTTAATTACCCGGCCAAAGGAGACCCGGAATTGGCCGCCCGCGTTGCCGAACGGCTAACCGACTGCGGCTTTGACAGCGAGCTGACCAGCGAACGGGGACTCGACCACGGGGCCTGGATACCGCTAATGCTGAGCCATCCGGAAGCCATGATTCCAGTCGTTCAAGTCTCACTCCCCTCCGACGACCTGACGAGTTGTGCCCGCCTGGGTGAGGCGTTAGCACCGTTACGCGACGAAGACATACTGATCATCGGTTCCGGGGGCTCGGTGCATAACCTGCGCGCCATGAATCGAATCGAACATACCGACGCTTGGGCCAGCGGCTTTGAACGCTGGTTACTGGAGAGCGTGGAGGGCAACCGGTTCGAAAACCTGCTAAACCCGGACCGATTTACCCCACTGTTTGAAACCGCCCACCCCACCGTTGAACACTTTGCCCCGTTGTTGACTGCCTGGGCAGCCGCCGATCGTAACCGACCCGGTAAACGTTTTCACCATAGTTTCATGTATGGCAACATCGGCATGTCGATGTATGAATTCAGCTGATCCGGCCGATACGCGGACACGACCTCGGGTTGAAATGTCGCCGCCGACACACAATCCTCTGTAGTAGAAGTGCGTCATCCGTCTAGATAACGATGAATCAAACCCTGTCCACTGAACATCGATTGCGCAACCTGGGACATACTCTGTTATTAATCGGCAGTATGGCCCTGCTGCTGGCGTTGACCAGTGAACTGCTGCTAGGTGAAGGTGTTTGGCCCTGGGTGTTTGCCGGGGTGATCCTCGCCATGAGCACACTGCCCGACATCTCCCCCCACTGGCTGCTGCGCCTCTACCAGGCGCGGCCGATCTATCCCGGTGATGCACCGGGCCTGACCGGTATGATGCAGGAGATCTGTCGGCGTGCCGGCGTCACGCCTCAACCGACCCTCTATTGGATCCCCAGCGCCGCCATCAACGCCTTCAGCGTTGGCAGCTCGCGCCGCTCCGCCATCGCGCTCACCGATGGTTTGCTGAAAATGCTGCAACCCAGGGAACTAGCCGGTGTATTGGCCCATGAAGTGAGCCATATCGCGAATCACGATATGCGCCTGATGAATCTGGCGGATCTCATCAGCCGCCTGACGCACATGCTGTCGATGCTCGGCCTGCTGCTGGCACTGATCTCCTTACCGCTGGTACTGCTGGGCCAAGCGCCACTGCCGCTACTGGGCCTATTGCTGTTGATTGCCGCCCCCACCCTCAGCGCCCTGCTGCAGTTGGGCCTCTCCCGGGTACGGGAGTTTCAGGCTGACCTGAGCGCAGTGCGTATTACCGGTGATCCCGCCGGCTTGGCGTCGGCCCTAGGTAAGATCGAGCAGCAACATTCCAGCCTGTGGCAGCGTCTGTTGCTACCGGGTTATCGCGACCCGGAACCCTCGCTACTCAGAACCCATCCTGATACCGCGGAGCGGATACGACGGTTACTGGAGCTACGTAGCGAAACCGAAACAGCGGACCATCCGCTGTCCTCGATTCAACTGCCACACGCACGTTTGCCGGGCGATTTTCGCGACGTGCAACCGCCTCGTCACCGGACAATCTTCCGCATTTGGCGTTAACCCGCCGACCATACCATAGCTGGACCAGCACGACAGGCGCCTCATACCCGTTGCAACAGATTGACCAGTTCGTCGGCGGGCAACGGTCGGCTGAAAAAATAGCCCTGCACAACATCGCAATGGTGCTGTTTCAGATACTCCAGTTGCTCCCGGGTTTCGACCCCCTCTGCCACCACCTGCATACCCAGGACGTGCCCCATGTCGATGATCGCCTTCACCAGTCCGGTTTCGGCATCCCGCACCCGGATATCCTGGATAAAGCTTTTATCGATTTTTAACGCATCAATGGGGAACTGCCGCAGATAACCGAGGGCGGAAAAACCGGTACCGAAATCATCCATACTGAGTTTGATATTCATCGAACGGAGCTCTCCCAGCATCACCAATGTCTGCTCGTGATTGATCAACATGGACGACTCGGTGATTTCGATCCCCAACAGTTCCGTATCGATGCCGGTCTCCTCCAGCAGATCCGCCAGGTAATCGGTGAACAGATGATTCTGCAAGTGCTTACCGGACAGATTCACCGAGATGCGTACCGGCTCGTAGCCTTGCCGCTGCCACGCCAGCAACTGCTGAATTGCCGTACTGATCACCCACTCGCCAATTTTGATGATCTGACCGCTCTCCTCGGCAATCGGTATAAATATCTCCGGTGACACGCCCCCCAGCTCTGGACTTTTCCAACGCAACAGTGCCTCCAGTCCCGTCAAGCGTTCGCTTTTCAGATCCATTTGAGGTTGGTAATAGAGTTCAAACTCGCCCTTCTCCAGGGCGCGCCGTAACCCGGTCTCCAATAGCAGCCGTTCAACGGAGGCCTTGTTCAACTGTTCGGTAAAGAACTGGAAATTGTTCTTGCCCAGCTCCTTGGCGTGGTACATAGCGATGTCGGCGTTTTTGATCAACTGGTTGGTATCCTGCCCATCCTGCGGATAGACGGCGACACCGGTACTGGTCGAGATAACCAGCTCCTTGTTTTCCAGCAGGATGGGTTCGGCAATAGCCGAAGTGATGCGCTGCATGACCCGGGTAATGTGGGAGACCTGCTCGAACTCATCGAATAGGATAGTGAACTCATCACCGCCCAGTCGGGCAATGGTATGAGCGCCGGCCAGCGGCTGCCCTACATAGGAGATCGTGTCACTTGATCGTAAACACTCCCTAAGCCGCCGCGCTATCTCTTGCAGCAGCAGATCCCCCGTATGATGCCCCATGGTATCGTTGATCAGCTTAAAGCCATCCAGGTCCATAAACAGTACCGCCACCATGCGATCATGGCGTCGGGCGTTGATCAACGCCTGATCAACCCGCTCGCAAAACAGCCGCTTGTTGGGCAGGCCGGTGAGGCTATCGTGGTAAGCCAACCAGGCTATCTGCTCTTCGGACAGTTTCCGTTTGGTGATATCGCGCGTCAGTGCCAACACATGACCATCTTGCACCGGGACCAACCGCGCCTCGTAAAACCGGGTATCGTCATCATCCGGAAAACTGAATTCAAACTCCAACGGCTGTCCGCTGCGCAAAACCTCGATCAAGGCACTGTCATACTGTTCCGCCACATCCTGCACGAACACCTCATACAACCTGTTGCAACTAGCGCTATGGCAGAGCACGAAGGGGAGACGATTATTGACGGTACGATGCCGGACCCGCTTATCGGCGTTAAATTCATAGATATCATCCGGAATCGAATCCAGGATCAGCTTCAGGCGCTTGTTGGCGCTGGTTAGCTCCCCGGAACTGAGATCCATCGCACGCTCCAGGATCGTCCTGTCCTGGTCGTGTTGGACATAGGCCGTATCGATCGCCTGCAACAATCCCTGCAGCTCATCTTTCTCCTGCCACTCGGGCGGAAGGTATCGGCGCAACTGTCTGGCAAGCAGCTTATGCATCAGTGCTCCGACAGGGCGGTAATAGTCATGGTCTGGTTGTGCAGTTCACAGCGGGCATCCGGCGTAAAGGGGGAGATCTCGCCGTAAGAGTAAAAACCGGTCAACACAACTCCATCACCCAGCACCTCATGCACGGCTTCCACCTCTTCCTCGACCCGCTGCTTGAGGATCAACTTCCTGCCGACACAGCTGATCAGTATGGCCAATTCAGGACGACTGTCGCGCAACCCCCTTCCCGCTGTCTCTGCGGCACCGGACGCCCCATCCACCAGACGATCGAAGTTAGCTTTCATGAGACGGACATAACAACCCTGAGGGATATCCCCGGCAAAAGTCAGACTCTGTTCATATTCGTCCACCGCCAGAATGGTGCGCACGATCGGTGTTTCATTGTCCGGCAGACGCAAACTGAGGGGAAACAGTAAACCCGTGGCGGGAAGCCCCATCGCATACTCGCCCAGGTAGGTCTTGTACAGGTCGAGTGCCGACTGGCCATCCAGCTCATACAACACATTGCCGCTTGAGCGGGTGATCAGTCGCTCCGGACCGAAGCTGTCCCAACCGCCCAACGAACCACAGCCCACGCTGATCCGCTCGCCGTAAAGCCCAACGGCTGATATCTGCTGACGCCGGGCCACATCATTCCAGGCGACCAAGGTCTGTTCAAACCGGTCACCGTCGCCTGACAGACCGCCCGTCACGGTCACACCTGTCGGCAAACTTTCGGTAATGCCCAGAACCAGCTCACTGCCATTGATACCCAGTCCATCGGACAACAGAAACAGATGCTTCAGGTCATCGGCTGCCAGTTGCCGGGCAATTTCACGCCCCACAGCATGGCTCTCTCCCGCATCCTGGACATGGACCGATGTCCCTTTTACTCGGGTATATTCGAATTCAATCGCCGTCAGGCAGAAGGTGCCATCATAAACAGCGAGCCCCATAATCTCGCCGGCCGTAGAACAGCCCATTATCTGCGCGGATGGATAGGCGGCCCGTACCTCACGCAACAGGTCGCCGTTTGTCAACAGCGCCCGTTCTGCAAAAACCAATACCAGATAGCTTTTATTATTTTGTAATAACGGGGTATCCCAACCGGACGCCGCCTGCCAGCGATTTTGCACAATACGCATCGGCCCCCCTTTGCCAAAATATGATGGGCAGTACCCAGTTATATAGCAGAAAAACCACCCGACAACGATCTGGGTGACGATCCGGGCCCAGCCGGCTAATCGGATTCATCTATCGTCACCTGTTTTCAGCTTCATTTCATCCACACGCATCAGAATTCAGTACAACAAAGCGCGATAGATGGCGATCGGCCCGTACCGACCGCCACTGAAAACCCATCAGCCGCTGGCTTGATGGCCGCATTTGAACGCTGACTGGAACATCCACCGACAGACGGGAGCAGAACCATGACCCATAGCAAGCGCATAGGCCCCTTTCATTTCACAACCGCAACCAGCGTATTAGCCGCGGTGCTCGTGACCGTTTCCCTGTCCGCCCAGGCCGACGGTGGGAGCACGTACTCTGGCTATGACATAAATCGGGATGGTTATCTCGACCCGGTCGAGTTCGAACAATTTGCCGCACCCAAAAGGGCACGCTCCACGACACCTGAAATCTGGCACTTTCAACATGTAGACAGGGACCAAGACAACCGCATCTCCGAAAAAGAGATGGTCGACGCACTAATCGAGGAAGTGAAACTCAAGCAGCGCAATCAATGAGACACCCGAGTTTTAAGCTTGAGTTCAGGTTTCACTGATAAGCTCTCGCCAACCAAAATGGAGAACCGCTATGCGTACTGATATACCCAGCAACGAGGTCCGCGTATGGGACCTGCCGGTAAGACTATTCCACTGGTCCCTTGCGATCTGCTTTATGATCGCTTACATCACCGAAGATGATTTCATATCACTACATAGCTTCGCCGGCTATACCATTATCGGCTTGATCGGCTTTCGCATAATCTGGGGATTTATCGGCTCACGCCATGCCCGTTTTAAAGACTTCATCCATCCGCCGACAACCGTCATCGGCTACCTGAAGCAGGTTGTACGCTTCAAGGCTGATCGGTTCGTGGGCCACAACCCGGCCGGCGGCGCCATGGTCGTCGCCCTGATGGTCGCTCTTAGCCTGACCATCCTTTCCGGCCTGATCAATTATGGAGCCGAGCAATCTGCCGGTCCGCTTGCCGATGTTATGGCCAACGCTCCACTCTATATCGGCAAGGCCGCCGAAGAGATCCACGAGTTCTTCGCCAACTTCACCCTGCTACTGGTGTTGTTCCATCTTGCCGGCGTTTTAATGGCCAGTATCCAGCACGGGGAAAATCTTGTCCGATCCATGATCAATGGCCGCAAACAGGCGCCCTATTGATCCGCACCTAAAAGAGGTCACCATGAAATACAACCTGCTCATGAGTTTGTTGCTGGTTACCGCCACGTCCCAGGTATTCGCAACAGCAGACGAATCGTTAAACGGTTACCGGAACCAGGGAGCTGGACCGTTCGACCCCATGGCCGGGCGACAACTCTGGCTCAAGGCAAACCGTCCTGTACCGGATACCGATGACAGACGATGCAGCGACTGTCATGGTAAAAACCTGAACCTGCCGGGCAAGCATATCCGTACGGGAAAGGTGATTGACCCGATGAACCCTGCTATCGCACCAGAACGCCTGACCAACAGTAAAAAAATAGAAAAGTGGTTCAAGAGAAATTGCAAGTGGACCTTTGGCCGCGAATGCACACCACAGGAGAAGGGCGACCTGATTCTGTTTATACGCAACCAGAACGGATAACTCACCACTGAGAGGTAAACATGAAGCGTACCTATTTAGCCATCTTACTTTTAGTTATCGTCTCATTACTGACCACCACCGGTATCGCGTTAAGCGATGATGATGACGGGAAGCACTCCTTGATCGCCTGGTTTGAGCGCACTACCCCAGGCATCGACCCGGTAGAGACCCGGCTCTATACCCAGGAGTGCGGCAGTTGCCATTTCCCCTATCAGCCCGGTCTGCTTCCGGCAGGTTCGTGGGAAACCATCATGGACAGTCTGGATAACCATTTCGGGGAGAATGCCGAATTGGCCGAGACAGACACCAATGCCATTCGCAACTTTCTTCTCAACAATGCCGCCGGCCGGGCCAACTACGGTTTGCCGAACAAAATCATGGCGGCACAGGGAGACCGGCCGCTGCCCCTACGCATCACCGAGTTGCGCTACTTTGTTTATGAACACAGCGAGCTTGATAAAAAAATGGTACAGGACAATCCGCAGGTCAAATCATTCAGCCATTGTGACCGCTGCCACCAGAGTGCCAAGCAGGGACTGTATGATGAACATACCGTAAAGATCCCTGGGTTTGGACGCTGGGATGACTAAGGTTCATGACTTGACGATGGCAGAACCGTGGATGGGCAGCTTCGAGTTGCCCATCCGCCCCGCCATCAACCGTTCGAACCACGACCACTGCTGAGTGGATTTTTCCCCGCCTCTATGCGCGCCAGAAACTCCGCCATAATTTCATCGTACAGACTGTCACCCAGCACCTGATCCTCCACGCCGGCCTCGATACT
This sequence comes from Sedimenticola sp., assembly GCF_050289425.1. NCBI lineage: Bacteria > Pseudomonadati > Pseudomonadota > Gammaproteobacteria > Chromatiales > Sedimenticolaceae > Sedimenticola > Sedimenticola sp. Next base: position 18,794 of record NZ_JBNKFS010000003.1, on the reverse strand, counting down.
CGGATTATCATTCACTTCGATCACCACCACCCCGGCATCGGTCTCTTTCAGATCTACGCCGTATAGGCCGTTGCCGATCAGGTTGGCCGCTTTCAGCGCCGTCTCCACCACCTGCCTCGGCGCATCTTCCACGGCAAAGGTACGAAAGTCCCCCTCCTTTTCCTGACTCGCATGATCGTATATCTGCCAATGATCCTTGGACATGAAATACTGACAGACGTAAAGCGGTTTGCGATTAAGAATACCCACCCGCCAATCGAACGGGGTGTAGGTGTAGGCCTGGCCCAGCAACAGATCGGAATCCTTGAACAGGCGCCTGGCTACCTGCTCGAGTTGCAATCGGCTCTCCACTTTATACACCCCTAGCGAAAAAGAGCCGTCCGGCACTTTGAGCACGATCGGATAGTCCAGCTTCTGTTCCAGTTCATCCAACCCGCCGGCGCGCACCACCACGGTCTCCGGTGTGGAGACCCGATGAGCCTTCAACAATTCCGCCAGATAGATCTTATTGGTACAGCGCAGGATGGAGTCAGGATCATCGATCACCACCAGCCCTTCCGAGGCGGCTTTCCTGGAAAAGCGATAGGTATGATGATCAATCGCCGTGGTTTCGCGAATAAACAGCGCATCAAATTCACCCAGCCGGCCAAAATCCTTGGGTGAAATCAACTCCGCATCCAGCGCATATTTTTTAGCCGCCCGGACAAATTTCTTCAGCGCCTTGGCATCGGAGGGAGGCATTGCTTCTTGCGCATTATGCAGAATGGCCAGGTCATAGCGACCCTGGCGTTTTTGTCGCGGACCTTGCCAACGTTTGCTGAGGTAACCCTTCAGCGCATCGCCAAACTCCGCCTCCTGTTCGTCGTTTAAATCCTGAATACCCAGCGCCCGGATACCGGTAATACGCCACTCGCCTTTCTTTTCAAATGACACCCGCATCAGCGGCGCTCGAAACAGCTCAAACAGCTCCCGACCCAGGGACTGGAAATCACGTAGCGGAGAACTGCCGAACATCATCGTGACACTGAAGGAGGTGGTCTCCACGCCTTTGTGACGCCGCCCCAGTATGCGCTGCACCTGTTTATCCAGATCTTCCGTCTCCAATGAGTAGAGGGACTTACGGCTCAGGTCTCGCAGGGTACGGACCGAGGGGATAATCTTGTGGCCACGCGCCTCAGCCAGCAACGAGCAGTAATAACCTTCGCCCAGATAACGCTGGGAGCGGCAGAGATTGACAATCCGCAGGTCCTTTTTCTGTTGCCAGCGAGGATCGGTCAGATATTCGGCTGCGGTCACCACCGGATAACCGTCTATCTGTCCCTTCCAGTAGCTGGCCCTTTCAACAAGCAATAGATGTTCAGGCATCGCCTTGTATTCGTCCTTATTCGTTTTCAATCATGGTAAAGCACCACCATCGCCTGAAGGCCGACGCGTCCATAGCGGGCCATGCTGGCAAATTTATCCTTGAGAATAGGCATATGTATGGAGTCGATCAGGGTCTCCCCCTCCTCACGATCGACAAACGGATCGTTAACGTAGATAAAATTTTCATCCGAACCGGTGACCACCACCCAATGGGGCACCCGCGCCTTGTAGATTTGCCACGAACTGATCAGCACCAGCGGTATGCCACCACGCGCCAAACACTCTTCGATCTCTTGCACGGTGACGCCGGTACGAATCACCGGCACACCTCGCGCGCGCAGCTGTTCGAACATATCTTCCTGAACCAGCCGCATCACCTCTTTCTTATGCTCACTGCGCACCGAGTCACCCAGGTGGGTACCCTCTCCGCTGACGTAGACATCGACGGCATAACCCCGTTTTACCGCCGCCAGCGCCAAACCATAGGGACCACAGCCGCCATGCCCGGAGGTCATGAATATGGTGGTTGCCTCGCGCCACAGCCGTAGTTCCAGAGTGCGGGAAAAATCCACTTCCGGTGTTAAAGCCTTCATCGCCATCATCAGTGATGCGGCACCACAGGTGAACTCCAAGCTCTGCTCATAAAACGGGACTTGTGTCAGATCCGGATGCAGATCCGGCGCCAGCGACTTCTCCAGCCGCCACGCATCCATGTGATCGGCATAATAGTCGGGAAACTCTCCGAGCCGGCGATAACCCAACGATTCATAGAGACGTACTGCCGCCTGATTATCTTTACGCACTTCAAGCCGCAGGTACGCCCGGTGATGCGCCCAGGCCTCGGTTTCCGCCGCTTTCATCAGACGACGTCCGAGCCCTTTACCCCTGACTTCGGGGATCACGGCAATCGAATAGAGACGTGCCACGGAAGTGGCGCGGGAAAACAGCAACACCACATCACCCTGCAGCACACCCGCCTCCTCCGCTACCAGGATCGAGGCATTACCCTTGGTCAGCAGATAACGGAACTGTCGTTGGGAGATGCGATCGGCGTCGAAACAGCGCTGCTCCAGCGCTACCAAGGCAGCCAGATCTTCGGGGCGTGCCTGCCTGATCTGCACAGCGGTAGCCGCGTCAGGTGGGTTCATTCAGTGTGCCTGAAAAACAGCTCATACAGCGTGAGCACAATTTCCACCACGATCAGTATGACGATATACCACTCCACACGCAGGGTCCGGCGATCCTGCAACAAACCGAGCAACGTCTCGGCGGTATTACTAATCAGGTCCAGTTTGCGCTCCAGGGCGATTTGTCTCTCATCGATCTCGTACTCGTTTTCCAGGCGTTTCCAGATACGCTCCAGCTCCGGATGATCCCACAGGATATCGGGTTTCTCTCCAACCTGGGCACGCCCCACCATACGGTGTTGAATCTGCAGGATTTCACCGATATGGCCAAGTAGTTCATTCACCTGTCTGGGCAGACGCCCACCGGACTGCATGCGCTCCGCCAGCGGCTCGATGCGGTCAAACGCCCCGGCGGCCCGTTTTTCATAATCATCCAGCACCAGACTCTTGGCCAGGATATCCGCCACCACCTGCAGCAGCGGCAACCCGGCTTCCGGCAGAATCAACCGACCCTGTTCCAGCCGTTCGGCCTCCCCCGGTACCACCTCGATCTCCAGGGATTCAACCGTCAGGTTGTCATAGGGCTCAACAACAAAATCGCGCAACAACTGTAAAAACGACGCTTCCGCCAGGGCAGAGACATTGAACAGCACCACGACACCAAAACGGAACAGCACCGCATAGCCATCCTCTTCCACCGCGATAGTCGTGGGATCACGCGAGAGTATCTTGACCTGGCTGAGACGACGCAGTTCGATACCCTGGCCGACCAACAGTGAACGCGCCGTAGTAATTGCTTGCAACATGAAACTCTGCCCCGATCACCTGTATTCATCCGCCACCCGGTAAACGCTTCTCCGTCCAAGCAACAGGCATCTGTTTATTTGTTTTGGAATGATGCACGGAGATTAATCCGGTCCACCCGGCACCCTCATGTTTTAATTAGAGTGCACGGACGCGGCTATAGCAAGGTACCTATCCGAAACTATGAATAATGGATCTGATTAAACAGACGGTGATCCCGTATCGATCGAGCCGGCAGAGGACGTGTACGGGAAAGGGATACCCTTCCCACCCTCGTTAATAGTCGTCGTAGTCTCGCCGCTCGGGTTTGTGGCGGTTTCTATTGCGACGGCGCGGTGCTTCAACCTCGGTATATCGGCTTCGTCCCCGACCATTGCGGTTCCGGTTGGATGACCGATACTCCTGTTCGTCAAACTCACCGACGAACACATTACGCACCCTTCTGCTCACGACTGCCACCTCCGATAAATGATGTCCGACGGACATTTCGTGCAGAGATTTAAACCAATCCCATCCGCTTTAAAAACAAATTATTTTTATCATCTGGGACAAAAAGTTTTGTTGTAAAACACTTCCTGACAGCCCGCTGTAGCCTCAACATACGCCAATGTAGGCACGTCGATTTTCCACGGCCGCAACCAACCCGATTCATCCCTTTTCTCCGGGAGCTTTCCATGTCTGATACTGCAAAACTGATCTACCAGGGGGCGGAATATGAGCTGCCGCTGATCTATGGAACCGAGGGTGACAACGCCATCGATATCCGTAATCTGCGCAACCAGAGCGGCCTGATCACCTTCGACCCGGGACTGGGCAATACCGGTAGCTGCCAGAGCGAAGTGACCTTTATCGACGGCGAGCAGGGTATCCTGCGTTACCGGGGCATTTCCCTGGATGCGCTGGAGAACCACCCCAACTTTGTCGAAGTCGCGCTGATGTTGATCTTCGGTGAATTACCCACCAAATCCCAATACGAGCGTTTCAGTGCCAGCCTCACCAACAACGCCAACCTGGATGAGGATATGAAGCACCACTTTGCCGGTTTTCCACGCTCGGCACCGCCGATGGCCGTGCTCTCGGCGATGATCTCCACCCTCTCCTGTTTCCATCCGGAGTTCCTCGAACTGGAAGACGCCACGCAAGTGGAACGGGCCGCCGCACGGTTGATCAGCAAAGTACGCACCCTGGCTGCCTACGCCTATCGCCGGTCACGCGGTCTCCCCTACAATTATCCGGACCCGTCGCTGCCTTACGTTTCCAACTTCCTGCACATGATGTTCTCCGAACCGTTCCGGCAGTACACCATCGACGACGAAGTCCTGGCCGCGCTGAATATGGTGCTGATCCTGCACGCCGATCACGAACAGAACTGCAGTACCTCCACCGTGCGCATGGTGGGATCCAGCGGTGCCAACTTGTTTGCCTCCTGTGCCGCCGGTGTCAGTGCACTGTGGGGACCGTTGCATGGCGGCGCCAATATGGAAGTGATCGAGATGCTGGAGTCGATCCATAACGGCAACATGACGGCGGAAGAGTATGTGAAACTGGCCAAAGATAAGGACAGCCCGGTGCGACTGATGGGTTTTGGTCATCGCGTTTACCGGAACTTCGACCCCCGGGCCACCATCCTGCGCGATGTCAGCGAAAAGTTGTTGGAGCGTATGGGAAGAAAAGACCCGTTACTGAGTATCGCCCGCAAACTGGAAGAGATCGCGTTGAAGGATGAGTACTTCATCGAGCGCAAGCTCTACCCGAACGTGGACTTTTACAGCGGCATCATTTTGCGCGCCATCGGCATACCGACCAACATGTTTACCGTTATCTTTGCCATTGGCCGACTCCCGGGCTGGATTGCCCACTGGTATGAACAGAAGCGTCAGGCGGACGGCAAAATCTGGCGGCCACGCCAAGTCTATGTCGGTAACAAACAGAGCGCCTATACCGTGCGTGCCAACCGCGGTTGGTAGGGACCTGACCGGGTCTCACACTGCCGGCTACCGTATCGAATACGGTGGCCGGCAGATGCGCTTGTCGATCACCGTTACCGATCGTGGTGACAATAAATATTCTCTCGAAAGCGCTCGCACTATCCCTTATAAATAGCGCCGGATATTCGCATTGACGATGATCCGGAATGCCTTTTTGTTGCTTGCCTGACGAACACCCTCGACACCGGCAAGTGACACTGACCTTTGCACATTGAGGATAGTTGTGTATGAAAAAAGCGTCGTTGTACAGCCTGCTGCTGATGTTACTCACTCTGGGAGCCAGCAGCGCCATCATCGCAGATGAATCACAAGAGAGTCTTGAAGAGCGCTGCCGCACCTTTGCCAAGGAAGATAACGTGCCCGCCGCTGAGTTGGCCGAATACATCAAAGAGTGTGTCGAATCCCTCAAAGAAGGGGATGCCGAGAAGAAAGAGAAGAGCGACTGATAACCGCGCTATCCGGGCCGGTATTTTTCTGGACCTTACAACCCGGTTAGCCGCAAGGGCGACCGGGTTTTTTTATCGATGCAATGCCTGCATGATGCCAGTCCACTCCCGGACAACGACGCCTGTAATGCCAACGCAGTTCCATCTGCCGTCCACCTTCACATTCGATACGGCATTAGGCTAAACTGCGCCCCCTACGCGGCGCCCAACTGCCGTACAACCGGACCGACCCTGGAGCTACCATGCCCTATGACCCCAACAACATCTTTGCGCGGATTTTGCGCGGAGAAATCCCCTGCAACAAAGTCTATGAAGATGAGTACGCACTGGCGTTTCATGACATCGCCCCGCAGGCGCCGATCCATGTCTTGGTCATTCCCAAGGGTGAATACGTCTCTTTTGACGATTTCTCCCGCACCGCCCCGGCTGAGGCGATGACCGGCTTCTACCGCGCCGTCCAACAGGCGGCAGAGTCACTGGGACTGCAAACTGACGGTTACCGTGCACTGAGCAATATCGGTCGCCACGCCCACCAGGAAGTAGCTCACTACCACCTGCACCTGTTTGCCGGTTGTGACTTGGGATCGATGATCAAGAAAGGGTTGGTGTGAAACTTTGGATCAATCGTCAGGGTTGACGTTACAGGCCCGCTGCGCCAGAAATTCCACCAACTGTTCAGCACGAATCGGCCGGCTAAACAGGTAACCCTGCCCCTCTTGACAGGCGTGCTGGATAAGGAATTCCACTTGCTCTCCAGTCTCAACGCCTTCGGCAATCACCGACAAACCGAGACTGAGCCCCATGGCAATCACAGCGGCGGTAATGGCCATATCATTGGGATCTTCGGGAATATCACGCACAAACGATTGGTCGACCTTAAGCTTGTGGATCGGTAACTGTTTCAGATAACTCAGGGAAGAGTAACCGGTCCCGAAATCATCAATCGCCAGGACCACACCGAGCTCCCGCAACTTTCTCAGCTGGTCGATGGCCGCTTCTGCCTGGCGCATGATGAAACCCTCGGTCACCTCCAATTCCAGACAGTCAGCGGGGAATCCTGTCTCCTCCAGCAAGCGTTTTACCTGTTCGGGCAGCCGGCCCTGCTGGATCTGACGACCGGAAATATTGATTGCGATGCGACCAAAATCGACCCCCTGATCCAGCCATTCCCGTCCCTGTCGACAGGCGGTATGCAATACCCATTCGCCGATCGGATGAATCAACCCAGACTCCTCGGCCAGTGGTATAAACCGAGCTGGCGATACCATCCCGAGTTGCGCATGGCGCCAGCGTATCAGCGCTTCAACGCCAATGACCCGACCAGACTGTAGTGCTACCTGGGGCTGATAAACCAGATAAAGCTCTTCCCCCTTGATCGCCTGACGCAGGTAATTTTCCATCTGCACCCGTTCAATCGATTTGCGCGTCAACTCTTCTGTATAAAAATGGTAGTTATTGCGGCCCGCCTCTTTGGCCCGATACATGGCCGCATCGGCATTGCGCAACAGGGTATCAGGGTCCCGGCCGTCACGCGGATAGAGGCAGATGCCGAGGCTGGCGGAGACACTGATCTCTTGATTCTCGAGCATGAATGGTCGGTCGAACAGCGCCATCACCTTCTGTGCCACCTGTGTGGCATTATCCACCCCCTCGATCTCTTCCAGCAGCAACACAAACTCATCGCCACCGATACGGGCAACCGTATCCTCCGCGCGCACGGCACTCCGCAGTGCGAGGGCAACATGTTGTAACAACTGGTCACCGATGGGGTGCCCGAGACTGTCATTGATATGCTTGAAGTGATCCAGGTCGATAAAAATCACCGCCAGCGGTATACCATGCCGCTCCGCCCGTTGGATGGCGTGCTGCATGCGCTCGCTCAACAACAAGCGATTGGGCTGACCAGTGAGCGGGTCGTGATGCGCCAGGTGATCCAGTGAGGCCTGCGACTCCTTAAGCTGGCTGATATCTGCATGAAAACCAACCATCAGCAGGGGCGCCCCATCCTCCGTGCGTGCGATCAGCTTGCCGCGGTCCATCACCCAAACCCAATGCCCCTGTTTGTGGCGCACGCGTACTTCGCACTCGTAATAGTCCAGCTCTCCGGAGAAGTGGCGCTTCAACCGATCGTTGGCACGGACCCGGTCCTCAGGGTGCACGTAGCGCTCCCAAGTCGCATAAGTGACCGGCAGCAACTCCTCCAAACGGTAGCCGATGATCTCCGCCCAGCGCTCATTTACCCGCAATTCGCCACTCTGTACCTGCCACTCCCAGGTAGCCGCCTGGGTGCCCTCGATGATGTTCTGCAGCCGTTCTTCGGATTGGCGGTGCTCCCCAATCTCCCGATTGAGATCATTCAGCGACTTCTCCAGCCAGTGGGTCATGGTGTTGAAGGAGTGTGTCAACTCAGCGATTTCACGAATACGGCTGTGCTTCACCGGGCTCACGGCCCTGCCCTGAATCAGATTACGTGCCACATGGCTTAGATGTACCAGAGGTCGCATCAACCAACGTGCGCCAAAAATGCCACTCCCCACGGTCAGCACCAGCAACGCCAGTATCAACAACAGCGTCAAACGGGCATTGGCATTGATCCTGGCCATAAAGTCGACCTCGGGAATCGCCACCACAATCAACCAGTCGAGACCACTGCCTTCCAGTAGCGGCGTCACTTGGGCAAGGTAACGTTGGCCATCGGCGCTGAACTGGTAGGAGTGACTCCTGTCAATCTTGTCGAGGCCACCGAACTGCTCAGTTAATTTACCGACACCGCTGTTTACCAGGGGAGTGCCACTGGCCATGGCATTCAAACGCTGCCGAGATTGCCCACTGGACGCTTGGGAAAACAGCGCCTCTCCGGTGGATGAAGCAACCAGTAAGCCGGATCGCTCGACGATAAAGGCTTCACCGGTCTTGCCAATTTTCAACTCTTGCAGAAAGCCGCTAAGCTGGGAGAGAAAAATATCGCTGGAAACGACACCCAGTAATCCACCCTGGGTATCATATACCGGTCGACTGGCAGCAATCGCCATATCCTGACCGGTGAACAGGATATAGATGTCACTCCAGGCATCCCGCCCGGTTTTCGCTGCACGCGAATACCAGGGCCGGCTACGCGCATCAAAATCCGGCACCGTTAACAGTAAATCAACACGTCTACCCTGGCTATCGGTCGCATACTTCCTAAATGGCCCCCGCGTAAATCCATCGGTAGCAATGACATAAGACGTCCCTTTCGCTCCCTCTCTTCCGGCATCCACCAAACCACCCCGAGGGTTGCCGAAATAGATACTGGTAACCGAATCGAACACCTGAATCTGTTCCCAGAAATAATGCTCCATCGCCGGCACATCATCGGACGCAAGTAGTCCCTGTTCTAACGCAGCGGCATTGATTTTATTGATCAGCCGCGGCGTGTTCAGATAGCTCTGCAGATGACGCTGGATTTTGCTGCTGATCTCACCACGCAGTTGTGTCGCTACGTCATGAACAGCAAGACGACCATCGCGAAATGCGAGGTAACCGGTCAAGCCGACTGCCGTCAACATCAGCACCACAAAGGGGACAATCAGAATAGTCCGCAAGGGGATGCCCTTGGATTTTAAAGCAGTGAACGGCATGACCTGGAGCTGGCGCCTCTTCTGACCCATATTGGCGAATCAGTCTGTGTTGGAAGTTAACGATGGCGTCCCGCGTACCGGTGCGGTTCCGCCTATTCCGGTTTTCCATCTACATAAAGGTTTCACTGGCCTGGCAACCGCTGTCGTATCGGAACTCATTCCATCGGCAGAAAACATTGCGAATCTCGCCGGGGCTTCCCCGGGCGACAGAGGTTCGCATAGGTTATGCGTTCTACCATCAAATTATCGCGACGCCATTGACTATGGACAATTCAGCCGATTAGATGTTGCTGATTGATTTAATATTCACCCCTCGATCTATACCGGTACAATCAGCACCGGTATTGTGCTGTCGTGAATAACTTTCCGTGTGGTGGATCCCGTCAGTTTGTGTCCAAGAGAGGGATCTGTATGGGCCCCCATAACAATCAACTCAGCGTCTCGTTTCCGCGCCTCTTCAACAATCACCTGTGCCGCATGACCGGTTACCACGACCACCTCCACCTCAGGCGAATGGTCATCACCCAGCACTGCCTGTTCATCCGCTGAGAAAGCAGCCAAACGCTGCTTCATATTCTGCCGGACCTGCTCATAGCCCTCTTGCTGCAAGCGCTTACGCTGATCGGCATCCAGGTAATTCTCCATCAACGCCCGACTGGTACTGCCCAACGGTTCCAATGCGTGGAGCATGACAATCTTTGAGTGATACTTGGTCGCCAGACTGACCGCAAAGCGGAAAGCGGGCCGCATATGATTTCCCAGATCACTGGCATAAAGGATAGTATTTACTTCAGGTAGCATGTTGACGACTCCCGGAAATTTTAAATTCAACCATGGGTCACTGGCGACAGCCAGCTGACTCAATCAAGGTACTGCCTCCATCCAACCGAGCGATCAGCGGCGATTCGATCGCGGAGGCAATACCACTGTAGATCGCAAGGAACTGGATATCAATCGACTAGAGCAAAACCTTCAAAGATAGCGTAGCGCAAAATAGTCTGACCGCATCATTACAGTACCGTCAATGAAATGAAAGTGAATCAGCCACCGCGTATTCTCGGCAGCGAATTACCCGTTGGCGACCAAGCGGTTGCCATACCCCATGCAAGTAAACCGGCAATTGACGACAAATTAGGCTATAGTGGGTTGAAATTAAGCCTCTTTTCATTGCTCACCCATCACTACAATAACCGGCTCACGAAAAGGGATCTCTTTTTACGCCGCACCCCAACCCGTGCAAGGTGTTTTATTACATGCGAAACCGGCAACTTCCGGACAGCATGCAGGCACTCAACAGGAGATCACATGTTACTGACCCGCCATCAAACACCCATCTCCGGAGATTCCGTGATCTCATTTCCCAAACTCGAATGCTGGAATGCCAAAACAAAAGTCGCGACTGTCGCAGCCGATGTCGACAAGCGTCGGGTGTTATGCCGGATTCCGTTAGAATTATTACGCGACCGGTTCGGCGCTTCAACTGAAGAGCCGATGCGCACAGTCACCGCACACCGGCTGGAAATACAGGCGGCGGCACGCAAGCTGATCGAAAACGAGGATTTTGAAGAAGACGGTTCGGTTTTGATTGGCGATCGGGATATTTGACAATCCCATCGGCAAACGGGCGGACTTCGACACATCGATTATGGTGCACAAGTCTATAGATGGCTAAACGTCTCACCTCTTAACCCGCCTCAAGTCGATACCGGCATTATGCAATTGACTGAATGACGGCTGATAACCTTCGCCCCGGATTGGTATCACGGGTGGAAAAGGATACAATTCAGCCATCCACGAACACGACCCCACGCCTCATGATCGACCGCCGTCTCTGTATTGCCCCCATGCTGGACTGGACCGACCGCTATTGTCGTTACTTCCTGCGCCTGATCACCCGTCACGCCCTGCTCTATACCGAGATGGTAACCACCGGTGCGCTACTGCATGGTGACCAGCCACGCCATCTCGATTTCGACCCCGCCGAACACCCGGTAGCGCTGCAGCTCGGTGGGAGCGATCCGGTTGAACTGGCCACCTGCGCCCGATTGGCTGAGCAGTGGGGGTATGACGAAGTCAATCTGAATGTGGGCTGCCCCTCCGACCGGGTACAGTCCGGACGTTTTGGCGCCTGTCTGATGGCTACCCCGGAACTGGTCGCCGAAGGAGTTGCCGCCATGCGTGATGCCACTTATCTGCCGGTCACGGTGAAACACCGTATCGGCATCGATGAGCTGGACAGCTATGAGTGGTTGGTAAAATTTGTGCGGACTGTGGCGCAAGCCGGTTGCAACACCTTCATCATCCACGCCCGCAAGGCGTGGCTCAACGGACTCAGCCCAAAGGAGAATCGGGAGATCCCGCCGATTCGATATGATGTGGTGCACCGGATCAAACGGGACTTTCCGCAGTTGGAGATCATCATCAACGGCGGCATCGCCACCCTGGATCAAGCGGCACAGCAGTTACAGCAGGTGGATGGCGTGATGATCGGGCGCGAGGCTTATCAGAACCCCTGGATTCTGGCGGAGGCAGATCGCCGCCTGTATGGCGATGACCATCCGATCCCGAGCCGTCATGAGATCGTTGAACAGTTGATGCCGTTTGCCGAACGGTCCCATGCCGAAGGGGCGCCGGTAAACCGTATTAGCCGCCATATCCTGGGGCTGTTCCAGGGGCAGCCGCGCGCCCGCGCCTGGCGACGCCACATCAGCGAAAACGCCCACCGGGCCGGCGCCACCCCGGAGGTGATACGGGAAGCCGCACGGCAGGTGCCACAAGGATGAAAAGCGCCAAGCGGGATATTGCGCCCTATCAAACCAAAGACGGTTCACTGATCCGCGAACTGCTGCATCCCGGGCGGCAACCGGTAAAAAACCAGAGCTTGGCCGAGGCCACGGTACCACCCGGAGTAACCACTCACTTGCATCGTCATCGACAATCGGAAGAGATTTACCACATTACCCAGGGCAGCGGCATGATGCTACTGGGCGACAAGACGTTTCAGGTAGAGACCGGCGACAGTGTACTGATCCCACCTGGCACGGCCCACGCCATCCGTAACAGCGGCGATCAAGACCTGCTGATCCTCTGCTGCTGCGCGCCACCCTACCGACACGACGATACCGAACTGTTATAAACCGTACCTCCAGGTGCCAGACAAGCCCAGCCAGTCGCGTAGCGCGGGAAGCACACTAACGCTTGAGCCGCGCCCGGATCTCATCCATAGGTAAGTGGTCACTCTCGACAGAGAGAGTCTGTTTCAACTCATCTACTGTCAACGGCTGTGCCGTTTCAAGCTGCTTTTCCAGTACCGCCAGGGTAGCTTCCGAAGGATCGGTTCCTTGCCGCTGACGCTTGGCGATGCGCTGACGCAGTTGCGCCTCCGGCAGACGAAAATCAAGGATCAGGAAAGGTATCTGCAGCGCCTCTGCCCGTTGCTGGAAGCGTTGCCGTTGGTCCCGGCGCAGAAAGGTGGCATCCACGATCGCCACCCAGCCGGTCTCGGCAATCGCGCCAGCCAGTTGCTCCAGCCGCGCATAGGTGCGCCTCGAAAAATCGACTTGATAGATCCCCCCATCCGTTACCGAATGGCTCGCCTGGTCGGCGGCGATGCCGGCCAGGCGGCGGCGCTCCACATCCGAGCGTACCCGCACCGCCGACAACTGCTCAAGACAGGTCAGGGTCCCGGTGCTCTTGCCCGATCCAGAAAATCCGTGGGTAATGATCACCCCGCCGCTGCCGCTCGCCGTATAACGCCGGGCCAATTGCAGATAGGCGTTGAACTCGGCATCCAGACGCGCATGCTCGGCCGGTAACAGATCCCCCTGCGCAAGTCGAATCGCCGTGACCTTGGCCCGCACCATGGCCCGGTAAACCTGGTAGAAACGCAGCAGGGGCAAAGCTGTGTAGTCTCCGCTCAACTCCAGGTAGCGGTTTAACAGACGCTGGGAGAGCGCTTGCAAACCCTTTTCATCCAGGTCCATCAGCAGGAACGCCAATTCGCTGATTACGTCGATCCAGCGCAGTGCCGGATTGAATTCGATACCGTCGAAGATCAGCAGGTCATCCCCCTCCAGCGCGATATTACCCAGGTGCAGGTCGCCGTGGCACTCACGGATAAATCCGCCAAGCTTGCGTTCACGCAGTAGCGGTTCAAGTTGTTCAAACCGCCGCTCGGTCCAGTCGGCAAGCTGCTCCAACAGGGATAAAACCGTCCGATCCTGGATCAGGGCGCGTATCTGGATAAAGTTCTCCCGCATGGGAAGCGGCACCCGCCCCGGATCACCGTACTCGGTACCGCTATCCGCGGTATCGATAGCCGTATGAAACGCGGCCAGACGCTCGGCCAAACGGTTGATCACCATCGGCGTAACCCGATCCAGGTGTTCCGACAGCAGCCCGGCCTGATCAAACCGACGCATACGCACCGCATACTCAATGGCCCTCCCCTTACCGAAAAGCCGTGGCGCATCATGCGTGCCGCTGATGGGTACCACATCGAGATAGACATCGGGAGCCAGACGTCCGTTGAGGCGTATCTCCTCTTCACAGAAATGGTGCCGTAGCGTCAGGGTAGAGAAATCGAGAAAGCCGAGGTTCAGCGGCTTCTTGATTTTGTAAGCGAACCGGCCAACCAGCAGAACGGTGGAGATATGGGTCTCGATCACCAGGTCCGGCCCCACCTCATCCGGCCAACATGCCGGATCCCGTAACCGTTCGATCAGCCTCCTGTGGCCGTCCACTGCCCTGTTCACACCCCGGGACTCCATAATGGATTTGACAATATATTAGAATATGCTAATGTATTTTTCATTTTAAGGGCGATACCCTTCGCCCGAACACCCCGAATAGAGGAAGGTATAACATGACCGTCGACCGTATGATTCTCGCCTTTGCCGGATTCTTTATCCTGCTCAGCCTGGCACTCGGCTGGGAACAGAGCCCGATTTTCCATAGCACCCATTGGCACTGGTTCACCGCCTTTGTCGGCGTCAACCTGTTCCAGTCCGCCTTTACCGGCTTCTGCCCGTTGGCCAACATCCTCAAGGCGCTGGGCGCGAAGACCGCTTGAACTCCCGGCTATAACACCGGTTCGGCGTACAGATCGTGTGCGTCCGAGCCGGTGATCTTTACCTCTACAAAATCGCCCGGTTCCAGATCCCAACCGCCCGCAATCAACACATTACCATCGATCTCCGGTGCATCGGAGGAACTGCGCGCGAACACCGCCTCTTCGGTCACCCCATCCACCAGTACAATTATCTGTTTGCCCACTTTCTCGGCCAACCGTTCACGGCTGATCTGCTCCTGCAGCGCCATAAAACGTTCCAGTCGCTCCTGCTTGAGGGACTCGGGCACCGCGCCGTCCAATGCATTGGCCGTTGCCCCCTCTACCGGCGAATAAGTGAAGCAGCCAACGCGATCCAGTCGCACCTCTTCCAGAAATGCCAGCAACTCGTCGAACGCTGCATCGGTTTCGCCCGGGAATCCGACAATAAAGGTACTGCGCAGGGTAAGCTCCGGGCAGATCTCCCTCCAGCGGCGGATCCGCTCCAGCACCTTTTCACTGGCGGCCGGACGCTGCATCGCCTTCAGGATAGCGCTATTGGCATGCTGCAGCGGCATATCCAGATAGGGCAGGATATGCCCCTCGGCCATGAGTGGGATCAGATCGTCCACGCTGGGATAGGGATAAACATAGTGCAGCCGGGTCCACGCCGGCAGCTCCCCCAGTGCCGTCGCCAACTCCTTCAGCCGGGTTTTCAATAACTTCCCACCGATGAGATCGGTGCGGTACTTGAGGTCCACGCCGTAGGCGCTGGTGTCCTGTGACACCACCAGCAGTTCTCTGACACCGGCACTGACTAGGTTCTCCGCCTCCCTGACCACTTCCCCTACCGGGCGACTCACCAGATCCCCGCGCAATTGCGGAATGATGCAGAAAGTGCAACGGTGGTTACACCCCTCGGATATCTTCAGGTAGGCATAATGACGCGGCGTCAGCTTCACCCCTTGAGGCGGCACCAAGCTGGTGTAGGGATCATGGGGCGCCGGCAGGTGAGCATGCACCGCCTCCATCACCGCCTCATAGGCGTGGGGGCCCGTAACCGCCAACACACCCGGATGCACCGTACGCACCTCATCCTCCTTGACGCCGAGGCAGCCGGTAACAATCACCCGGCCATTCTCGTTCAGCGCTTCACCGATGGTTTCCAGCGACTCTTCCACCGCCGCATCGATAAAACCGCAGGTGTTGACCACCACCAAGTCGGCCCCTTCATAGCTGTAGGCAATATCGTAGCCCTCGGCCCGAAGCTGGGTGAGTATGCGCTCAGAATCAACCAGATTTTTCGGACAGCCCAAACTGACAAAACCGACCTGGGGTGAAGGATTACTCATGCGATCAGTTGGGTTTTGAGGCAAGCAGGTCGGTCAGGGCAACCGCCTGCGACGCTTGACGAATCTGCAACACAATCCGCTCCTCCAGCGCCAGGTCACCACTGATGATATGGGGTAATAGCTGATCGGCGAATTGGTAGATAATCGCCATGCCCGCCCGGTTTCGCTCATCAACACTATCGGTAGAATGCATATGCCCGGATAACAGGGTCATGTAGTCCTGAAACTGTTTACCTTGCTCTTCCAGTGACAATGCCTGGAATTCCGGGGTAAACAGGATCACCAACACCTTGCCCTGACCATCGGCCGGATCAGAAATGGTGATATTCATGGGCCCTTCAATCAGCATCTTAATACTCCTCAATCGGCTAGGTTTCTGACCCACTCTGGTATCAGCGCCAGTTAACTGCCAATTCTACCCCATCGGCCTCGTTAAAATAGCCCCTGGTTTTTTATCTGAATAGGTCCGCCAAGGCCAAATAGCATAGGCGGGCCTGCTCATTGATGTGACTGCCAACCAGCCTTATCGTTTGTACCGGTCATAGACAGGTCCCTTCAGTCAATCACAAGAATAAATATAACTTATGGATAAATAAGCATTTATACAGGGTGTTTAAATCCGTGGATATGAGAGGATAGCGAGCGACAGGTAGACCCCAGACCATGATTAAATCAGGGGCAGCAGTTAGGAGGTAATCGTTTGAAAAATTGCAAGTTGTGTGGTTTCAGCAAAGCGTGTAACAGCCTTCCAGGCATCTGCATCATCCTTCAATATGCCAGCATTGCCGTTTTACTCAGTGTCCTTGGCTATCTCTTCATCACTCAAGAACTGCTCTCCTGACGAAACGGTAACCACGTCTCCGGCCGACAGAAATACCGGTCAGGCGGCCGCTGATCCGGCCGAAAGCGATACCACTTGTGCCGAACAACGCTCCGGCATCAGCACCGACAAACATATTGTCTGCTGCAGAGACTCTTTCTCCGCCGCCAGGACTAGCAGCGCCTCCTCCATACTCAGTTCTTTCACCTCGTATAGCGGCAGCTCACTAAACAACGCATAGTCTTTATTAATCATATAGATATGCAACTTACATAAATTATTAGATTAAGAAAATCATACGCCTTATTGAAATTATTGCAATAGCCCCATAAACCAGCCGCCAATCAATCCCAAAGACGCCCTGCGTGTCACTTGCTATAATCTGATCCCCACTATCCAGGCAGACACGAGAAACATGGGCTACAGACTCTCCAAGATCTACACCCGCACCGGCGACAAGGGAACAACCGGACTGGGTGACGGCCGAAGGGTCGAAAAAAATAACGCGCGTATTGAGGCGATCGGCACCATTGACGAATTGAATTGCCTGATCGGCATCCTGATCACCCAGGGCCCGCCTACTGAGATCGAACAGCTGCTGACCGGGATCCAACATCGCCTGTTTGATCTGGGCGGCGAGCTGGCCATGCCGGGCTATAGCGTCATGAGCGACGCGGCAGTGACAGGACTGGAACAACACCTGGATCAGCTAAACGAACAGCTACCACCGCTACAGGAGTTCATCCTGCCAGCCGGCAACTTACTCTCCGCCAGTTGCCACCACGCCCGGGCGGTCTGTCGCCGCGCCGAACGACGACTGACACAACTAGCCAAAGATGAACATGAATCGGTCAACCAGACCGGCCTTAGATATCTCAACAGACTCTCCGATCTACTGTTTGTTGTCGCACGGGTCCTGGCCCGGCTGGATGGCGGCGAAGAGGTCTATTGGTGCAAGGATCTCTGAACCCTTGTGCCGTCTCGATAGTATCGAGCTCCATTTACAACCTATACGGAATCACTACCTTGTCTGAACAGACCCCGGAAATCACTCCAAGTGGCGAAGTAACCCTACACTTCGCGATCGCCTTGTGTGACGGCACAGTCATTACCACCACTTTTGACGATGAACCGGTTACGCTCACCCTGGGCACCGGCAACCTGACAGAAAACCTTGAAAAGACCCTTTACGGGCTGAAGCCGGGAGAGAAACAGTCGCTCATCCTGGAGGTGGATAACGCCTTTGGTCCACGGGATGAAGAGAAGGCTTATTCCATGCCCCGCAGCGCCTTCCCGGCAGATATGGCGTTGGAACCTGAATTGGTCGTCAGTTTCGCCACGCCGGCCGGGGATGAATTGGCCGGCATCGTTCAGGAACTGGACGATGAGCAGGTGAAGGTCGACTTCAACCATCCACTGGCTGGGCATGATATCGTCTTTACTGTCGAGATCATCAGCGTTAACAACCCTGAATAGAACCGGACAAGTCACTCATGGAAATACTACTCGCCAATCCCCGTGGATTTTGCGCCGGGGTCGATCGCGCCATCGAGATCGTGGAACGCGCCCTGGCGATATTCGGCGCTCCCATTTATGTGCGCCACGAAGTGGTGCACAATCGCTATGTGGTGGACAGCTTAAAAAAGGCCGGTGCCATATTTGTCGACGAACTGGACGAGATTCCGCCAGACAGCACCGTCATCTTCAGTGCCCACGGCGTCGCCCAAGCCGTGCGGAGCGAGGCGGAGCGACGCAAACTACAGGTATTTGACGCCACCTGCCCGCTGGTCACCAAAGTGCACCTGGAAGTGGCGAGACACAGCAAAAACGGTCATGAAGTGATCCTGATTGGCCACCGAGGCCACCCGGAAGTGGAAGGAACCATGGGG
Source organism: Sedimenticola sp. (assembly GCF_050289425.1). Lineage (NCBI taxonomy): Bacteria > Pseudomonadati > Pseudomonadota > Gammaproteobacteria > Chromatiales > Sedimenticolaceae > Sedimenticola > Sedimenticola sp. The sequence continues at coordinate 336 of NZ_JBNKFS010000003.1, read as the reverse complement.
CAATACAATAACCAAGGCGGTCGCGGTGGCATCTATCTGGTGGTGACCGCCGACGATGTAGCGGATCTGCAAATCAAGGATCCCGAAAACCTCGCGTTCGTCACCCAAACCACCCTCTCCATGGACGACACGGCCAAGGTCATCAAGGCCCTGAAGGAGCGCTTCCCGGAGATTCAGGGCCCAAAACAGAACGACATCTGCTACGCTACCCAAAACCGCCAGGATGCCGTCAAGGAGCTAGCCAAGCAGTGCGACTTAGTTCTGGTAGTGGGCTCGCCCAACAGCTCCAACTCAAACCGACTCAGGGAGTTGGCTCTTCAGTCAGACACCCCCGCC